>URGK01000011.1 GCA_900547295.1 uncultured Eubacteriales bacterium
ACTCATACTTGATATAGAGATGCCGCAGAAAAGCGGCATAGAGATTAAAAATGAACTTGCAAAAGGTGACCGCCCGCTGATTATATTTGCAACGGCATACTTTGAGTTTATGAAAGAGGCCTTTGGCAAAAACGTCATAGGATATATGCAGAAACCTGTCAAAAAATTTGAATTTGACAACTATATGAAAACCGCAATAGACATTATATCCCTTGAAACCACCGTATATATCGACGATACGGCGGCGGTAAAAAGCAGCAATATACTTATGATAAACGCAGACAGGGGATATACGGAGATTGAACTTGCATCAGGTCAGAAGAAAACCGGCATAAGAAAAAGCCTCAAGGCATGGGAGGAGGAACTGGGGCAGTACGGATTTATGCGAATAAACGACGGCTGCATCATAAACTGCAGATATGTCAGAGAAATCGAGGGAGGTACTGCTGTAATCAGAAATACAGGAGCGAAACTAAAGGTGAGCAGAAGAAGAAAAACCGAATGCGCCGCATTTTTCAGAGATTACAGCGTTAAATCCTCAAGATACATTTAGAGAGGTATTATATGGCTCAATACACGTTTGGAATACTGATACTGCTGCTGTTTTTCAGGGGAGTGCTTGGATATAGAGAGCTTGAAAAAGGAATATTTATTGCAGCAGGCATAGCCATTGCCGCAGCGGGAGAGATTATAGAGCTGTGCTTTGATGCTTATGAAACGAATATATGGATGCAGAGGCTTCTGCTTGTGATGCTCTCAACAATACCCATGTTCATATTCAAAGGCCGCAAAATCATCATATTCGGTACCGGCTTTTGCGTCATATGCCTTGTTTCCGAGATAACCTCGGTTATCTACGGACTGCAGCTTATAGCCATGGGCCTTGAACTTATTGAAATCGGGCCGTATTTTGCAGGCATAGACAACTACCTTATTTCAGGAATTGTCTGCATAGCCGCCCTGATGATTTTAATGCGCTACGTCAGAGTGAGGAATATACAGCTTTATTCAAAAATAAATGAAATGAACGGACTTCTGTTTATTCCCGCCGTCACCATAATGTACATAACAAAAATCGGCGGCATGTACGGCATCAGGATATTCAGCAGAGAAACAGCTCTGATTATGGGTATAGATACAACCAAAAATTCGGTTCTGGGCATGCTGGCCTTTGCGCTGTTCTTTCTTCTGGTGGTGCTGGCATATCAGAAAAAAACAATGAAGCGTCTGCTTCTGCTAAGTGAAAAATGCCTTGAGGACCAGACTGCGCAGTACAAGCTTACTATGAACAAGGACAGAGAGCTTCGCAAATTCAGACATGACTACAATGCTCATATGACGGCAATTGCAGGCCTGCTTGCAAAGGGGGAATACACAAAGCTTCAGGAATATATCAGAAGCATGGGAGAGTTCAGAGATAAATTCAACCTTGTAAGCTCCGGGAATATAGTTTCCGATGCAATACTCAACCAGTACAAGGAGCTTTGCAACAGAGAGGATATCACCTTTGAAATTGCAGGCAAATTCCCGGAGAGATTTAATATGGCGGAAACAGATCTGTGCATGATGTTCTCAAACCTTATGTCCAATGCCTATGAGGCGGCGCTGCAGTGTGAAGCAGGCAGCCGCAGCATAAGGACTGAAATAAGGAACAATGAGGAAAATGTGTTTTTAAAGATAGTAAACTCTGTAAAGGGTGAGGTTGTTTTTAAAAACGGCATACCGGTGACAGACAAAAATGACAGGGACAATCACGGCTTCGGAACTGAGAGCATACTTGATGTGATTAAAAGAAATGATGGGTATATAGAATGGAAACAGCCTGATAAAGGTACATTTGTTACAGATATCATAATTGGTGTGAAATGAGGAGGAGTATTATGAAAAAAACAGCGGTATTCTTAGCAGTACTGATTATCGGAACAGCAATTCTTACAGGCTGTGCAGGCACTTCAAAGGAAGCAGACAGTCAGACCCTGAGGGTTTATTCCGTCTGCGGAGAAAACAATGAGCTTTTGGTTTCAAACGGAGTAATAGTCGTGAATAAAGATGAGGAAACCTTTGACGGCGGTCAGGTGGAAGTGAAGCTGGATACAGATAATATCAACGGATACTCTATGAGATTCTATATTCTGAGTCCCGATGGAGAAAAAGAGCCTGTACTTGTTAAAAGTGTTTCTGACGGTATGGGTCAGGACGATTACAGCGATATGGGGCAGATAAGGGGTGATGGCGCCATACCCGGAGATATTCAGGATGCAGTCGATGATTTTTATTTTGAACTGAAAGCAGAGGATATGGACGGCAACCGGCATGAGTATGATTTAAAGCTTGAGGTAAAGCGAATTATATAGGAAACGAGGAGCGATTATTATGAACATTTGTTGAGCGTTTGGGAATAATCGCAGTGCAGATTGCAGTTTTGTACTTCATAGTTAAGCTTGCTGTTAAAAAAGCGCTTAAAGAATATGATGAGGACAGGAATAAAGAACCTGGCAGAGATTAGCTTGTACAGAGGTATAGGTTAATTCTGAGGTGGGATTTGAAATTACGGGATTAAGGAGCTTTGAATGAAAAGAATATGTATATTATTACTGGCAGCTTTAGCTCTGCTTATGACTGCCTGCGGAAATACAGGTGATGCTGAAATTATTTACGGAGATTCTGATATCTATTCACAGTCGGATATGGACTCAGCCATAAGGCTGATTAAAAGAGAGTTTTCGGGCTGGAGCGGCTGCGAGCTGCACAAGATTGAATACGCAGGTGATGAATGTAATTCGGAAGAGAATATCAAATGGCTTAATGAGCTTGCAGAGGCAAACGGCATAAAGGCGGAGCTGACACAGTGTATTCAGTTTGTAAGTGAATTTCATTCTCCGAAAAACGGCGGAGGTGCCTGGAATCCGGATGAGGAGTACACAGGCTGGCAGTGGAATCTTGCAAGGGCGGAAGGCGGCAAATGGTACCTGCTGGCGTGGGGATATTAGCGCAGCAGTGTGAAAGGACGAGACTATGGTAAACAGGAATATGAGAATAGGAGTAATAGTACCGGTTGCTGTAGGGATTGCTCTTATTGCTGTGATATTCTATGCAGTAAAAACAACCATATCGGAGCCTTACTATTCAAAGGACTGTGACTTGCTTACACCTGAATACGCTGCTCAGGCCTCAGATTATATAGAGTCTGAAAAAACCATTGACTTTGCAGACAGCAAAAGGGTGAGTCCCAGAGGCTACGGCTTTAAGAAAAAAGTAACCTTTACGGAGGATACAGCATTTCATATGGAGCTTGTAGAGTCTATGAGTATGTACAAAAAAGGTTTTGTGTACGGAATATACAAGGACAGCCTGCTTGAAGAACCGGTAAGCGAAAACCGGCTTGATACGTTATTTGAGGCGGCAGAGGAAGAAGAAAAAGGCATAATTATTCCGTATGAATACGGAGTTGATGCTGTTTTAGATCCGGGTACATATTACATAGGAATGTTTGCAAAACATGTGGACCGCACAGGAATGGAGGAGTCTTTTACAGTGAATTATTCATATATTAAACAGGAATAGTTCTGACGGTTACAAATGAATGATACGGTTAAGCGCAAAGACATAGATTGGGTATCCAAACTTTTTGGTGGAATCTCCAAACTTGTTAGTGGGCTGGTTTGGTGGGAACATCTGAACTATCCAAACTTTTTGGTGGAGCGGTTTGGTGGAGCCTGCAGTTAAAAAAAGAGACGAGGGTGCGGCGAAATGGAAGCTTTATTGGATTTTCTTGCTTCAGCGATTGGAACATTAACTAATCCTAATAAGCTGCAAAAAACATTTAAAAGTGTAAACCATTCTAAAATCACAGCAACTACAATAACAAAGTATATTGACTATCTGGAAGATGCTTTTCTGGTTGAAGAAGCATCCAGATACGATATAAAAGGGAAATCGTATATAGGTACACCGCAGAAGTATTATTTCATGGATATGGGGCTTAGAAACGCAAGAATCAACTTCAGACAGCAGGAAGTAACCCATTCTATGGAAAATGTTATCTACAACGAGCTGAGGATGCGAGGTTTTGGGGTTGATGTCGGCAATTTACAGGTTCTTGAAAAAGGGAAAAACGGCAAGCAGATGCGTAAACAGCTGGAAGTAGATTTTATTTGCAGGAAGGGTTCAAAACGTTATTATATTCAATCAGCCTATATGCTGCCGACAGAGGAAAAAATGACACAGGAAATCAGACCGTTCTTAAAAATAAATGATTCCTTCAAAAAAATTGTTATCACATCAAATACACCTAAGCCGTTTTATGATGAAAATGGAATTTTAATGATGAGCGTTTTCGATTTCTTATTAAATCCGGAGTCACTGGAATTCTAAAAGAAATTTATGCGGTAATATGCAAAAATTTCTTCTAGGTCTCCACCTGCATTACTATACAACCTGTTCTGGGCAGGCACCATTTCGAGGATGAGTATTATTCCAAGCATTTCATCAGGCAATAGAATTACTTTTACAGTATTGCAGGCAAAGGCCCCTGCTTCATTGCAAAGGCCTTTGCTGAAATACATATTGATGAAAAAGCTGCTAAGCACTATTCTTAAAAAATTTGATTACACTTTCAGATGACGCAGCTTAAACCTCCTTTTTACGCGGGTTTTCAGGCTATACCAATAAATCAAATTCTGTGTCCCCCGCCAAAATCCATCCCATATAAAATATCAGGAGTATGATCTTCTGTGCGTACAGAAATGTAATGAATCCGGTATAGAAGAAAAATTTACAAAACAAGCAATAAAGATTATAATGGAACTACAAATTGATATCTGACAGGATAAGGAGGTGAATCTAAAATGAAACAATCATTTATGTCACTTATGTTTTTGATAATTATTCTGGCTGCATTTGGATATTTTATCTCAAAGGCAATGAAGTACAAAACAGAAAGAGAAAAAAACGCAATTAAAAAAGGCTTTATTGCATATCTTTTGACAGACAGTCTGTTGATAAGCTGGTTAGTATATAAGAAAAATAATCCCGGTGATCATTTATAAGGATGCAACAGCTCTGAATTTGGTGAACGGATTTTCTTTGTTATTATCAGCCCGGAGGGACTTCTATGAAAAGGATAAACACAATCTCTATATTATTGGCAGCTGCGATTTATGTTTTTTTGATAATTGAATGGTTAAAACCGGTCAGCTCACAAACAATGGTATTAGGAGCAGTAGCGCTTTCGGTAACAGAATTGATATGTGTTTCATATGCTGTTAAAAACTATCGCAATATAATAAGCTATATTACTTGTATTTTTGGAGTTATACCCAGTGTAATAATGCTTTGTGTGTTCTTTATTTGGATGATAATGGGACTGGGCGCATAACATTAAGTTCTTTTTACCCCGATGCCATTGCTTCAGTCCGCAGAATCTCAAGATTACAAATACAAAATATTATCGGTTCACGCAATTGTATCTGATGCTGTTGCCGACAGCCGTATCATAACAGCCATCCGTTACTCCTGGCTTTTTAACACTCTGCTGATATATAAGGGTTTTATTTTCATCACAAAGCTGAATACTGTCATATTTCGTTCCTTCCTTTGAAGCGGTTATTTTAAAGTTTATATCACCTTTCTCATAATTATTATAGTATTTACATTCCCTGTCCTCTATAAGTTCACACTCACCATATATCCGTTATAATTCCGGTTGATTTTAATTATCCATAATGCTATTATTAAATACCGGAGTAAGAAAATCATAAAAGCATTTGCTTACAACACAGCATGTGCAAAAAGGAACAGTCAGATCAAATGAAACTAATAATAATATTTATCACATATCTCTTAGGAGGAGTAGTCGATGCGGTATGCGGCGGCGGTGGTTTAATAACACTTCCGGTGCTTTTTGCAATAGGAGTTCCTGCTCATATTGCCGTAGGTACAAATCAGACCTCAATACTTCCCGGAGTAATTACATCAGTTGTAAAATTCCACAAAAGCGGCAAAATAGATATAAAAAATGCCATATATGCAGTACCTTTCGGTCTTATTGGGGGTTTTGCAGGAGCAAGGCTCAATCTGCTGGTTTCAGAATGGTATCTGCAGGTTATTCTTCTGATACTGATCCCTGTGCTTGCTGTTTTCTCAGTCCTCAAACCTAATGTCGGCACAGAAGACAGATCAAAAGAAAACACACGCCGCAGGACAATAATACTGTCAGCAGTAATAGGTTTCAGTGTAGGCGCCTACCACGCATTTTACGGCCCTGCCAGCGGCACTTTCTATATGCTGGCTTTTGCAGCGTTCCTGAAATACGATCTTGTTACTGCCAACGGCAATTCACGTTTTATCACTATGTTTGTCAGCATCATTTCCAGCCTTACATATGCTTTGTCCGGCTGTGTTCAATGGCTCTATGTACTGCTTGCAGTTCCGGGATATGCTCTTGGCAACTATATAGGTGCCTCTCTTGCAATTTCAAAAGGCGCCCGTTTTGTCCGCCCGATGTATTTCTGGATACTGGCGCTACTGTTTATAAAGCTGGTAAAAGATTTGGTTTTCTAGATACAAATTCCTTAATCAAGGTACTTATGGTATAATGCATTTCACAGCGAAGAAGCCCTAGCCCTGTTTTCATAGAAAACAGTAGCAGGTCTTTTGTCAGGATTACCCGAAGCAAAGCAAGGCTGTAATCTACGGCATGGTCGTAAGAACAGAGCTGATGAAATACACATACCCCTAAAGCTATCAGTATGGTATAATACTTATAGGTCTTATCCGGCCGGGCTATACACGAGCATAAACGTGCAAGGATATTTGCGGTAAATCCGCAATATACTTGTGCGTTTTTTTATTGTCTTAAATGCACAGGTATCTCAAAAAATCATACAAGAGGAGGTACACTATGAAGAAGAATGAAATCGTACTATTTAACACAGAAGACAATGAAGTAAAACTTGAGGTTCCTGTAAACGGGGAAACTGTATGGCTAAGCCGTCAGCAGATGGCAGAGCTTTTTGGCAGAGATGTCAAAACAATAGGCAAGCATATCAATAATGCACTGCATGAAGAATTGGACAATTCAACTGTCGCAAATTTTGCGACAGTTCAAATGGAAGGATATAGAGAAGTTGTCCGAGACATTCAATATTACAACCTTGATGTCATTATCTCAGTCGGTTATCGTGTCAAGTCAAAGCGCGGTGTTGAATTCCGGAAATGGGCAAATTCCGTACTCAAACAATACATATTGCAGGGCTATGCAGTAAACAGCAGCCGTATTGCTCAGCTTGGAGAAGTCATAAGGGTTATGAAACGAACCGAAAACACACTTGACAGCAGACAGGTTCTGTCCATAATCGAAAAATACAGCAAGGCTCTTAATATGCTGGATTCATATGACCACCAGAACATGAACCGTCCGAAAGGAAGCAATGATACCTACAGACTGACATACGAAGAATGTATCAATGTGATTTCTCATATGCGCTTTGGTGACGAATCAGCCTTGTTCGGCAGGGAGAAAGACGATTCCTTCAAAGGCAGTATCGGTAATATCTATCAGTCTTTTGGCGGACAGGAGCTATATCCAAGCCTTGAAGAAAAGGCTGTACATCTTTTGTACTTTATTACCAAAAATCACAGTTTTCTTGACGGCAATAAACGAATTGCAGCTACCATGTTTCTGTATTTTCTCGACAAAAACGGCGTACTGTTTGCAGACGGCGGTAAACTTATTGACGACCACACACTGGTTGCTCTTACCATTATGATTGCCGAGTCAAAGCCGGAGGAAAAAGAAATGATGATTACAGTAGTTATGAATTGTCTGGCATAATTCATCCCAAAGGACAAGCATCTCGCACCTTGCAGACCTGCCTCCGGTTTTTTGCATATGCACCGGACAACTGCCTCTGCAATTTCAAAAGACGCCCGTTTTGTCTGTCCGATGTATTTTAGAATGCCGGCGCTGCTGTCTATAAAGCCGGCAAAAGATTTGAACCTGCATACTAAAACCGGTCACAGAGGGTGCAAAAATTTGAGACGGTGATATAATCTATATTATAAATATAAAGTGTAAGATTCAAACCCAAACGTTGTCTATATAGTTGAAGAGAGGTGGTTTTGATATGGCTATGGAAGATAAAGATATTATTCAGCTGTTCTTTGACAGAAATGAACAGGCAATAGAAGAAACCTCCATGAAATATGGGAATTATTGCAATTCAATAGCGATGAATATATTAAAGAACCGGGCCGATGCAGAAGAATGTGTAGCTGACACATATCAAAAATGCTGGAATTCGATTCCGCCTAATAGACCATCTGTTTTAAGGATATTTCTTGGTAAGATTACACGAAATCTATCCTTCAACATGTATAAGAGAATGAATGCAGATAAGCGTGGAAGCGGGCAGCTTGCGCTTATTCTGGATGAATTGGCAGAAGTCATTTCCGATGAGAATAGTGTAGAGAACAATATCGAAAACAAGGAACTTCTAAAAGAAATCAACATATTTCTAAATGGTCTGTCTCGGCAAAAACGAATTATGTTCGTCCGCAGATACTGGTATTCTGACAGTGTGACGGATATTGCCAGAAGATTAGGTATAAGTGAAAACAATGTGTCAGTAAATCTGAACCGCATTAGAAAGAGATTACGTCGTTATCTTTATGAAAGAGGGTTTGAAGTTTGAAAAAAGAAGAATTATACGAAACCTTAGGAAATATAGATGAAAAATTCATAAATGAGGCTGAAACCATTCACATGCAGAAAAGAAAACACGTATGGATGAAACTGGCTGCTGCTGCAGCCTGCCTGTGCATTGCAGTTATATCTTGCATAGGTGTAAGCAATCTGTACAAGAGCGAAAATCAGGCAGATGCAGGAATCAGTATTCCGGCTGTTGAAATTCCGGGTACTGCAGGCAGCGCTGAGACCGATATGATAGGGCTTGTTGTATACAACGGAAATGTTTATACTCAGTCCGAAAGTTATTACGGATCAGACGCTCTGGCAACAGATCATTTGACCGGAAAGTATCTGGGATATGCAACAGGTTCAATTGATGAGTTTTCAACTGATGAAAATTATGAAGAAGAATTTGCATCTACAATCGAAGGAAAAGTTTTTGAAGTGAAGGGCTATGATGCGGATTTCAGGATTTGCATCAGAAACGAGATCGAAGACGAGAATGGAAAAAAACAATTGAGCATCGACTATCTGGAACATTTAAACGGGATTAAAATAAAAAACGGTTCAGAGCTGTTTGAGCAAAGACTGCACCTCAGCAACCGGGCAGATGCAGTCAAATGGCAAAATCATGAGGACTGGGATAATGCAGTGGGAAATCTGCATAATGCACAGATCGACAATAAACTGTGGACAGAATTTATCAATCAGATAAACAAAGGGGAGTTTGTGGATACCCGGAACTCCGAAAACGACAAATCAATATATGATACCCAAAAGCAGTCACACCTTGTTCTGACAATGGATGATGGAACTGTTATAAGGCTTCGACTCCTTGAGGGCGGATATGTCGGCTATGAGCCGTTAGGCCGGTATGTCGTCAAGATCCCCGGAGATGTTTTTAACAAAGTGTTTAATCTGTGCGGAGGAAACAAATAGTGGCCGGAGTATCAGAAATCGTATAGAAATAAAGTATAAGCAGTGCCAGAGACGGTACTGCTTTAATGATGAAGGGTTTCGTCAAAGCAGAGAAACCGCACACAGCAGCCTCTCTGAGTCTCATCATCTCTGCTATAGTCAATATTATGCATATCAAGAATAGACTCAAGATAGCATATTCTCTCTGACATACGATCGCAGTCGTTCCATAGCAGGCCTATCTGCTTTCTTGCAGTTCTTAATGCAGTAATATGATTTTCCATTTCTTCTTCTATGCTGATAAGCATATCTGCAAAGTTGTATTTTCCATAATCATTAACGTTCATTATCAGTACCGCCTTTATCTTTATTTCTGTTATACGAACCTCTCTTCGACCCCACAGGCTGTCTTACCTGCTCATAACTCTTAGGTGATGCAAGTATGGGTGCATTTTTACGCATTGCAAACAGAAACCGGTTGCGTATATGCTCAAAGTTGCTGTAGCCTCTTGCGTGCCTTTTCATATCCTTGGGAACACGATTTAGAGACTCCATAGGCCCATTGGACAGCCTGGACCTTATTGTATGTCCTTTGCTGTCGGTGCGTTCTATTACGGTAAATGAATTGATAACAGCCTGTTTGTAAGCGGATAATGCCTTTGCAACTTCCTCAAAAATAGTGTAACCGCTGCTTTTGTATTCTGATATCAGAGCATCAGGAGCGGAGCGTGCTTCATTGGGTCTGTCAGCATGGCTTCTGTTGAAACGGATATACTTTTCCTTTAAATCACGCAGCTTTTCCAGATTTGGATCAAGAGAAAACAAAGCCTGCTCATAGTCTGATACATACATAGGTCTGTTTCCAAACTTTCAGTCGCGGAAGGGCGGAGCACTGTAATCAATGTTATCCTGATTTGCAAGTATCAGCCACTGCTTTTTTCGCAGAATATATACTTCCCGTGACTCTCTCAGAACAGGTTTCTTATCGGAGTCCTTATACTTTTCGTTGAATCTTTCAATATCTCTGTTTTTGTATTTTCTTTTAAGTGCATTAAGATAATTGCGCAGCTTCTGATTAATCAGCTTCACAACATGAAACTCATCTACGACAGGTATTGCATTTGGAAAGTATTTATCGACATAGTTCTGATAAGGTGCATACATAGCGGATATGATGTACTGCACACTGAAACGCTCTTTTTTTGGTATATCAGCAAAGTAGTGTTCAGTTATTTCATTTCTTCTGCTGATTACCATATCAACAGGTTCACCTGTGAAGAAATCCTGAATAACCAGAGCATATTTGTATCCGCCTATGCTAAGGTCAACCTCATCGATACATAGGGCAGATGTGAGTTTAAGGCGCGGGAGATCAACATATCTGTCAAAAACTCTTATGGCGTAGGTATCAGATACATTGAACTGTGCGGCAATCTGAGATGCGGAAAGATTAAAGTCACGAAAAGAGTCAACTATCAGAAAGTCTATTGCATTTGTTACTCTCCTGTTTTTGCCAACGAAAGGGAAGCTGTCAGAGACAAGGTGCCCGCATTCAGTATTCTGGCATTTCCATTTATGCTGGTGGAGTTTAAGAACCAGCTTGCGTCCATCCTGAAGTATCTGGTGGTTGACAGTTCTTATGTAGACACCTTTGGAATGCATACGAAAGCCGCAGACAGGGCAGAATTTAGCTTCCGGCGGATATTCCAGCCTGATGACAAGCTCTGATGGGGGAGATGGGATAATCTCAGCATTGAGCTTATGGGTATCTTTCAAATTTAAAAGATACGTGATAAAATTGTTCATAATGATTTCCTCCTGTTAAATTAAAAATTTACCAAAAACAGAATAAGGGAGGAAAGAAAAAGAGACAAGAAGATGTTTAAACAGACATCAACCTGTCTCTTTTAAAATTCTGTCTGAAACTACTGTTCCACCAGACCAGCCCACCAAACCAATGAGGAAAAATGCAATCCCACCAAACCAGCCCACCAAACCGTTACTTCACTAAAAAGTTTGGATATCCCATAGATTAAGGAGAATATCCGTATGTATGTCTTTTTTAATTGAGCTGTTGCCAAATGATGTAATATGGGATAAAATATGTATTACAGCATAGGGGAAGCAGCAAAGCCGGTAAGTCAGGAGAAAGGAAATGAGAAGACCGGCAGTTTTAATAGCATTTATAATGGCAGCAGCCATACTTGTGACCGACAGCATTACAGGGTATACGTCAGATTACCTCGAAGGCCTTGAGGGCAATAACGCTGCGGTTACAGGCAGGGTTGTTAGTATAGTTAAAAAAGATGATGAATATTTCAAGCTGCAGCTTTCGGATGTCAGTATAATTTCAGATAACGGCGCACGAAGCTACAAAAAGAAAATCCTTGTCAATGTGTATTCCGATATTGCAGATTACAGAACAGTACTGTGGGACAGAGTGTACATAACCGGGGAGGTTTCCATACCAAAAGAGAGAAGTAACCCCGGAACCTTTGACTACAGGAGATATCTTAAAAGCATCGGAATAAGGTGCATAATTACCGCAGAGAACATAGAGAATGTAAAAAAGGCAGGGGGTATAGCCGCGCTGCTTAAATCTGCCAAATGCCGTACAGCGGATATTTTTGAAAGCGCTCTCGGAGATGATTCGGCTGTTGTCATGGGACTTCTGTTTGGGGAAACCTCAGGTATAGACGAGGACATTATCGAAACCTTCAGAAGAGGAGGCACCGCCCATGTGCTTGCCGTAAGCGGCCTGCATCTGGGACTGCTTTATTCGTTTCTGTGCAGATTTAAACGAAAAAAGAGAAGTATACCTGCAGATATCGCTATAGTGCTTGCGCTGTCGGCATATACGGCGCTTGCAGGCTTTACGGCATCTGTTGTAAGAGCCTGTCTTATGATATTCATACATATTGCGGGAAACCATCTTAACCGCAGATATGACCTTATATCCTCAACCTGCGTTTCTATGATTATAATTCTGGCGGTAAACCCGATGCAGATATACAGCGCAGGCTTTCAGATGTCGTTTCTTGCAGTTATAACGCTGGGGATAATGATACCGCTGATACAAAAAAAGATAAAGGGCATACTGCTGCCTATGATTGCGGTGCAGACAGGAATGGTGCCTTACACAATGTATGTATTCAACTATGTGTCGCTGACCTCGATTATTAGCAACATACCTGTGTACTTTATTGCAGCAGCCATGATACCTGCAGGAATATCGGTAATCGCTTTCTGCTGGCTGCCTGTTATAGCAAGGCCTGCGGCAATGATTACAGGACTGTTTGTAAAGCTGCTTTTGTGGTGCAATGACTTTACATATATGGGCGGAGTGTTTACCTTTGATGTGGCAAGTCCGTCTGTAATATTTCTTGCCGTCTACTACATATTCATATTCTATCTATGCTCGGAAGCGGGACAGATAGATCTAATCAGACGAAACTATAAAAAAATCGTAGCGGTATTTGCAGCGGCGGTAATATGCGGCGCAGTATGCAGCGTGTACCTTTCGGACGGATTTGAAAAAACGGATATGGTTTTTGTAGATGTGGGACAGGGTGACTGCCTGCATATAAAGGCGGGAGGCAAAAACCTCCTTATAGACGGTGGGGGAAGCTTCAATTACAATGTGGGAAAAAGCACGCTCAAACCGTACCTTTTAAAAAACGGCGTGACAAAAATAGATATGGCAATAGCAACACATCTCCATACAGATCACTATCAGGGACTTAAAGAACTGTCGCAGGCCTACAGAATTAAAAAGCTGGGTGTATATGAGGCAAACAGCGTTAATGAAAACCACCTGAAAAAGGAATTTAAAACAGATGAAATACTCTATCTGGCGGCAGGAGATGTGATAAATATGGGCAGAAACGTGTCTGTTGAAGTACTTAGTCCGGACAGGGGCAATCCCTTAGATGAAAAAGACGAAAATAAAAACAGCCTTGTACTGAGAGTGAACGTAAAGGGAAGCAGTGTGCTTATGACAGGTGATATAGATGAAAAGGGTGAAAAGACTCTTATAGCGGATACGGATATTAAAGCCGATATATTAAAGATTGCCCACCATGGAAGCAGATACAGCTCCTGTGAGAAATTCATAGCTGTTGCAGCGCCCAAAATTGCAGTAATACAGGTGGGCAAAAACACCTACGGACATCCGTCAGAGGAAGTGATTAAAAGACTTGAGGAACACAAAATAACTGTGCTAAGGAATGATGAGCAGGGGGCTGTAGGAATAAGGGTAAATAAGGCGGGAGACTTTGGTATTGTTACAATGAGAAACTGATTTGATATACAGCCTTGCAAACGGCTCTTTTGACCTGTATAATTGTTGTATAAATTGTTGGATTGAGGGATAATTATGTCAGAACACGCATTTAAAAGAATAGGCAGAGATATCAGAGAGGGCCGCATCGGCAGCCTTGTTTTATTGTACGGAAAAGAGCAGTACCTTGTAAACTGGGCGGAGGAGCTGCTTGTTTCAACATATATAAATCCTGCCACAAAGCAGATGGATTACGCTGTGTTTGATGCATCTGCGGCAGAGCCTGTTGAAATCAGAAATGCGTGTGAAACCATAGCGATGCTTTCCGAAAAAAGAGTAGTGACTGTAAGGTTTGGCTCAAAGACAAGGTTGAAGCCTGCCGATGTTATAAATGAGGCGGGGCAGCTTCCGCCGGAAACCCTGCTTATACTTGCATTTGAAAGCGAGGAGATTGACAAGGAAACCCTAAAGGCAGCTGAGGGGAGGGCTTCGGTATATGATTTTGCATCTCTTGACGACAGGCTCCTCAAGGCATTTATAGGCAAGAGAGTCAGAGCAGAGGGCAAGACCATAGGAAACGGAGCGGCAAGAGAGTTTATCGAGGTAAGCGGATATTTCCACAGGGACAGTGACTATACGCTTTACAATCTCGAAAACGACCTGAAAAAAATAGCGGCCCACTGCACAGGCGAGGAGATAACCGCAGATGATATCAATGCGGTCACAAACGGAAGCATTGAGAGAAACATATTTGCACTTGTCGATGCAGTTAGCAAAAACCGCAAGGACGAGGCATACAGAATGTTATATAATCTTCTGTCGGGAGGAGATACTGTTTATCATATGCTTTCTATGATTATCGGTCAGTTTGAAATTATTCTGTCCGTAAAGGAGCTGAGAGAAAAAAGCATGAGTAATTCTCAGATTCATAAAGCGCTCAAAATACACGAATACAGAATTAAAAAGGCTGTTCCGCTGGCGGACAGATATTCAATAAAAGATTTGAGGCGCATACTGATAAACGCCTACGAAATAGACAACAGTATCAAATCGGGACTTATGGAGGCACAGCTTGCGCTGGAGCTTTTCATAGCGGAGATATAGGTTGGAGATAATATATTAATGAACAGACAGCTAAGGGCTGATATGATGCTCGTTCTGGTAACTTTGTTCTGGGGCGTTTCATATCTGCTTATGGATACGGCACTTGAGGATTTAGAACCTTTTACTCTTAATTTCATCAGATTTTTCGGGGCATTTGTCATTGCCGCGGCTGCTTTCTTCCCCAAAATCAGGAATGTTAATAAAATAACGCTTATGTATAGTGCTCTGATAGGGCTGATACTTGTATTTGTATATATAGGTGCAACCTTTGGAGTTATGTATACAAGCCTTTCAAATGCAGGATTTTTATGCGCTCTGACTTGTGTGTTTACACTGGTTCTGGGCCTTATCTTCAAAAAACAGATACCGGACAAAAAATTTATCTTTGTTATTGTTATCTGCTTTGCGGGAATTGCGCTTCTTTCACTTGACGAAAATCTTAAGCCTGCGCCGGGGGATATAATATGTCTGCTGTGCGCTGTTTCATATGCTGCGGATCTGCTTGTTACAGAAACAGCGGTATCAAAGGAAGAAGTCAATGTATTTCAGCTGGGTGTGTTTCAGCTTGGGTTTACGGGAATTTTCTGCCTGACAGCAGCAGTTATGTTTGAAACTCCGCATCTGCCGCAGAGCCCTAAGGTATGGGGCGCGGTGGTGTTTCTTGTGGTATTCTGCACAGGAATAGCATTTATAGTCCAGACTATAGCACAGCAGTATACATCAGCCTCAAGGGTGGGAATAATATTTACACTGGAGCCTGTGTTTGCGGCAATCACCGCATATTTTATAGCAGGAGAAAGGCTCATTCCGAGAGCCTATGCAGGAGCAGTGCTTCTTTAGCTTTCACTTCTCATAATGGAAACCGATTTAAGTAAAATCACTAAAAAGCTATTCCGAAAATAAATAGAGATAGACAAAAAAATAACAATGTAACCGGTTACAAGTGTTTACAACTTGTATACAAGATGATATAATGTATTTTACAGTGATTGTCTGAAAAGACAGAACTGATGAAATACACATACCTTTTATGGTTCTTAATATGGTATAATGTATCTATATGTGCAGCGATGCACATAATCTTTGTTTACACTTAAATATTTATATAAACAATAGGAGGACAAAAATGAGCGGTCAGTGTTGTTGCGGCGGCGATAAAGCCAACGCATTTACAGAATTGGCACCGGTACTTGAAAAATACGCCAAAGTTCCGGGCAGTCTGATTACAATTTTACAGAAGACACAGGACATCTACGGGTATCTTTCGGTAGATGCCATTAATTACATTTCTGAAATGACAGGAATCAGACCTGCAAAAATTTACGGTGTGGCTACCTTTTATTCACAGTTCAGACTGAAGCCTATAGGCAAATATCTGATTATGCTGTGTCAGGGTACAGCCTGTCATGTTAACGGTTCAAAAATGATAGAAGAGGCTGTTTGCGAGCATCTTGGCATTTCTGACGGTGAAACAACAGAAGATGGTATATTTACACTTAACAACGTAGCCTGTCTTGGCTGCTGTTCACTTGCACCTGTAATGATGGTCAAGAGTGCAGAGGGTGATGAAACCTACGGTAATCTTACCAAAGATAAAGTAAGAAAAATTCTTGATGAAATCAGAGAAGGGGCATAGGAGGTGAACAGTATGAAAGTTGTTATCGGACAGGGCAGCTGCGGTGTTGCAACAGGCGCCAGAAAAACAGCAGCCGAGTTTGAGAAGCAGATTGCAGAGAAAAATCTTGATGTTAAGATAGATATTACAGGCTGCGTGGGAACATGCTATCTGGAGCCTATAGTTGATGTTTATGAGGACAGCGGCAAAATGACCAGATATGTCAAGGTACAGCCTGAAAACGTTGCAGAAATCGTTGACAGTCATCTTGCAGGCGGCAAACCTGCTGAAAATGTTGAAATCAGCGATGAGGACAAGGAATTTATAAATAAGCAGCACAGAGTTGTACTGAGAAACTGCGGCCTTATAAATCCTGAAAAAATAGAAGAATATACAGCAGTAGGCGGATACAAGGCTGCCGAGAAAGCTGTTACACAGATGACACCTGATGAGGTTATCGAAGAAATCAAAATTTCAGGTCTCAGAGGCAGAGGCGGCGCAGGCTTCCCTACATGGTTCAAGTGGAATGCCGCAAAGAGCTCGCCGGGCAAAGAAAAATACATCGTATGTAATGCCGATGAGGGAGATCCGGGCGCATTTATGGACAGATCAGTCCTTGAGGGCGACCCTCACTCACTTCTTGAGGGCATGATTATAGGCGGTTATGCAATGGGCGCTATGGAGGGCGTTATCTATTGCAGAGCCGAATATCCTCTTGCAATCAAGAGACTTGAAATCGCTATGGAGCAGGCAAGAGAAAAAGGTTTCTTAGGAAAGAACCTGTTTGGCTCAGGCTGGGATTTCGATATCAGAATTAAAGCCGGCGCGGGAGCATTCGTATGCGGTGAGGAAACAGCGCTTATCGCTTCACTTGAGGGTGAAAGAGGTATGCCTAGACTTAAGCCTCCTTTCCCTGCGGCAAAGGGCTACTGGCAGAAGCCTACCAATATCAACAACGTTGAAACCTTTGCAAACGTGCCTTGGATAATGGCAAACGGCGGCGCAGCTTTCGGTGCCATGGGTACAGAGAAATCAAAAGGTACCAAGGTGTTCGCACTTGCAGGCAAGATTAAGAAAGGCGGACTTGTAGAGGTGCCTATGGGACTTCCTCTTAAGGACGTAATTTTCGGAATAGGCGGAGGCATCAAAAACGATAAGGAATTCAAGGCAGTTCAGATGGGCGGACCGTCAGGCGGCTGTATTCCTGCATCACTTATAGATACTCCTGTAACCTATGAGGATATCAACAAGACAGGCGCTATAGTAGGCTCCGGCGGTATGATCGTTATGGACGAAAACACCTGTATGGTTGATATGGCAAGATACTTCCTTGACTTCACAAGAAAAGAATCCTGCGGCAAATGCAACTACTGCAGAATAGGTACCAAGAGAATGCTTGAAATCCTCGAAAGAATAACACAGGGAGAGGGTCAGGACGGCGATATCGAAAAGCTGGAGGAACTGGCTATGAAGATTAAAGACGGCTCACTTTGCGGTCTCGGACAGACAGCTCCAAATCCTGTTCTTACTACTCTTAAATATTTCAGAAATGAATACGAGGATCATATCTATAATAAGAAATGTACTGCTAAATCCTGCACAGCACTTATTTCATTTGAAATTACAGATGCGTGCAAGGGCTGTACGTTATGTGCAAGAAACTGTCCTGTTGATGCTATCAGCGGCAAGGTTAAAGAAAAACACATTATTGATAAAGACAAGTGCATTAAATGCGGCAAGTGTGAGGAACACTGCAAGTTTGGTGCAATAATAAGAAAGTAAGAAAGGAGGAATAAAATGAAAAATTTCAGATTAAACATTGACGGAAAAGAAGTATTCGGAATTCCGGGACAGACTATCTTAGAAGTAGCAAGAGAAAATGACATATTTATTCCTACTCTCTGCTATGATGAAAGAACTAAAATATACGGTTCATGCGGATTATGTATGACAGAGGTTGAGGGTAACCCTAAGCTCTGCAAGGCCTGCGCAACACAGATTGCAGACGGCATGATCGTAAGAACCAACACCAACAGAGTTATAGAATCAAGAAAAACAAACCTTGAGCTTCTGCTTTCAAACCACGTTGGCGACTGCAGACCTCCATGCGTACTGGCATGTCCTGCAAACACAGACTGTCAGGGATATGTGGGACTTATCGCAAACGGAGAATACGAAGAAGCTATCAAGCTTATCAAGGATAAAATTCCGCTACCTGCGGCAATAGGCAGAGTATGTCCGCACCCTTGCGAAAAGGAATGCAGAAGAGGCCTTATAGACGAGCCGATTGCAATCCAGAACCTCAAGAGATTTGCGGCGGACGCTGACCTTATGGAAGATGCGTGGGAGCCTGAAATCGAAGAAGAAACAGGCAAGAGCGTGGGTATCATAGGCGGAGGTCCTATGGGACTTTCAGCAGCTGCGTTCTTAAGACAGATGGGACACAGCGTTACAGTATTTGAAGCTATGCCTAAGGCTGGCGGCATGCTAAGATACGGTATCCCTGAATACAGACTTCCAAAGGAAGTTCTCGATCAGGAAATCGAGCTTATTGAAAGAATGGGCGTAAACCTTATAACCAATACTAAAATAGGTGTTGATATCCCATTTGAAACAGTAAAACAGGACTTTGACGCAGTGCTTATCGGTATAGGCGCATGGGTATCAACAGGCGTAGGCTGCCCTGGTGAAGACTCAGAGGGCGTTATAGGCGGTATTGACTTCCTGCGCAAAGTAGTAAGAAACGAATATATAGACCTTGGCGAAAAGGTTGCCATAGTAGGCGGCGGAAACACCGCAATGGACGCGTGCAGAACTGCGGTAAGACTCGGAGCTAAAGAGGTTTACAACATCTACAGAAGAACAAAGGATGAAATGCCTGCCGATATGGTTGAAATCGTTGAGGCTGAAGAAGAAGGCGTTATCTTCAAGAACCTTACAAACCCTGCAGAAGTTATAGCTGACGAAAACGGTCACGTTAAGCAGGTTAAGCTGCAGGTTATGGAGCTTGGCGAACCTGATGCTTCAGGCAGAAGAAGACCTGTACCTGTAGAGGGCAAATTTGAATATCTTGATATAGATACTATGATACTTGCAATAGGACAGGCAGTAGATGCAAGCATGTTTGAGGGTCTTGACAAGACAAGAAAGAATGCGATAGCATACGACCCTGAAACATTTATGACAAGCATTCCAGGAGTATTTGCCGGCGGAGACTGCGGTAACGACAAGATATCAATAGCAATCGAAGCTATTGCAGATGCAAGAAAATCCTCATATGTTATAGATGCATATCTTAACGGCGAGGATGTTAAATATGAAAAACCTTTCGTAGTTGAAAGACACGACATTACAGAAAGAACATTCGAGGACAGAGAAAGAGAATGCAGACCTGTAATGAGCCAGCTTGAAGCTAAAGAAAGAAAAGACAACTTCACAGAGGTTGTTGACGGCTATGACGAAGAGCAGGCAGTTAAGGAGGCAAACAGATGTCTTGAGTGCGGATGCCACGACTACTTTGAATGCAAGCTCATAGATTTTGCAAACGAGTATGATGTTAAACCTGACAGATTTGCAGGCGACATCAACAAAATAGAATTTGAAGACGATCATCCGTTCATAGTAAGAGATCCTAACAAGTGTATTCTTTGCGGATTATGCGTAAGAGTATGCGATGAGGTTATGGGCGTTGGAGCGCTTGGTCTTGTTCACAGAGGCTTTGATACAGTTGTTAAACCGACTCTCGAAAAACCTCTTGCAGAGTCAGGCTGTATTTCATGCGGTCAGTGCGTAAGTGTATGCCCTACAGGAGCGCTTCAGGAAAGACAGTCGGTTGCAAAGGAAGTTCCTGTTGAAACAGATATTACAGCTACAACCTGCGCATACTGTTCAGTAGGCTGCGGACTTGAGCTTGAATCCTGCGGAGATATGCTGATTAAAGCAAATCCTGACAAGGAAGCTCCTGTAAATGCAGGACTTGCATGCGGCAAGGGCAAATGGGGCTTTGACTGCTCAGTGCTTGAGGGCAAGCTGGTTGACCCTATGATTAAAGACGGAGAAGGCTTCAGAACAACTGATTATCACGAAGCATTTGTAATGGTCGCAAAGAAGCTTGAGGCTGCTGCGGCTAAATACGGCAAGGATGCTGTAGCTGTTGCGGTTTCAGACAGATTTACAAATGAAGAAGCATACGCGATGAAGAAGCTTGCAGGCGTTATGGGCGCTAAGACTTTATGCTTCAACAACAGAGCAAGCGGCATAGCGCAGGTTCTCGGATTTGACGCTTCACCTAACACTATAGACGAACTGCTTTCGACAGATGTAATTGTAGCTGCTGGCTTTAACTTCGCAGACAATCCTGTAATCGGCCTTAAATTAAAACAGGCCGCAGAGGCAGGCAAAGAAGTATATCTGATTAATCCTGCGGGATATGAACAGCATATGGATTTTGCAAAGGCTGTATATACAGACAATGACCTTAATGCGCTTAAACAGATTGCAAAGACTGTAATAGAAAGCGGCAGCGCAGTACAGGCGGCAGGCTATGAGGACTTTGCAAAGAGCCTCGAAAACGTCAAGGTTGCAGATGAAATCAAAGCTGTAGCACAGGCATATATATCAGCAAAACATTCAATGATAGTATTTGCACAGAACCTTGTAACAACAGAAGCAGCTGCACTTATAGCTGATATAGCTGTTGTTTCGGGACATATCGGAAGCCCTAGAAACGGTATACTTCAGGTTAAGGCCAAGAACAACTCACAGGGACTTGTTGATATGGGTATCAGAGCAGGTGCAGAGGCTATGGATGGCGTTAAGGCACTTCTGGTATTCGGTGAAGATCCTGTCGGCGCAGGTATGCTTGATGCAGAGGCGCTTGAGTTTATGGCGGTAGTTGATACTCATATGACAGCAACTGCTGAAGCGGCAGATGTAATTCTTCCAGGCACAGGCTTTGCTTCAACAGACGGTACTTTCACAAATACAGAGAGAAGACTTCAGCCTGTAGAAGCAGCCATTGAAGAAGACGTTATATTCAACAACTGGGAAATCGCAGCGGAAATCGCACACGTATACGAAGTGGAATTCGATTTTGAGGACACTTATGATATTTCATGTGAAATGGAAGATGTGCTTCCTGCATATAAATACGGTGAGCTTTATGAAGTCTACGGCGGAGTTTTAACTCCTGCAGAGCCTCAGCTTGTAACTGTAGCTGACGCAAAATTTGCAGAGCCGTTAAAATGCACAGACAATCTGATGAATATGATAGTAGAACGTCTGCCAAAACCGGTAAGATAAAACACACTCTTATATACAAAACCTCCTCTTGATACAGGGGAGGTTTTGCTATACTATGGTAATATGCAATAAATAAATTTCAAAGGAGATAAACTATGGGCTCACTGGACGGATTAAAAATACTGGACTTTTCCACGCTGCTTCCCGGACCTTATGCCACACTTATGCTGGCGGATATGGGAGCGGAGGTGCTTAAAATAGGCTCTGCGAGCAAACCTGACATCGTTACGGACTATCCGCCGTTTATCGAGGGTACTGATATATCGGCAAGTCAGGCGTGGCTTGGCCGCAACAAAAAAACAATGTTTCTGAACCTCAAAACTAAAGAGGGCAGAGATATAGTCAAAGAGCTGGTGAAAGAATACGATATAGTTATGGAGCAGTTCAGACCCGGCGTTATGGACAGACTGGGGCTTGGCTATGAGGATTTAAAGGCTGTAAACCCTGCGGTTATCTACTGCTCGCTTACAGGCTACGGACAGACAGGTCCGCTTCGTGATGCCGCAGGTCACGATATCAACTATATGTCAAGAAGCGGCATAATATCCCATGCAGGCAGGGAGGCAGAGGGTCCGTCACTTATGAATTTCCAGATTGCAGACATAGCCGTAGGCTCACTGAACTCTGTAATAGGAATACTGGCAGCTGTAAACTACAGAAGAAATACCGGCAGGGGTCAGTTTATAGATGTGGCTATGATGGACGGCTGCGTACCGTTTAACAGCATAGACGGAGCAGCATTTTTAGTATCGGGCAGACAGCCTCTTAGAGAGGGTGAGAGATTAAACGGCGGCTGTATATATGATTTCTACAAGACTAAGGACGGCGGATATATGAGCGTAGGTTCCCTTGAGCCTAAGTTTTGGAAGCAGTTCTGCACCGCCATAGGCAGAGAGGATTTAACAGAGGGCAGTGTATGGCCAGAGAATATCGCAGAGGTAAAGGCTGAGATAAGAGGCATATTCAAGACAAAGACAAGAGATGAATGGGTAGAGGTGTTTTCACATTATGACGCGTGTGTTCAGCCTGTACTTGATCTCAATGAGGCTCTGCTTGAAGATGAGCAGATAAAGGCAAGAGAAATGGTAGTTGATGTTAAACTGCCTACCTATGATAATATAACTGTTAAGCAGCTTGCAACATCAGTAAAGCTCAGTGAATGTCAGTGCGAATATAAATTTGCAGGCTATCCCGCAGGCTATCATACCAGGGAGATAATAGAAAAACTGGGACTTGATTATGATGAACTTAAAGAAAAGGAAGTTTTTAAATGATTAATATAAGGAAAGCAGAAAAAACAGATATTAAACAGATTGCAGCCATATACGAGCATATTCATAATGAGGAGAGCTGCGGCAGGCTTACTACAGGCTGGATTAAAGGTGTCTATCCGGTAGAACAGACGGCAGCAGATGCAGTGGCAAGAGATGATATGTACGTCTGTGAAGATGAGGGCAGCATACTTGCTTCCGCAATTATAAATTATCAGCAGGTGGACGTATATGCCGACGGAGATTTCATATATGAGGCTCCTGACGATAAAATTATGGTGATACATACGCTGACTGTAGACCCAAAGGCCGCAGGCAAAGGCATAGGCAGCGCATTTGTGGATTTTTATGAAAAGCTCGCAAAGCAGGAAAACTGTATTGCTCTGAGACTTGACACCAACGCAAGGAACACAGGAGCAAGAGCTCTGTATAACAAACTGGGATACCGCGAGGCTGGAATTGTCCCTTGCATATTCAACGGCATACCTGATGTAAATCTGGTGCTGTTTGAAAAAAGGATAAAATAACAAGAGATGCTTAATTTTAAAGAATACCCTGTAAACAGTAGCTTGCTTACAGGGTGATTTCTATTTTCGAAGTTTTTCTATCAGTTTAAGCATATCATCGTGAAGCGGAGCTTCAACGTCAATTCGCTTATCTGAAACAGGGTGATTGAATGAAAGGTACTGGGAGTGAAGTGCCTGTCTTTCTATGAGTAGAGGATTTTCACCGCCATACAGGTGGTCGCCGAGTACCGGGTGACCTGTATATGCCATATGTACTCTTATCTGGTGTGTACGGCCTGTTTCAAGAATAAGCCTGACCAGGGTATGATTTTTAAACCTTTCTACTACGCTGTAATGGGTTACCGACGGATATCCGCCCTCTGTCATTACCCAGCGCTCAACTCTGTCAGGGTCTGGTCTTCCAATAGGCAGGTCTATAGTACCCTCATTTTCAGGTATAATTCCCTTTACCACAGCTATATATTTCTTGCGTATGGTGTTTGCTTTCATCTGCTTCATAAAGCTGTCCTGAGCGTGGGAATTCTTGGCGATAATCAGAAGCCCGGAAGTATTCATATCAAGCCTGTTTATAAACCGTATCTTGAATTTCTGTTCAGTGTCAATGAGGTACTGCATCAGTCCGTTGGCTATGGTGTGAGCAGGGTGCCCCTTGGTGGGGTGCACCACAAATCCCGGCTGCTTATTTATAATCAGCAGGTCGTTATCCTCATAAACAGGGGATATAGGGATTGGTTCAGGTTCAAAGTCGCTTGTTTCCTCAGGCAGCATAACAGTGAGAACATCGCCGGCATCTCCCGTAACCCAGCCGGGAAGTGACTCTCCGTTAAGATATGCGGACTTATTCTGCTTTATCTTTGTCATAAGCCTTGAGGAAAATCCGAACTCCCTGCGCATAATTTTTTTAATTGGAATGTCTTTATCGTTTTCCGTCAGTATATATTCAAATTTGTTCATTTAATTTTCCTATAAGAATTTAGTTTTAACCTTGTTCCAGAAGTCATAAGTATCAAACCTCAAAAGCTGAACTATTTTATCTGCGAACTCAATTCTGATGTTTTTAACGTTTTCGTATCTGGTTTCATAACCGTCATTGTCTATATATATAGTGGTGTCTTTTATGTTTTCGGGGATAACACCAAGCGACAGGTCTGATGGAAGCAGTATGCTTGAGGTAAAGCACCTGTAGGCAGTTGTATTCATAGGGGCGATAGGGGTTACCTGAAGCAGATTAAGCCTCGGGTCTACTATGGAGCCGCCAAGTGAATAGTTGTATGCTGTAGAGCCTGACGGTGTGGCTACCAGTATTCCGTCACCGCTGAAACGCTCTATGAAGCTGTCGCCTATAGATATGTTCAGGTGAATGGAGTAGGAGTGGGAGCCACGTATTACTATTTCGTTAAGCCCTATGTGCTCTGTAGTGGCGCCGTCCTCTGTTTTTACTGTTGCCTTTACTGTTGTCAGCTTTTGAAGCCTGTACATATTCTGTGTATAGTTGAATATGAAATCATCAAGCTTATCCGGTGATATTTCCTGAAAAAAGCCGAGATGTCCCGTATTGATGCCGATTATGGGCATAGAGGGGAAATTATGCTCATGCATTGTCTGCAGGAAAGCGCCGTCTCCTCCTATGCACACTGTAAGTTCCGCGTGATGATTGAATTCTTTGCTTACTATAAAGCCTGCTTTTTCGAGCATTGCCGAAAGTCTTGTCTTTGTTTTTAATGACAGTTCAGTATCATTTGCTGTAATATTTACTATTCTGTTCACAATAATTCTCCTGTATAGATAAGGTATGCCGTATTATGCAAGCACAAGCTTTTCAAATTCATCAACAAGTGATGCAAATACTTTCATAGCTGCCTTGATAGGTTCAGGGCTGCTCATATCCACTCCGGCTATCTTGAGAAGTTCTATAGGGGTGTTGGAATCGCCTGTTTTGAGAAATTCCATATAATTATCTCTTGCAGCTTCTCCATCGGAGAGTATTTTTGAAGATATTGCCGTAGCTGCCGAATAGCCTGTAGCATATTTATATACATAAAACGCAGTATAGAAATGAGGTATTCTTGCCCATTCGTATTTAATGTATTCATCATCTGTAATCGCATCACCGAAGTATTTGGTGTTGAGCGCATTGTAGTTTTCGTTAAGCCAGTCTGCCGTAAGCACCTCGCCGTTTTCGATGGCTTTGTGAGTCATATCCTCAAACTCTGCGAACATAGTCTGTCTGAAAAGGGTGGTTCTGAATTCTTCGATATACATATTAAGCAGGTATTTTCTCATTTCAGGGTCTGTTTCGTTATCAAGCAGATATCTCATAAGCAGTGATTCATTGACCGTTGAGGCAACTTCGGCCGTAAATATGGAGTGGCTTCCGTATATGAACGGCTGATACTGTCTTGTATAGCTTGAGTGCATTGAATGTCCCATTTCATGAACCAGCGTGAAGACATCCTTGAGGGTGCTGCTGAAATTCATAAGGATATACGGCATGGAGTCATAGCTTCCGAAACTGTATGCTCCGCTTGTCTTGCCCTCGTTTTCGTATACGTCAATCCACCTTGAAGCTATGCCCTTGTTCATTCTCTCAAGGTATTCCTCTCCCAGAGGGGCAAGGCCCTTGTTTGCAAGCTCTACCGCATCTTCAAATGTGACATCTTTTGTAGGAAGCTCTATGAGAGGGACATATACGTCATACATCTTCATTTCATCAACGCCAAGAAGCTTCTTTCTGATGTTCAGATACCTGTGAAGAACAGGCAGATTGTCGTTGACTACTTTAATAAGGTTATCGTAAACCTCAATATCCACATCATCACCTGAAAGCGCAGCGTGCTTTGCCGACTCATATTTTCTTATTCTTGCGGTTACAACGTCTGTTTTGGTGTTGTAGTTGTAGGCTGTTGCTATAGTGTTTATCTGATTTTTG
The DNA here is from genome assembly GCA_900547295.1 of uncultured Eubacteriales bacterium. Lineage (GTDB taxonomy): Bacteria > Bacillota > Clostridia > Peptostreptococcales > Anaerovoracaceae > UMGS973. Next base: position 26,634 of record URGK01000011.1, read on the forward strand.
TAAGCCTCGTACATATGTGTGAAAGCTTCTTTTCTGACCTCTCTGTTGTGGCTTTCCATAAATGTGATGTAGTTGCCGTGGGTAAGCTCCGATGTTTTTCCCTCGTCGTTTGTAATTGTGCCGAATTTAATGTCAGCATTGTTGAGCATAGTGAATATATCGCCTGAAGCGCCTGTTACCTCGCTAAGCTGCGCCATTATGTTTTCTTCTGCCTTTGACAGAACGTGAGCCTTTTGCCTGAGTGTTTCGGTTATTGCAAACCTGTAGATTTCAAGGTCTTTGTTTTCGTTTAAAAATCCCAGTATCTTATCTTCGGGAGCCTCAAGCAGCTCAGGTGTGAAAAATGACGATACCGCCGACATCTTTGCGATAGCGGCAAAGCATTTATCTGTCATTGCCTGATATTTTGAAACTCTGTTGTCCTCATCTCTTTTCATTCTTGCATATACATATGCCTTTTCCAGCTGCTGCCACATATCGTCACGCAGTCTGAAAGCCTTTAAAAGAGTATCTGCGCTGTCTGTCAGATGTCCCGAAAGTTTTGTGAAGCTTTCTGCCTTTTCAAGTGACTGCGCTACAGCCTGATCCCAGAGCGCTTCATCGGGAAACATAGCCTCGATATCCCATTTGTATTTCTGCTCTATATTATTTCTCTCTGCCATTTGTATCCTCCTGATTTATGTTTAAGTATATTTCTGTTAAAGTCCGCCATGCGGCGGCCTCTGAAGCAGGTATTAACGGATGTAACGGTTATTCCCGCTGCAGCATCTGTCGCTCCATAATATCATCCCATTCAAATCCGCAATTCCTGCATCTTGTCATATGCGATGAAAGAAACCCCGCGCAGCCGCAGCTGACTTCGGCAGCTCCGCTTTCAACCTCGCGTTTTATCTCCGGTATTACAAGCGATTTTGCCGATACCACTTTAACGAGATTATCCGAGCCGCATCTGAAACATTTTTTTATCATATCTCATACCTCCCCAAAAGACTGTATATGTCCTCAGTTTTGATTTTACGGAATATGCGTAGAAATTGTGCGCAAAGTTCGGGTTAATGCTATGCTGCCGTTGATTTCGTACCGTAAATGTGCAATAATGTACTGGATGTATTAGTATTATATCATCTAAAAGAAAGGAATATAAGTGGGAGAATGGATTTGAATGAACTTTTTGAGATAGTGGATATAGAAAGCGCCGAGGACTTTAAGTATTTTGATAATTTTGCAGCTCTGATGGAAAGCGATGATTATATACTGGCAGAGGTGATGTATGAACTGTTTGCCGAGGTTGATACAGATGTGCTGTCAGAGCTTACAGACAACTATTTTGAGGATATAATGGAGGGAGTTCCCGAAGAAGAGGCGGAGCTTTTTACTCTGCTTGACAATATAAAGAGGGTGCTTAAGGGCTATGCCGAAAATACTGATGATGAGAGAAGCATAGTGCTGTTTACGGATGAGGTTTCCCGTTTCAGAAACTGGTACAATTTCGATACAGACGTGGAATGTCAGAGCAGGAAGGACGGAAGCACCAGAACAGTGCCGGTCAGAGAGGCTCTTGTGCTTTACAGAATAGAAAAGCTGAGAGCTGATGAATATATGTATGATTTTTCGGAGTGCCTTGATTATCCCCTTGATGAATATGTTGTATCCTTTACATCGGATGCTGACGGAGACACAGGCTATGAACCGGGAAATGAGGAAGAGGAGCTTTTAAACAGCGATTTTCTCTTTGATGATGAATTTTCAGATGAATACTAATCACAGATTACAAAAACCTGCATAGTATAATTTAGAATGAATATGGAGGTTTTTTTATGGGTGACGAAAGAGACAGAAGAGATTGCTGCGAAAAGGAATGCTTCGACAGATGCAGGGATAAATGCTGCGAAAAATGCTGCTGTGACGACGGCGGAGGGCTGAATATACTGTGGATACTTATAATTATATATCTCCTCTGCAGCTGTAACAACGGCAAGGGAGGCTTCCTCGGAGGGCTATTTTAGAAAGCAGGCTGCGGCTTGCTTTTTTTTATATCCGGTGATAAAATTATATGGTTGGCTTAGATTTAGACGAGGTAGTTTATGACAGACAAAAAAGATTACATCAAGGGTATGCAGGCTGCGATATTCTGCTCCGCGCTGTGGGGTGTGCTGCCGCTGTACTGGCAGGCTTTAAGACCCATAGGCTCGGGAGTTATAATATTTTACCGGATATTCCTTGTAGGTCTTGTATGCTTTGCGGCCTCTGCCGGAATATACGGGATTAAGGAAGTATTAAAACCATGGCATGACAAAAGGCTTGTGCTCAGAAACATATCGGCGGGACTTCTTATCACTTTTAACTGGAGCCTTTATATATGGGCCGTAAATGCCGATTTTGTGATACAGACCTGCATAGGATATTACATAGAGCCGCTTATGGTATGTGTATTCGGTATTGTGTTTTTTAAAGAAAAGCTTGAAAAGCACAAGCTAATCGCCATCATATTTGCAGGAGTCGGGCTTACGGTAATACTCATTCATTTTATGCAGATTCCGTTTATTGCACTTGGACTTGCACTTTCCTTTGCAACCTATGCGGCAATCAAAAAAACAAGCGAGCTGCCGCCGCTTATTTCGCTGTTTTATGAAACGGTATTTCTTATGCCCATAGCGCTGGCTGTAATCATATATCTTGAAGTTACCGGCAGAGGAGCTCTTGACACAGGAGAGACTTATCAGTATGTACTGCTGCTTTTGTGCGGAGTGCTTACGGCAGTTCCGCTGGGACTGTTTGGAGTAAGCGCCCAGAAAGTGCCTCTTACGACGCTGGGCATAACCCAGTATCTGTCGCCTTCGATAGCGCTTGTTATAGGGATTTTCATAATGAATGAGCCTTTTGATATGGTTCAGCTGATATCGTTTATTATTATATGGATAGGACTGGTGTTTTTTACTATGGGTGAAATTAAAAAAGAAAAAAGTGCGCCTGAAGCTGTGCAAACCCGCCTGTAATAAGCTGCGGCAGGAGATAACGCATACCTTGAGAATACCTGAATCTGTCCCGTAAACTGCCTCTATACTTTTTTGTTTTCAGATGATAAAATATAAAGAAAAGCAATGTGGATTATCCGCTTATTCAGCCGATGGCAGAGGTGTCGCTTTGTCTGCTTCAGACAGATAATATCAGGGGATAAATATAATGATGCCCTGCCATATCAATGAGTATGGAGGAGATTAATATGATATACAAAGAAGCAGAGAACCAAAAGAAAGAAAAAGGCTTCACGATTGTTGAATTCTTAATTGTTGTGGCAGTTATCGGAGTGCTTGCGGCGATTTCAGTTCCTGTCTTTACAGCTCAGCTGGAAAAAAGCAGGGAGGCGGCAGATATAGCGAATGTCAGAGCAGCATATGCCGAGTTGATGGTGAGGGTGCTTGATACAGACGGAAATACGGATGCAATTACTGTCGGGCTGAATCAGAAATTATCCGGCTGGCAGACAAAACTCCCAATCACAATCGGGGGAGTTGCTTTCAACGGCACGAATACAGGCAACTGGATAGGAACTCCGGGAAACAACGGAACCTGCGAGGTTTCATATGACAAAGATAAAGGAGCGATCTTTAACTGGAGCGGTGGTTCCGGCGGTGGCTCCGGTCAGCAAACCTATACCGGAAATCTTGATGGTACTATATCAACGCTCAAAGATGCATTTGATAGGCTTAATGACAGCAATATGCAGAACAATAAGGCGTTTTTCTCCAGACAGACATTTGAGGTTAATGGCGCCACTGTTACAGCGCGTGTTTATTATGCGGACTCGGCAGCCTTCAAAGATAAACTTGCTTCCTATAAGCCTGAGCCGGCCTCCTATGAACAAAGCCCGTTTTATCCACTGGAGGATTGGCATGGTCAAAATCAGAATCAGGGTTTTGCGTACTATACATATGGGAATGATGGCTCAATTAAAGAGTTTATCTATGTAAACAAGGATAAGGTTTACCGGACAACAGATGAAGGGAAAACATGGTATGACATTACACCGTAAAGTGTTTGTTTTGCATGGCAATCAGCAGGTGAAGCGACTGCCGTTGTGCTTTTGCATATTACCTTACATATATAATTATATAGACAGGACTGGTATTTTTTACAATGAGCGAAATTAAAAAAGAAGAAACAGCACCTTCAAACGATGCTTTTTTTAGAGATTTTAAAGGATATGACAGATTTGATTTCCCGGAGGGAATTCACAGAGTTACGGCTGGCTACGGCGGAGAGGCCATACTTATTACCTGTTGCGAAAAAACAGCTATGATTGACTGCGGCATGGCATACTGCGGAGAGCAGATGATTGAGAACACAAGGAGGTATCTGGGAGACCGCAAACTTGACTATGTGTTCATAACTCATACCCACTATGATCATATGGGCGCGCTGCCGTATATACGGAGAGAGTGGCCTGAGGCTAAGGTTGTCGGAAGCTATAAGGCAAAGACTGTCTTTGAGAGAGAGGGAGCCATACGGACTATCAAAAGGCTTGGCACAGAAGCGCAGCATACCTACAGCAAAAGCAAAAATGAGATACCCGTTGAGGGACTTGCCGTTGATATTGTAGTTTCGGAAGGGGACAAGGTGTCGCTGGGAGAACAGTACATATATGTTCTTGAGGCAAAGGGTCACACCGACTGCTGCCTGTGCTATATTTTAGAGCCTGCAGGGCTTATGTTCGCCTGTGAGAGTACAGGCGTTGTAGAAGAAGATCAGGATGTTTGTAGCGCAATACTCAAAAGCTACAGCGACAGTATTGAAAGCGCTCATAAATGCAAGGCATATGGGGCCAAGAGAATAATAACGCCGCATTTCGGGATTATTCCGGAATTCTTTAATGATACGTACTTTGACAGATTTATCAAAAATGCCGCAAAGGAGAGAGAGTTTGTCAAAAATCTGTACAGCGAAGGACTTTCTGACGAGGAAGTGCTGCAAAGATACAAGGAAAAATTCTGGAGTGAGTCAAGGAGAAGCGCGCAGCCCGAGGAGGCGTTTATGGTTAATGCCGTAAACATCATAAGGGTGCTCAAAGACTCGTAACAGCATAACAAAAGAACGTAATGAAAATCTCATATACGTTCTTTTTTTATTCGAGATGCTATTCGGCTCCGAAATACTGTGAAACAATATCAGCCGCCGTTATATCCTCAAGAAATTCTATTATTGTGTTTGCTGCATCGTCCCAGTGGTTATAGTTAAGACCAAAGGACAGCAGGGAAAGGCTGTTGTTTCTGTCCTTTAATACCCCGCAGAGATGCGTTTCAAAGGTGCTTGCTTCCGCTATTTTGTTTCCTGTTATTTCATCTGCGGCAAACTGGAACGAACCAAGAAGTCCGCGGTTTTCATATTCCTTCCACAGTACCGATGAAGAAGTTTTTCTGTAGCTGAAATTGGATATTTCGGCTATGGTCTTTACGGCATCGTCCATTTCGGTAAGAGTAGGGTAGGACTTGCTTGCCGCCTTTATTCTTACGGAAGCTATGCTGTTTTTTATCGACAGCCTGCCTATATTTGTATAAGCGACTGTTTCATCTGTATCCTCGTCTGTGAGATATACGCCGCTTAGCATAGTGTAAAACAGGCTTACTATATCGCTGGCGCTTTCGGGAGTCATAACCCTTGAAGGCATATCCGTCTGTTCATATGAAAATTCATAGCCCTCCTCAAGATCTCCCCATTTTTTGTCAAACTTTGCAATGGCCTTGTCAAGACACTTTTCGAAGCTTTCGGCATCTGACCGGGATATTACCACAACGGCAGAAGCTTTTGTGCCGTAGCTGTCAGAGGAGGTGCCTCCCTTAAATTCAGCCAGATCGTAAAGCAGTCCGTTTGTCTTGAAGTTTGCAAGAATACTGTTTATGTTAAGCAGCGGATTTGGATGACCTTCTTCAAGAGCCGAAACTTTGCCGCCCTTGAGGTTTTTAATTGTAATTCTGTAGGCAGTATCATATCTCGGTGAGGTATAGTTTATTCTATGTGAAAGTCTGTATTTTGACGAGGCCGCGCATGAAGTCAGAAGCGACAGGTCATCTTCACTGTATTCAAGATTTATGAAATTATCGGTTTTGATATATTTCCTGTCAATGTCAGCTTTGGTATCTGCGGGAGAAACTATCGCTGACAGCTCTCCGTGCTTGTCCAGATGAGTTACGGCATACATCATAACGGCAAGATACTGCATTTCGTTTTCGTTATCTGTCCCGCTTATGCTGCAGTGCAGCGCTGTTGACGGATATTCATCGCAGCCCTTGGACGCTTTGAATTTCATAACTAGGCTGCCGTTTGAAGCCGTATCGCAGGAAATATCGTTATCCTCCGCCCAGCTTCTTACATAGTCTATGATTTTACCCGCGTCTGTTTCGCTTCCGGCATCGGTAATCAGATCATTGTACTGTGATGCAATAAGCTCGTCTGTAGTAGGAACGTTTGGCTCATCTGTTTCTTTGGTACAGCCGCATACTGCCAGCAGGGACAATATAAGCAGCACCGAAATGATTTTTTTAAAATTTCTGCACATAAATTTACCCCTTATTGTTTATTTATTAATTAAAATGCTTTATAATAATACCATAGATTTGTGAAGTTTTACAGATATTTAACGAAATAGGTGGTAAATTTTAATGGAATCAAGAAATTTAATTATCAGAGAATCAGTCTTTGAGGATTGCCGTTATTTTGCAGAATGGGAGGCTGATCCCGAAGTTACCAGATACTTTAATATAAGTGATCAGCAGGGCTACGGAGAGGTTGTCAGGAAATTTATTCTTGATGACGAGGACAGTACGGTGATGCAGTTTACAATAGTAACCAAGGCTGACAATACACCTGTGGGCAGGATACTTGTAACCGATATAAACAGAGAGGAGGACTCTCTTGATCTCACCAGAATATATATTGCAGACAAGGCAAACAGAGGCAGAGGCTACGGCACAGAGGCTCTCAGCGCGTTTCTTGAATACGCCTTTATCAATCTTCATATGGAGAGAGTTACCGTTGACTTTATCAGGGACAATGATACGGCAGACCGCCTGTTCCGCAGGCAGAGATTTCAAAAAGAGGGAACTGCCAGAAGCGGCTGCAAGAAAAACGGCAGGTATTACGACCTGCAGCTCATGGCGCTTCTGCGGGCAGAATTTTTCGAAAACAGAGATATGTAAATTTATTTAACAGACCGGACTTTGCTCCGGTCTTTGTTTTGCCGTTGAAATTGTAACCTTTCGGCAGGTTCCGAGGCTGCCTCTGCATGAAAGTCCGGTACAAAAAACAGAAAAAAGGGATTGACAAATTGTGCTTTTTTTACTTTAATAGTATTAGTTAAGCACAATATATTGTGGTTTGTACGAAAACAATACAAATGATATCTGGAGGGAAATTGATGAATACTATTACGAAGATTAAAAAAAGAGACGGCAGAATAGTAGAGTTTGACAGAGAAAAAATCGCAGACGCAATTTTCAAGGCGGCGCAGGTTTTAGGCGGCAGAGATAAGGATATGGCAGAGGAACTTGCTATTGAGGTTGAGGCGTATCTTTGTGATAAATATGCGGATAAAGTACCTACAGTTGAAGAAATACAGGACGCGGTAGAGAAAGTCATGATCGAAAACGGTCATGCCAGAACCGCCAAGGAATACATACTTTACAGAGCAGAGCGTACCAGAATGAGAGATATGAATACCCGTCTTATGCATATCTATGATGACCTTACATTCCAGGACGCAAAGGACAACGACATCAAGAGAGAAAACGCCAACATCGATGGTGATACCGCAATGGGTACAATGCTCAAATTCGGTTCGGAGGGCTCCAAGGAATACTACAAGATGTGCATATTAAAGCCATCTCATTCCAGGGCTCACGAGGAGGGAGACATACATATTCACGATATGGACTTCCTGACACTTACAATGACCTGCTGTCAGATTGATTTAGTCAAGCTGCTTGAGGGCGGCTTCAGCACAGGTCACGGTCATCTCAGAGAGCCTCAGAGCATCGAAAGCTACGCAGCTCTTGCCTGCATTGCAATACAGTCAAATCAGAACGACCAGCACGGCGGACAGTCCGTTCCGAATTTCGATTACGCACTTGCAGTGGGAGTAAGAAAGACCTACAAGCGCGCATACTGGAAGAACCTTGCCGAAATACTTGACTTTATGTATGACATAGACGACAAGGAAGGTCTGGTAAAGCAGATAGGTACAGATATAGAGGAGCAGTACGGCGTATGCCCTTGCATGGCATGGGACAACAATTATCTTGAGCTTGAGGCAGAGCAGCTCAAAAAATACATACCTGAGGAAGATATAGCCAAGGTACAGAAAAAGGCTGTTAAATTTGCCGATGAGGAAATCGAAAAGAGAACATATCAGGCTATGGAGGCTCTTATTCACAATCTTAATACAATGCATTCAAGAGCGGGCGCGCAGGTTCCGTTCAGCTCAATCAACTATGGTACCGATACATCACCTGAGGGCAGACTGGTAATGAAGTCAATACTGCTTGCAACACAGGCAGGCCTTGGCAACGGCGAAACACCGATATTCCCTATACAGATTTTCAAGGTAAAAGAGGGCGTAAGCTACAATCCTGAGGATCCTAACTACGATCTTTTCAAGCTTTCGTGTGAAACCTCGGCAAAGAGACTTTTCCCTAACTTCTCTTTCCTTGACGCTCCGTACAACCTCAAATACTACAAAGAGGGCGATTATCACACAGAATGTGCGTACATGGGCTGCAGAACCAGAGTTATAGGCAATGTATATGATCCGTCAAGAGAGATAGTAACAGGCAGAGGCAACCTGAGCTTCACATCTGTAAATCTGCCTAGACTTGCAATCAAGGCCAAGGGAGATACGGATCTGTTCTTCGAGCTTTTAGATCAGAAAATAGATTTAATCATAGATCAGCTCAACGAGAGATTTAAGATACAGAGCTCCAAAAAAGTCAAGAATTTCCCGTTCCTGATGGGACAGGGAGTATGGATAGACTCAGACAAGCTGGGACCTAACGACTCAATCGCAGAGATTATCAAGCACGGAACTCTCAGCATGGGCTTTATCGGACTTGCGGAATGCCTCAAGGCGCTTATGGGAAGTCATCACGGAGAGTCTGTCGAGGCTCAGAAGATGGGACTTCAGATTGTAGGCTACATGAGAAAGCGCATGGACGAAAAATCAAGAGAAACAGGTCTTAACTGGACGCTTCTTGCAACACCTGCGGAGGGACTGTCAGGAAGATTTGTAAGACTTGACAAGCAGAAATACGGAATTATACCGGGAGTAACAGACAGAGAATACTACACCAACAGCTTCCACGTGCCGGTATACTACAATATAAACGCTTTTGACAAGATTAAGATAGAGGGACCGTATCACGAGCTTACAAATGCGGGTCATATCTCATACATAGAGCTTGACGGTGACCCTTGCAAGAACCTTGACGCATTTGAGCAGGTTGTAAGATGCATGAAAGAAAACGGCATAGGCTACGGCTCCATCAACCACCCGGTAGACAGAGATCCTGTATGCGGATACACCGGAGTGATAGACAATGAATGCCCTTACTGCGGCCGCAAGGAGGAAGATGACGATGTGGGCTTTGAAAGAATAAGAAGAATTACAGGTTATCTTGTAGGCACTATGGATATGTGGAATGATGCCAAGACCGCAGAAGAAAAAGACAGAGTTAAACATTTATAGAAATTAAGACAGGTGCTGCGCTTGCAGCACCTGTTTATTGAGAATATGAGGCGATATTATGAAAGAGATTACGACACTTCGCATAGCGGGAATTATAAGGGAGTCCATAGTTGATGGACCGGGAATAAGATTTGCGGTATTCGGGCAGGGATGTCCTCATAACTGCGCCGACTGTCACAATCCGGACTCTCACGATTTTGAGGGCGGATATGACTGCGCCATAGACAAAATCCTTGAAGAAATAGACAAAAATCCTCTGCTCAAAGGGGTTACTTTCAGCGGAGGCGAACCGTTCTGTCAGGCGAAGGAGTTTGCATTTCTGGGTGAGAAAATCAGAGAAAGAGGCTTGTCGGTAGTAACATTTACGGGATATACCTATGAGGAGCTTCTGGATATGAACGATGAGAGCACAGACAGACTGCTTGAAGTTACGGATCTGCTTATTGATGGCAGATACGAGGCAGATAAGAGGGATCTGACGCTTAGATTTCGAGGCAGCGGCAATCAGCGGATAATAGATATGAACAAGACAAGAGAAGCAGGCAGCATGGTGCTGGCAGAAGAATATATGTGAAAAAATAAGCGCAGCCTTGGAGAAATATCCGAAGCTGCGCGTCTTTATATATTAAAGCTCTATTTATTTTTAAATTCAGGAGTTCTCTTTTCGAGGAATGCCAGCATACCCTCTGATTTATCCTGTGATGCGAAAGGCGCTGTGAATGCTTCCATTTCAAGTGCGCTTGCAGTTTTCATATCAAGACCGTAGCCGTTGTTTACAACTGTCTTTGTAACCGCAACTGCGATAGGAGCCTTTGACTTGATTGTATTTGCAAGCTCTTCTGCGGCGTTCATAAGCTCATCTGCGGGAACAACTTTCTCAACAAGTCCTATTTCATATGCTTCCTGAGCTCCTATAATTTCACCTGTCATAATCATAAGCTTGCCCTTTGCCTTGCCTACAAGACGAGGGAGTCTCTGAGTTCCGCCAAAGCCCGGAATAATTCCAAGACCTGTTTCAGGCTGACCGAATTTTGCTTTTTCGGAGGCGATTCTGAAATCACACGCCATTGAAAGCTCGCAGCCGCCGCCAAGCGCAAATCCGTTTACTGCTGCGATTACAGGCTTTTCGATAGCTTCGATGAAGTTCATAAGACCATGACCTTTAATCATCATATTTCTTCCCTGAATAGGGTCGAATTCATACATCTGCGCAATGTCCGCGCCTGCAACAAATGCCTTGCCCTCGCCTGTAAGGATTGCAACTCTTACGTTTTCGTCCTCGTTTACTTCTGTAAAAGCGTGGTGAAGATCGTCAAGAACCTGCATATTGAGCGCGTTCAGTGCTTTCGGTCTGCTTATTGTGATATAGCCTATGCCGTCTCTGACTTCGTATTTAATTGTTTCGTACATATTAAAAAGTTCCTTTCCGTATATAATATAGGCAGCGTATGTGCCATCTTTTGCTGTCTGTATGATAACACATTTCCGGCAGAGTTTGCAATGTATACTTGCCGGTACAAAAAATTTTAAAAATTTAAAAATTTTTGTACGGAATTCTGCATAATATTTTCGGATTTGCATACAGCGACTGGAAATCACCGCAATTAAGTCCACATTTTAGACAAATAAGTAGAATAAGTGTACTTGAAAATGACTTTAAGGTTAGGTATAATCTAACTTGTAGAGGTATCTCTGCAACTAATGCTTTCAGGAGAACAAAATGGAAGACACAATCAGAAAAATACTCAAAGAGAAAGTAGACCCCATATTAGCCAATCATTACGGCGGGGCGATGCTTACCGCACTAGAGGACGGCGTTGCCTACATCAAATTCACAGGCGCCTGCGCGCAGTGTCCGTCGGCACAGGATACGCTGGAGCAGGTGGTAAGAGATGCCGTGATGAGCGAGTGCAGTGGGATTAAGGATGTCAGACTGGACACGACAGTAAGCGAGGACCTGCTGGACATGGCCAGAAAAATTCTTAACCACGAGATTTAGTTTTAAATGAACATTTGCTGATCAATAAGGAGATGGATTTGTTCTAAAATATAAAAAGGAGTGATTTTATTATGCTAATGACAGGTGAACAGTATATCGAGAGCTTAAGAAAAATGAAGACAAGAGTCTATATGTTTGGTGAAAAGATTGATAACTGGGTAGACCACCCGATCATCAGACCATCAATCGACTGTGTTAAGGTAACTTATGATCTTGCACAGGACCCTCAGTATGCTGATCTTATGACTGCCAAATCAAACCTTACAGGTGAAATCGTTAACAGATTCGGTCATTTACATCAGAGCGCTGATGACCTCAGAAAAAAAGTTAAGATGCAGAGACTCTGCGGACAGAAGACTGCTTCATGTTTCCAGAGATGCGTAGGTATGGACGCATTTAATGCTGTATTCTCAACTACTTTTGAAGTAGACAAGAAATACGGAACTCACTACCACGAAAACTTCAAAAAGTTCTTAACTAAGGTTCAGAACGAAGACTTAGTAGTAGACGGCGCTATGACAGACCCTAAGGGAGACAGAGGACTTGCACCTCACCTTCAGAAAGACCCTGATCTTTTCGTACATATCGTAGAGAAGAGAGAAGACGGTATCGTAGTAAGAGGAGCTAAGGCTCACCAGACAGGTACAATCAATTCACACTGGCACCTTGTAATGCCTACACAGGCTATGGGCGAAGCCGACAAGGCTTATGCAGTATCATTTGCATGTCCTTCAGATGCAGAAGGTATGTTCATGATCTACGGAAGACAGTCATGCGACACTAGAAAATTAGAAGACGGCGCTGACGTTGATCTCGGAAACAAGAAATTCGGCGGCCAGGAAGCATTAGTAGTATTCGATAATGTATTCATTCCTAATGACTGCATCTTCTTATGTGAAGAATATGATTTCGCAGGAATGCTCGTAGAAAGATTCGCAGGATATCACAGACAGTCATACGGCGGATGCAAAGTTGGTGTTGGTGATGTTATCATCGGTGCTGCTGCACTTGCTGCTGACTACAACGGAGCTCAGAAGGCTTCACACATTAAGGATAAGCTCATCGAAATGACTCATCTTAACGAAACATTATACTGCTGCGGTATCGCTTGCTCAGCTGAGGGATATCCTACAGAAGCAGGTAACTATCAGATCGACCTTCTTCTTGCAAACGTATGTAAGCAGAATGTAACAAGATACCCTTACGAAATCGTAAGACTTGCTGAGGACATCGCAGGCGGATTAATGGTAACAATGCCATCAGAAAAAGACTTCAAGTCAGACGTACCTGTAGGCAGAAACGGTGAAACAATCGGAGAAATCTGCAACAAGTACTTCGCAGGTTCACCGGCTTGCACAACTGAAGAAAGAATGAGAGTTCTTAGATTCTTAGAAAACATCTGCTTAGGTTCATCAGCAGTTGGATACAGAACAGAGTCATTACACGGTGCAGGTTCACCACAGGCTCAGAGAATTATGATTGCAAGACAGGGTAACCTTCCTGCAAAGAAAGAATTAGCTAAGGCTATAATCGGAATCAAATAATTCCGGAAATTCAAGGGGACGGAGATTGCTCCGTTCCCTGTATTAAAATTTACGAGGGAATATTTTAACATATGAAATGCGGTGTCAGATTTTGCGGCGGCTGCAACCCCAGATATGACAGGGGAGAGGCGCTCAAAGAAATAGAAGACAGACTTAAAGACAGTGATATTGAGTTTAAGATCACAACAGAAGACGAACAGTACGACGACCTTCTTATTATAGGAGGCTGCACCAATTGCTGTGCAGGCTACGACCAGTTTACATGGTCGGGCAAGGTCAGAAAAATGTGGGCGGCAGAGCATATAGAGAAGATTATAAACGAGCTGCGAGACAGCTTGTAGATATATATAAAATAGGAGGACACAATAAATGGGTTGGAAAGAATATTATGAAAGCAAAATAATGTCAGCAGAAGACGCCGTAAAAATGATTAACTCAGGCGACAAAGTTGTGCTTGCACATTGCATAGGTGAACCGCCTGCGCTTGTAGACGCTATGGTTGCAAACCACGCGGCATACAAGAATGTAGAAGTTTCGCATATGGTAAGCCACGGTTCAGGCGGATATACAAATCCTGAATATGCTGAAAACTTCCATACAAATGTATGGTTTGCAAGCGGCAACACAAGAAAGTGCATAGAAGCGGGAAACGGTGATTTTACACCTATGTTTTTCCACGAGATTCCAATACTTATGAGAACCGGCGATATTAAAGTTGACGTTGCTATGATAATGGTAACTCCACCTGATGAAAATGGTAAGGTTTCAACAGGCGTATCAGCAGACTATACTGTTCAGGCTGTAAAATCAGCAAGAGTAGTACTTGCACAGGTTAACAATAATATGCCTTTTACATACGGTGATGCAATCTTCGATGTAGATGAGATTGATGCGTTTGTTTTAGAGGACACTCCGCTTGTAGAGCTTCCTCCTGCAAAGATAGGACCTGTAGAAGAAGCTATAGGCAAGAATTGTGCAGAGCTCATAAACGACGGAGATACTCTCCAGCTTGGTATCGGAGCTATTCCTGATGCTGTATGCCACCAGCTTACAAACAAGAAGCACTTAGGTATACACTCAGAAATGCTGGGCGACGGACCTATCCTGCTTTACGAGGCAGGTGCGATAGACAACAGCAAAAAAGCTATAGATACAGGCAAATTCGTATTCAACTTCGCTATGGGTTCAAAGAAAACATATGATTTCCTTGACCACAATGAAGAGTGTCTTCTTAAGGTTGTTGACTATGTAAACCACCCTATGGTAGTTGCACAGAACCCTAATATGGTAAGTATCAATGCCTGCATAGGTGTTGACTTTTACGGACAGGTTGCAGCAGACACTATCGGCTACAGACAGTTCTCAGGAGTCGGCGGACAGGTTGACTTCATCAGAGGCGCTGCTATGGGTACAAACGGCAGAGCAATAATCGCCATGCCGTCAGTAACAGTTAAAAAAGACGGCACTAAGCTTTCAAAGATTACTCCGCTTCTTGGCGAGGGTCAGGTTGTTACAACTTCAAGACACGATGTTGACTATGTTGTAACTGAATACGGTATTGCTAAACTCAAGGGCAAGACTGTAAGAGACAGAGCAAGAGCTCTTATCGAAATAGCTCATCCTGATTTCAGAGATGAATTAATTAAAGAAGCAGAAAAGATGCATATTTGGAGAAGAAGT
>URGK01000012.1 GCA_900547295.1 uncultured Eubacteriales bacterium
AAGGAGTCAAGAAATCGCCGTGTTAATCACAATTCATCCCACCACTTATAGAAGTAGGGGATTTCTTGCTCACGGCGTGTTAAATATCATTCGTCCCTATTCTTTCTAAAAAACATACTATAACTTATCGATTTCTTCTGCTGACAGTCCTGAGGTTTCAGCAATAATTTCTATAGAAACACCTCTGTCTTTTAATGCCCTTGCTATCTCAATCTCTCGCTCCGCTCTACCGGAAGCCTCTCCTTCAGTTCTGCCCTGTTCAAGACCCTGTTCAAGACTTTGTTTTTGGGCCTGTTCCAGACCCTTCTCAAGGCCTTCCTTCAGGTCTCTTTCATATTTCTTTTCATACTTATTTTCGTAAAAGAGCCTCATCTCATCTTCAACCGACATCATATGCTTTATCTCCTCATCGTCCTGAAACTCTCTGACCCTCGCATCTATCTTTTCGATGAAGTCATCTTCTCCTGCAACCTCACCTGTCTTAAGATATTCAAACAGCGGTCTGAACCTTTCAGGCACTTTCCCCGTACTGCAGCTGGCGTTAAGGATAACCGTATACCTCTCGTCATTAAGCGGTATACCGTACTTCTCATCAAACATTCTGAATGAGTAGACAGGCTCGTCAATCTTCATTTCATCATACATACATATAAATATTATGTATGACGGTTTGAGCTCATTGTAATCCCTACCTTTTTTAAGTTTGTTCACGTCAAGCGCAGCGCCGTAATAACGGCTGCGCTTAGGAAGATTCTCCCTGTTCTCCACCTGCATTTCAATATCGTACCAGCCACGTTCATCTTCAAAAAGTACATCAAGTCTTATCGACTTTGACTCCATACCCGTTATAACTGTGACCTCTGAAACGGAAACTTCCCGTTTGTGGACTATTTAAGAAACAGTTCTGATACAACATTTTCAAAAATCACGAAAGAGCCATAAACATTGATATTTCAATGTTAAACGCCTCTTTTTTATTCTGAAACTGTCGAACTCGGGATACTACAATAAACATCGATGTACAAGTCAAGTGTTTTTTGAAATTCAGCAATGTTTTTTTGCAAAAAACAACCGGTTTGACTTTCGGTCGTCTGTCCCTTTATTTTTATCTCTTTCACACGCTCATTTTTTCCCTTAAAAACGCCAGAGCCTTTGAATGTATCACCTTTGCATTTATGTACGACATACCCATCATTTCCGCAATGGCTTTGAGGGTATAACCGTTGTAGTAATGCAGGATAATCAGGTCTCTGTCTCTGGGTTTCATATATTCAAGCGCATCTGCAAGGTCGTCAAGCACATCGGGGCTGTACATTGTTTCGGTATTCTCTGCCATAACATCCGTAAGCTCTGTATGAGTTTTACGGGATCTGAAATAGTTTATAACCGTGTTCTTTGTTATGGTATAAATCCATGTGGATAAGGAGGCCTTTGTTTCATCGTATCTGTCAAGATTTTTATAAACCTTGAGAAACACGTCTGCCACAATGTCCTCCGCTTCGTGTCCGCTTATGCCTTTGCCCGCCACATATGCCGATACTTTGTTCTTAAATTCAAGATATATTTTTTCCCTGTCCATTAATGCAATCTCACTCATTTTCATTCCTGTCAGCCTTATAGTTATCGGTTTCTCCCGCGGCAGATACAAAGTCAAGCATATCATCAGGCAGCTCAGCGCCGTATCTGCTGTTTGTCTCCTGCACAAGCTTCTCAATGCGGGCATTTCCGACAAAGCTCTGCAAATCAAACAAACCTTTTAATTTCTGTTCTATCATAATTCCTCACTTACCGGCGCCAGATTACGCCATTCCCCCATTATTTCCGTTATTCTCCTGTGATATCCGCTCTCAAAGAACATACACTTTGACGGATCGCACCCCAGCTTATCATCTGTCAGCACCAGCGCCACAGCTCTGCAGCCGCCAGCGCAGTATCTGAAATATCTGCAGGAAGCGCATTTGCTGTTTACCGATTTCAGCTCCCCCGCCGTTGTACACACCTCTGAGAGATATCTGCTTTCTCTCAGCAGACTCTGCAGGCCCTCTGTTTTGACATTGCCAAGATGCTCGTTTCTTCTTTCGTATTCGCCCGAAAGCTGGTGACAGGGATAGACACTTCCGTCTGCCCCTACCGCAACCATCCCTCTGTTTCCACGGCATACCGGGATACTGTCGCGGTATTCGCCCTCTGCGCACTCAACGGGCCTCATCCGAAAGCTTCTTCTCTGCGGAAACAGGTCTGCAAACTGCCATATGTCAAGTGACATATTCTTTATTTTTTCTTTGTACTCTGAAACAAGGTCAAGCATGGCATCGAAATACTCTGAAAGGTTCAGGGTATATTCCCCGCCGTTTTGCACCCATCTGGGAGCCTCTGTAGTTCTGATTATACGCAGCTCCGCAACACCCAGCTTCTCCATCAGCAGCGCTGTCGGCATCATACTTTCGAGATTTTTCCTGTGTACATTGGTCTGCACCTTGACTCTGAAGCCGTTTTCCACGCAAAGCTTAATTGCGCGAAGAGCATCCGCCTCAGCTCCTGCCCTGTTTCTCAGCCAGTCATGATGGCCTGTGCCGTCAAAGGAAATCTTAATCAGGGGATAGCAGTCTATGTCCTTAAATCTGTCAAGAGCCTCCTGATTTAAAAGGGATCCGTTGGTATTAAGCTCCTCAACGTACATTCCTCTCTCATATATTCCCTCTATAATTTCAAAAAAATTTCTGTGAAGCATAGGCTCTCCGCCTGTTATTGTAAAGGCATTGATCCCGCACAGCTTTGCTTCGTCCAGAAGACTTAATGCTTCCTCAAAGGAAAACTCGCTCATAAGAGGAGCATTGTCCGCCGCATTGAAGCAGTGAAGGCAGTTGTAGTTGCATTTGCCCGTAAGCATCAGATTGAGCGCAGGGAAATACCGGTTATCGCAATATCTCGGTCTGCTCCACTGTGAAACAGCCTCTCCATCCTTTGCTTCTCTTATCATTCCCGATGCCAGAAACTTCTCTGCAAGCTCCTCTGAGCCTGCAGGAGCTTCGGTCGCTCCGTCACAGGCAGAGAGAAATTCATATTCAGCTTCAGTAAGCCCTGCGGCATTACGCATATGCCTGATATAGTAGGCGTACGGTACCATATGCCACGAACGCAGAGCGATGTTTTCATTAAGTATGTATTTCATGGCTTCAGATCCGTTTCGTTTAAATCGATGTTGTTTTCAACGCTGTAAACCCGGATTTTCTCGCAGGTTACCATAACGCTCTCCTGATTGAAAAAGCAGCACAAATCGGAAGCCACTTCGTCAACAAGACACTGCTCTGCATTAATCAGACTCACCGCCAGACTTGTTTCATCGACAAACTGTCCGTTGTGATGGAAATATCCGCCCTGCTGCAAAACCAGCGAAAACGACATATTATAGTTTCTGCACACATTGCTGACAAGCGATGAGGCTTTTTCAAAGCTTACTTTCTGCTCATATTCGTTTCTGTCAGCCAGACCCACATATATGGTATATCTCTCTGCTTTTTCTTTACGCATTGTCATCTAAAGCTCTCCCGCCCTGTTTTTATTTCTGTCATATCGTTTTCCTTTCAGCGTATCTGCTAAAACTTAATGCCCGGTACAAGTATTACCTTTCCCGCGCTGACTTTTTCCGGGTCACGAATATTGTTGAGTCTGATAAGCTCTTCCTCTGTGGTGGAAAACTTCGCCGCTACGCTTTTAAGGCTGTCGTCCCCTGCCATTGAGTATCTGACGCAAACGGAACTGTCTAATTTTACTCCTCCTGACACATTTTGAAGTTCGTCTAAATCAAGTTCTTTTTTAATATCTGTCATATCATTTTGTTCCTTTCTGTAATTTTATCAGCAGCCCGGCATCGGTACCGTAATCTGCAATCCTGCGTAGAAGTCCTCCGGTCCTGAGATATTGTTAAGGCTCTTAAGGTCCTCCACCGACATATAGAAGTGCTTTGCAACGCTTTCAAGCGTATCTCCGCTCTGCACTATATAGCGGAAATATCTCTGATATGCTCCGCCTGCCGCCTTTTCGAGTTCTTCAAGGTTGAGTTCTTTTTTAGTATCTGCCATATTGCTCTCCTCCTCATTATTCTTTTGTCTGTTTATACACTTAGAAATGCAAAAGGTATATTGTTCTTAATCTATTTGTCAAGCCTCTGTCTTTCAACAAGCTCCGCAAATCTGCCGTTCTTTGCAATAAGCTCCTCGTAGGTGCCGTCCTCTGCAATTCTGCCGTTTTCAAGATATATTATACGGTCACAGCTTCTGATTGTCGAGAGTCTGTGAGCTATGACAATTCTGGTGCATTTAAGGTTATCCAGGCTTTCGGATACTTTTTTCTGCGTTATATTGTCAAGAGCGCTGGTGGCCTCGTCGAACATAAGGATTTTAGGCTTTGGCGCAATGGCGCGGGCTATCATAAGTCTCTGCCTCTGTCCGCCGGAAACTCCGCCGCTTCCCTCTGAAATGACTGTGTGCATACCCATAGGCATACGGCGAATATCCTCTGCTATTCCCGAAAGCTCCGCCGCCTCCCATGCTTCATCTAATGTAAGCCACGGGGCAGAAATCGTAATGTTTGAATATATGTCTCCCGAAAACAGCTTGCTGTCCTGCATAACAACGCCTATTCTGCGTCGCAGAGATTTTAAATCAAGCTTTGATATGTCTCTGCCGTCATAGTATATGGCTCCTTTCTGCGCCTTTTCAAAGCCCAGCATCAGCCTCATAAGCGTTGACTTGCCGCAGCCTGTGCTGCCTACAATGGCAACATACTGCCCCGGTCTGATTTTAATTGACAGGTTATCTATAACGTTCGGCATACTGTCGCTGTATCTGAAAGAAACATTGTTAAGCTCTATGCCGCCCGAAACTCTCTCTACAACCCTCTTGCCCTCTGCAATTTCAGGCTCCGCCTCTAAAACGGGCTTTGCCATATCCAGCACAGGCCTGATGCCTGCAACGGTCATCGTCATGGATGCAAGGGACATAAACGCTCCCGAAACCATACCGTAGGCCGCCGTAAAAGCATAATAGTCCGCAACCGACACTCCGCCTGCTGCCGCAAAATAGTACATTATTATGGTTCCTGCAAGAGAAATTGCAAGATTTAAAGCCGAATTAATCTTCAGAAACAACGGCGGATTATATGTAAGCTTTGCCTCCTGCGCATAAAGCTTTGCCCACTTGGCAAAGGCACGTTTTTCTGAGCCTGAAATCTTGATTTTCTGAACTCCCGATATGAGAGAATAACTCAGACCGCTTTCCTTTGCGGCAAATTCCATGCGCTTTTTTGAGTTTTTCATATGCACAAACATAGTTACAATTGAACATATCACCGTTGCGGCAATAACCGTAAGCGCCGGAACTACCAGCATAGGCGCATATTTAAAAATCTGCGAAATATATACAAGCGAAAACACAGAGGTAAGTCCTGTGGAAAGCACTGTGGAAACAAGCATGCTGCAAAGCGAATTTATATGCTGGGCTCTTGACGAAAGTTCTCCTGCACTGTAATCCTTGAAGAAACCGGCAGGGAGAGATAGAACTCTCATCATAGACGCCGCCTGCACCGCAAGGTCTGTTTTGGTGCTTACTCTCGCCAGCAGAAGCGTTTTGATGCCTCCGGCAATAATGGAGCTTGCCGAAACGCACACCATAAACACAGCAAGCGATATAAGGACGCGCACACTGCCGCTGTCAAGGACATCTGAAAACATCAGGTTTGTAAGCTTCGGTGTAAGCAGGCCTATAAGCGTTACTGCAAGAGTTGCAATTCCCACCATAACAAAATCCGATACTGAAAGCGTATGAACTATGTATCTCATAAGATCTGAAATCCCTAGCTTTCTCAGCGGAAACGAGTTATAAAAGGCAATAGCCTCCTCTTCAAACAAATCCTGATTTTTTCTGTTTATCTTAATATATCTGCCGCTGCCTGCATCATAATATGTATAACCTGCCATTCCCGCAGGAATAAGGGCAACAGGCAGACCGTCGGATTTTCTGACAGCAAGCATTGCTCCTATGGCATCTTTGTACCAGCCCTTATCAAGAATTACTGTTCTTCTCATAATCCCGTGAGGTCTGAGAAGATATTCAAGCTGTTCATTTAAGTCCTCAATATTTTCGGGAAGCTCGGAAGCTCTGACGTGATAGAATTTCAGAATTTCCTCTATAGCGTCCTTTGATTTCTGAAAATCATTTAAAGCGGCGTACACTTTGCTTCCTGTAACAGCTCCCGCAATATCTGCAAAAGCCTCTTCAAAGAGGCGATCATCATTTAATTTTCTCTGTCTGATCTGTTCGTCAAACCAGCCCATAGTCTACCTCCTCAGTCATTTGAAACAAGCTTCGTATAAGCTCCGCCTCTGGCATAAAGCTCCTCGTGGCTGCCGCGTTCTACCACCCTGCCGTTATCCATTACTATTATCTCGTCACAGTCGCGTATTGTCGAAAGCCTGTGAGCAACAACTATGCAGGTGATGCCTCTGTCCCTGATAGCGTTTACAACCTCGTATTCCGTCTTGGCATCAAGGGCGCTTGTGGCCTCATCAAGAATAATTATCGTCGGATCCTGACACAGCACTCTTGCGATTTCCATACGCTGCCTCTGACCGCCGGAAAAATCCTTGCCGCCCTCGGTTATCTTATAGTTGTAGCCGCCGTCACGCTGCATTATATCCTCGTGAAGACTGGCATCTCTTGCCGCCATAATCATCTCAAAATCCTCTATTGAAGAGTCCCACATCTTGATATTGTTTGCTATGGTATCCTCAAACAGAATTATATCCTGGTCTACAACAGCAAGGGAGCCTGTAAACACGCTTCTGTCTATTTCATCCATTGGCTTTCCGTCAAAGAGAATTTCCCCGCTCCACGGCTTGTAAAGTCCCGATATGAGTTTGGAAATCGTCGATTTGCCGCAGCCCGAAGCTCCTACAAATGCAACTCTTGAGCCCGGTTTAAGACTCATAGAGAAGTTTTCTATAAGGGGGTCTGCAAGACGTGAATATCCAAAAGTGACATTCCTAAGCTCAACGCTTCCGGAAAGCTTGTCATATCCGGCGTTTTCATCTAAGGTTTCATCGAATTCAACATCGCACGGGTATTCCATAACGTCTTCTACTCTTTCCATTTCGGTACGCATTTCCTGCAATGTCTGTCCCGCTGAAATAAGGGAGTTTGCAGGTCCCGTAAAGGAGGTTAAAAAGCCCTGAAACGCCATAATCATACCTACCGTAAACTGCCCCTGCATGGTAAGCCATACGCCTATTACAACCACAACAGTCCCTGTAAGCTCTGAAACAAATGCAGGCAGAAGTCCGAGATACTGATTAAGCTTTGCGAATTTTACTTTCTGGGTGTTTACGCTGGCCTGATATCCCGACCATTTTTCAAAATATCCGTTTTCGGCGCCGCTTGCCTTGATTGTTTCTATCATTTCAATTCCGGCTACTGTAGCGCCTGCGAGCTTGCCCGCATCACGCATCTGAACCCTTGTTATATTGACTCTCTTTTTTGAAATGACATCTGAAATAACAAGGTTTACAAGGATTGACATAATGCCTACGACTGTAAGGATAAGGCTGTATCTTATCATTACGACAAGGTAAAATATCATCATTGCAGCCTGAAGCACCAGCGGTGCAAAGGTGTTAACCAGATTGCCCGCAATAGATGCGTTGGAGGCGTGTCTCTGCTGTATGTCTCCCGCCATTCTCTGGGAGAAAAATTCAATAGGCATACGCAGAACTTTCCACATAAAGACCGAGCTTCCTGTGACCGCAAGTCTGCCGTTAATGCGAAGTGACCATACGGTCTGTATCAGACTTACGATAATCTGCAGCGCCGACAGCACCGACAGCGCTATAATAAAGGGAATCAGCCAGTCGGGGTCCTGTCCCGTCAGAATTCTGTCCATAAATATTCTTGAAAATGCCGGATTTATAATTCCTATCAGTGAGGATATCACTGTCGTGGCAATTACAAATGCCACCGCAGTCCCTGCGCCTTTGAGTCTTTTGCGCGCAAAGCTGACAACGCTTTTGGGCTTGCCGCCGGGCTCAAAATCCTCTCCCGGTTCAAACATAAGGCATATACCTGTAAAAGCCTTGTCGAATGCTTTCATAGATACAGTGTAGCTGCCCTTTGCAGGATCGTTTAATACAGCTTTATCTCCCTTAAATCCGCATAAAACGAGAAAATGATTGAAATTCCAGTGTATTATGCAGGGAAATCTGCCGCTTTTTTTGAGCTCCTCCGGCTCATAGCGGTAGCCCTTTGCAATCAGTCCGTAGTTTCTGGCAGCCTTGAGCATATTCTTGGCATTGGAGCCGTCCCTGGAAACACCGCAGTCGGCGCGCACCTGCTCAAGAGGTATCCATCTGCCGTAATATGCAAGAATCATAGTCAGCGATGCGGCTCCGCACTCAAGCGCCTCCATCTGCATTACAACAGGCACCTTTGCGACACCGCCGGCAACCGGTTTTTTGATTATATTCCTCTTACTCATATACTACCTCAGTTCAATACAAATGACATAGGCGAAATTCTTTCGGTTACTATAGATGACTCATATATACCGGCGGGGATATCGCCTGATACCGCAGCCTGATATATCCACTGACCCTCGGTGAAGCCTCCTATATGAAGCACATACGGGTCAAAATCTCTGCCAATCTGTACGGGCTTTTGTGAAATTGATATTATTTTGTATTCCGCCTCCTCAACAGTAACTTCCATATCTACATTTACGTTTTTTATTTCTTCTTCATCAAGATAAAGGTTAACGCTTTCTCCATCAGATACAACCGGAGCCGATACTCTTGTTTCAATGGTTCCGAATATTCCCCATACGCACGCTCCTATAAGCAGCACTATTATCGCCCCCAGAATAATCCATACGGACGGATTTGAAACTCTGATATAGTCTCCAAGCTGCTCCGGCGAGGATATCCGCTCTATACTCTTTTTTCTGAAAATGCTGTTATCCATTTTTTTTCTCCATATATTTCTTTATACGCAGAATGTTCTGCCCCTCTTTGTATTCATATGTTATATCGTCCACACTTTTTTTGACCATAAATATCCCAAGGCCTCCGATTTCCCGCTCCTCTAAGTCTTTCGTCACATCGGGGTCCGGTTTTTTGAGCGGGTTATACGGGACTCCGCTGTCTATAAAGGTGATTATCACCGCCGGCTCTTCTGTAACCTCAACGCTGACGGTCGCATCACCTGTATCTTTTCCGTAGGCATAATGAGCTATATTTCCAAACAGCTCATCAATGGCAACGTCTATCTGTATCATTGTCTTTGGCGGGCAACCGGCAGCCTCAAGCTGACTGTTTACAAACGCAACGGCTTTTTCTATATTTTCGGCAGCAGCCGGCAGGGTCAGTTCTTTCATCTATCTGTCCTCCATTTTCTTTGTGTATTCAAGACACAGCATAGTTATATCGTCAAACTGCGGTGCATCGCCCACAAACCTGTCAATGTCAGTCTTAACCGCATCAAGAACAGCCTCAGGGGTATCGTCTTTCACTTTATTTAAAACGTCCGAAAGTCTTTCCATTCCGTAAAGCTGATTAGCGGAGTCTGTCGCTTCTGTAACGCCGTCGGTATACTGGAACAGCTTATCTCCCGGCTCAAGGGTCATACTTCCCGCCTTGTAGCGCATGCCCTCCATACCTGCAAGGACAAAGCCCGGCTTTATCTTGTAGGCTTCGAAGCTGCTTCCCTTATATATATAAGGCATTTCATGCCCTGCGTTTACGAAGTTAAACTCGCCTGTCACAAGGTCCAGCACTCCCTCAAAGGCAGTTATGAAAAGTCCCTCGCTGTTGGATTCGCAGAGAAGATCATTAACCTCGGAGAATACCTCTCCCAGATCTCTGTCCGGCTGGGTGTGATCTTTTATGAGAGTCTTGCCTATTACCATAAACAGCGCCGCCGGAACTCCTTTGCCCGAAACGTCTGCCATAACTATGGCAAGGTGGCGTTCATCCACCATAAAGAAATCGTAAAAGTCCCCTCCGACCTCCTTTGCAGGAGTCATGGTTGCATAGACTTCAAATTCATCTCTTTCAGGGAATGCAGGGAATATGCAAGGCAGCATCGAGGACTGAATGTGACGCGCCACGTCAAGCTCTGCTCCTATACGTTCTTTTTCCGCTGTAACTTTTGTGAGGTTTTCTATGTATTCATTTATGTCTGTTTCCATTTTGAGAATACTTCCTGCAAGGGATTCTATTTCGTCCCTTGTTTTTATTCCCGATAAAGCCTCCGATATTCTGTTGTCATTGCTGGTAAAGCTTCCGGCCTCTGCCGCAATTGTATTTATCGGCTTTATAACTCTTCTGAACAGGTAAATCATATATACTGCAATTACAACAATTATTACCGCCACAGTAACCAGTATTGCGTTTAATATGTACTGCTGCAGCGAGGATTTAAGTGCAGTCATAGGTATCTCCACCGAAATCATTGCAAAAACACCGTCGTGATTTGTCACCGGAAGTATTCCTGCCGTATTGTAGCCGTAATCCCCTTTTGAAACAAAATAGCTTGAGGATATACACCCCGTATCTTTTATATCTGCCAGTTCATCTATATATTCCGGATTAAAGCTGCCGCTGTCACCCAGTTCATAGGAATATTCAGGTACAGTATAGCTGTCAAACATATATAAAAGCGGATTCCAGTTCTTACGGTCACCGTTATAGCTTTGAAGCTCTTCCTTGTCGAGTACAAATGCAAGCACATCGTTTGCTCCCATAGCTTCTCTCAGACTGTCAAAGGCCGATGAGATTTCCTTGTACCTGTCGCTTTCTAATGCAGCCTTTATTTCCTCTTCACTTACGGTACCGTTTTTATACCCCTCCGCAAGCTCTGCATATTGCGCCAGCTCACCGTTTTTGAAGTATGAAAACGCTGTTTCCGCAATATCATAGGCTGTTGCGTTATACTGCTTTTCTATGCTGTTTTTATACTGGTTGTAGCCGATAAACGAGCTTATCCCGCATATCAGAATACCCAGTATCACAAAGCCTATTGTAAGTTTAAATGCAAGCTTGGATATACGATGTTTCATTCTGTCTCCTCCGGATTATATAATAACTGTCAGTGTATTAACGCCCAGAGCGCTCTGGTAGTCAATGTTCTTTGCAAGTCCTGTTATCATTCTTATTCCCATATATTCATCGCTTTCGTCCTGAGCCGCGAGAGGATTGTATTTCTCACCGCCTGAGCGTATTCTAAGCACGCCGGCATCATCACCGTTCAGTACTCTAACGTCTATGCTGCCTCCTGCTTTAAGGGATTTTTCCGAAATTATCATCATTATCTCCTCTGCTGCAAGGCTTATCACCATAGCTGTCTTTGGAGGCATATCGTTTGCCTCGCAGAATTCCTGTATTTTTTCACTGGCCTCGCAGATTTTATCCTGCTCTGCTTCTACGGACATGGCTATGCTTCTGCCGCTTTTTTCGAGGCTGTCGTCAATGAGATAAAACGGATTGAGCTTCATTTTCTCCGCCTTGATTGAACCCGCCGAAAGACACAGCATCGCTGTTGCAATCTCAGCCGCCGGAAAGAACAGCCATACCATAAGGTTAAGTTCTCCGAACATATAGCAGAAGCCTACTGCAAATATACATACTCTGAAAAGAAACGAAATATTCGCAAGCCATACATTGCCCGTTGCATTGTAATAATATGAAAAAACATTGTTTATTGTGGCAAATACAAGGCTTGCGGCAAAACAGCATATAGCCGCCGCAGAGTCTGCATTACTTCCGAATATACCCCCTATGCCGCCTGCAAATACTATAAGGAGCGCGGCAACTGCAGCAGACAGCAGGCTTCCGCACAGAAGCTGCGTATGCAGCAGCTTTTTGATTGCTGCCGAATCTCTTTCACCCGCAAATATACCCATCATAGCTCCCGAGGCCTGAGGCACTCCGTTCTGAATACACATCGAAAATTCCGCTATGCTGTTTACGACCGCAAAGACTGCCGTAAACTCGCCTGCTCCGAATATCCAGAGCACTTTGTTAAGCGCAAATATGCGGACCGCGGATAATATATTATTAAAGGACATCATAACCCCGTATCTTGCAATCCCTACAAATTCATCCCTGCGCGGAAATGAAAATCCGATGCAAAAATCACCGCTATCCGCAGCAAGATATATAAATCCGAGAATGCAGGCAGCCGCTGTTGCAGTGACGCTTGCCCATGCTGCTCCTGCAATTCCAAAGTCACATACAAACAGGAATATGTAGTCAAGAACAATATTTATTGCCGTCATAATCAGCATTATTCTCATAGCCTGCACGTTTCTGCCCTCAAGTCGCAGATAAAAGTACGGAATATACAGCATAACCTTAAAAATTCCGCCTATAAGTGTAATCTGTATATATGTACGCACATAATCACTGTTTTCGCCTGATGACAGAAGCTCTGCCAAAGGCTGTGAAAATGCAAGAAGTATCAGACAGACAGCTGCAGACATAACACTTCCCAGCAAAACGGCGCACCTGAAAATTCTGATGCTGTCCTGTTTCCGGTTTTCTCCTACTGCCATTGCCGAAAGCTGCGCCGCGCCCGATGCCACAAGCGCTCCCAGCGCGCACAGGATTAAATATACGGGAAAGCTCTGGTTTACGCCGGCAAGACCTGCATCTCCCAGTCTTCTGCCCACCAGAATACCGTCAAACAGCACGTTTACGGTTCCTCCCAGAACTGCTATAATGTTCGGAAAAAGTGCGCACAGATAAAGTTTATTTATAAATGAAAGATCATTTTCTCTCACGCTTTGCCACCTCTTGTTTCAGCTTTTCATACTGCTCCTGTGTAAGAAACAGCTTTGGTTTATTGTGTCCTTTTTCATTGAAAAGCGCTCTGGATATGAAGCCGTTTTCAAGACAGGTTACAATAGGTCTTCCCAGCATTTTGAGCTCTCTGATATCCTCATAGTCTGCCGATACGGCTTTGAGCTTATCGTCAAGGACTTCCGAAAGCTGCTTCTCGTCTGCCTTTGTTTCGGCAAAAATATGAAATCTTGCCGGAATAACAGAATAATCCGCGGCAGCGCAGAAATCGTCTATATCCGATGTTTCCTCCGAGGCCCTGCTCACCGCATCATTCATTGACGCCGTATCTATTTTTTCTCCTGCAATGTTGAGAATATCGCCCTTACGGCCAATCACCTCGAACAATGGAGCCTGCTCTTTAAATCCTGTAATTTTAATCAGATCGCCTGTTTTGTAGCGGTAAAGACCCGAAAAGGTAGTTACCACAGGCTCATAAATCCTGCCTGTGTCAAGCTGTTTAATTGTCACAGTCTCCGAAGAGTCCTCAGGCAGAAATTCAAAGTAGGCGCAGTCTGAACAAAGCGCATATTCCGCTTTGTCCATCTCCGGCGCAGCTCCCGCCATTACCTCAGAGGACGCATAACCAAAATAGTAAATCGGTATATCCCCTGTATATTTTTTGAGCATACGTGTCTGCATGGCAAAGCAGCGGCCGCCTATTCCGCTGATATATTTGAGATTTTTCCATATTTCAGAAGCGGTAAAGCTGCCGCCCCCGCTGCTGAAAATATTCTCAAGCTCTTTAATTCTCCCTGCATCTAAAGCGGGGATTCTGTTTATCTCCTCTTTTATGTCCTCCGGCAGCTCCGCAGATATTCGGCCCCTCTTTATATCATCCAGCAGCATGCTATGGTTTTTTTCAAGATATCTGAAAAGCAGCAGCACATCATACAGAAATATTGACTGTATCGCACTGAGATCCTCATATGCAAGCATAATTCTCAGCTTGACATAAGGCACGTCAGTTACCCTGCCTGAAAAAAGCAGTTTCTTTCCTCCCAGGTATTCCTGCAGGTTTCCTATGCTGTCAATATACCTGTAATGCGCCGAAGAAAGCAGTGTTTCCCCTCTGCTGCCAAAGGGACGAAAAACACTGGTATGTATCATTTTTTTATCATCTGCGCCTGTAATCGCTGTAGGGATATCAATAATATGTGAGGAATAACGAAAAAGAGCCTCCTCTGTCAGCGGAAATCTCTTGACTCTGCCCTTGGTTCCCGATGACAGTATAAAGTTTCTGATTGGATATGCAGTAAGTATATTGTCCTCGCCGCTGTATGTCCTCTGTATATATTCTTCAAAGTCATCATATTCACCAAGCGGCACTGCCTTTGAAAATTCCTCCGCCGATGAAATATCCGCAAAGCCAAAGCGCCTGCCGAACTCTGTTTCTTTGTTGTCTCTTAAAATCCTGCGAAGATTGTTTTCATTTGTATCGCAGGCATAGGAAAAGCCTGAAAAGAGCTGTTTTATTCTGTTATCCGCATTGTTAGTCTTTTCAGGCATTGCAGGCCTCCGCTTTTAATAATTATTTTCTGTTTGTAAGCAAAGTTTATCACAAAATGACAGTTTTCGCAACAGTATGCTCACTTACAGGCTGCTGCCCGGTAAGTAAAAACGCGCCGGCGTTCATACCTTTATTTAGTTACTTTAACCCTAACTCCAATTCCGCCGTAGATTTTAATTTCTCCAAGCAGATTACCGCTTGTATACGTTATGTATCTGCCCTTGCATTTGTATGAGTAAACTCCTTTGGGCAGTGGATATACATAAGCGCTGCCCTTTTTTATCCCTGTAATCTTACCGTAGCTGTTTACAGTCGCAACTTCTTCATTTGAAGATACCCATTTTACACTCAGAGGAAGCAGTGTGCTTCCGTCAATGCTTTTCATAAGTCTTTTGAAATTGCTGAAAGTCTGCTTTCCCTTGTAGGTAAATGTGTACTTCTCTACAGTTTTGAGATACACCGTATCATCTGCTGCAACTTTAACAGCCGCAGGTGCCGCAGTGTAGAGCTGAAATTTTACAGAGTCTGCAATGGCGCTTGCGCTTAATACCGATAAGCCTAACACAAATATTATTGTTAATACTGCTATTCTTGTTTTTCTTTTCATTTTTTCCTCCTGTAAAAAACGCCGGCACGCAAAAAAGGCATAGAAAAAACCGCATATGCGGTTTTTCTATACCTTTTCTATGCTACTATTTTAGCACACCCCGTTTTTACAGTCAATTCCTTTTTTAAAATTTATTTACTCTTTCAAATTTCAACATTTTCAGAGGACTTGACAAAGCTAAAAAAGAACAAAAATAATTTAATCCCTGCTATACTATGTATTATTCTGCTGCAAAATAAAAGAGGCGGTAAAAACCGCCTCCGTAAGCTTTCGTATTTGATTACTTTAATACTACTTCTGCTCCAACTTCTTCTAACTGAGTCTTGATAGCTTCTGCTTCTGCCTTTTCGATGCCTTCCTTGATGTTTGAAGGAGCTCCGTCTACTAATTCCTTAGCTTCCTTTAATCCTAAGCCGGTAAGTTCTCTTACAGCCTTGATAACCTTGATCTTTTCGCCGCCTGCTGCGTTTAATACTACTGTGAATTCAGTCTGTTCTTCTTCTGCTGCGCCGCCTGCTGCACCGCCTGCAACTGCTACTGGAGCTGCTGCTGATACGCCGAATTCTTCTTCACAAGCTTTAACTAATTCATTTAATTCTAATACTGACATAGCTTTTATAGCTTCGATTATCTGATTCTTATCCATTTTATAATCTCCTTTTTCTTTATTTATAATTTAAAGTTTTTTCTTTTAATTATTCAGCTTTTGCATCTGCGATTGCCTGGAATGTACGAACAACCTTTGATACAGGGGACTGAATGCTTCCCATAAATTTAGCAATGAGAACTTCTCTTGACGGAATGTTTGCAACTGTCTGGATAGCATCCTTGTCGAAGTATTCACCTTCTACTACGCCACCCTTGAATTCCATCTTCTTGTATTCTTTAATAGCATCGTTTAATACTCTTGCAGGAGCAGTAGCATCATCATAGCTGATTGCTATTGCGCTTGGTCCTTCAAGAACTTCAGCAAGCGGTTCATATACAGTGCCTGCAATAGCTCTCTTCATAAGAGTGTTCTTGTAAACTGTATAATCAACATCTGCCTCACGAAGCTTTTTTCTCATAGCGTTGGCTTCTTCAACTGTTGTTCCGATATAGTCTATAACTACAGCTGACTGAGCCTTGTCTAATTTCGCTTTAATCTCGTCAATTATTACCTGTTTTGCCTGTTTAGCTTCTACTGACATTTTAAAATTTTCCTCCTTCCACGGAAATTTTGTGGTACGAATATAAAAAGCCCTGCGCAGTGTGCAAGGCCAATATTTATATATTGTACCTCGGCGGGTTTATTAAGCCTTAGCCCCCGCTGTCTACGGTTTAGTTTCCTTATTTATTTACCTTTAGCCTAAAGTAATCTTCTGAGGATTTACTTTGATTCCAGGGCCCATAGTGCTTGTTACTGTAACACTTCTTAAATACTGGCCCTTCGCAGCCGCCGGCTTTGCCTTTAAGATAGCTTCCATAAGTGCTGTGAAGTTCTGATTGAGCTTCTCGCCTCCGAATGAAACCTTTCCTATAGGTGTGTGAATGATGTTTGTCTTGTCAAGTCTGTACTCAACCTTACCGGCTTTAGTTTCTTCGATTGCCTTGGCAACGTCCATTGTTACTGTACCTGACTTAGGGTTTGGCATTAAGCCTTTAGGTCCTAAGATTTTACCAAGTCTGCCGACAACACCCATCATGTCAGGAGTAGCGATGATAACATCAAAATCGAACCAGTTTTCGTTTTTGATTTTTTCTGCCATTTCTTCTGCTCCGACAAAATCAGCTCCTGCTTCTTCAGCTTCCTGAGCCTTAGGTCCTTTGGCGAATACTAAAACCTTCTTAGTTTTACCAGTTCCGTTAGGAAGTACGATGGCACCTCTAACCTGCTGGTCTGCGTGTCTTCCGTCAACACCCAGCTTGATATGAACTTCTACAGTTTCATCAAACTTTGCAGGTGCTGCTTTAACAACAAGATCTAATGCTGCATCAGCATCATATAATTCCTGTCTGTCAAAAAGCTTTCTTGCTTCCTGATACTTTTTACCTCTTTTAGGCATTTGTTACCTCCTCGTGGTACTAACGATCTTGCGATCTCCCATCTTAAATTATTCTTCTACTAATATACCCATGCTTCTTGCAGTACCCTTGATCATTTCTGTTGCTGATTCAAGATTTGCTGCGTTTAAGTCAGGCATCTTTGTCTGGGCGATTTCCTGTGCCTGTGCTAAAGTGATTTTACCAACCTTGTTCTTGTTAGGTTCTCCCGAAGCCTTGTCAAGACCTGCTGCTTTTTTGATAAGTACAGCTGCCGGCGGTGTTTTACAGATGAATGAGAATGATCTGTCTGCGTATACTGTGATAACTACAGGTATAATCATTCCAGGCTGATCCTGAGTCTTAGCATTGAACTGCTTACAGAAGTCCATGATGTTAACACCTTTCTGACCTAAAGCCGGACCTACCGGTGGTGCAGGATTTGCTCCGCCTGCAGGAATCTGCAATTTGATATAGCCATCAATCTTCTTTGCCATTTTGGTTCTCCTTTCTCCTGCTCAAAGCGCAGGGACTAGTATATTAAAATTATGCTGTTAACTAAAGTTTGTCAACCTGTCCGAATTCCAGTTCTACAGGTGTGTCTCTTCCGAACATGGATATCCTGGCTCTGAGAACCTGCTTGTCAGGAGTGATTTCTTCAACCACACCCATAAAGCCCTCAAACGGCCCGCTGATGACTCTGATGCTGTCGCCAACCTCCACGTCCAAATCAATGAATACTTTTTCGATGCCCATTCTTGCAACTTCCTCGTTGGATAGCGGAATAGGCTCTGAACCGTGACCTACAAAGCCTGTAACACCCTGTGTGTTTCTGACAAGGTACCACGATTCGTTTGTAACTATCATCTTTACGATAACATAGCCGGGGAACATTTTTCTCGTTTTAACTTTGCGTTGTCCGTTTTTAATTTCTACTCTGTCTTCGGTTGGTACAACAATATCAAGAATAAGATCCTGCATTCCCCTGTTCTCGACGATCTTTTCAATATTCATTTTTACTTTGTTTTCGTGACCGGAATAAGTATGAACAACATACCATTTTGCCACTCCATCGCCTCTAAGGCCCTCGCCCTCAAGAGGAGACGCTAAATTTCTATCTAAATCAGACATTGTCTACCTGTACCTCCGCTCTCTAATTACTAAAGTTCAATATTTAAAACTGCTTTTAGTAATGCCAGGAATCCTGAATCTATAGCCCAGAATGCCAGCGCAAAGAAAGCACAAGTAAGTACAACAACAGCAGTATAAGAGCCAAGTTCTTTCTTTGTAGGCCATACTACCTTTTTCATCTCGATTCTGATGCCCTTGAAGTAATCCTTTACGGATGTCTTCTTTTTGTTGGGCTGCTGTGCCGCAAGGTTTCTTTTTTTGGTTTCCTTGCCTATGTTCTTAGCGTTTTCTTTTGCCATCTCTAATACCTCTAACTATTTAGTTTCCTTGTGAAGAGTGTGCTTTTTGCAGAACGGGCAATACTTGTTCATTTCGATACGATCAGGGTCGTTCTTTTTGTTCTTGATAGTATTGTAGTTTCTCTGCTTGCATTCACCACACGCTAATGTAACTTTAACTCTCATTGTTTCTGTCCTCCGTTAACTGAAAATTAGAGCTGTATTACAAGCTCTTTCGAATTTTTATCATAAAGTCGCCATATAAGTATATATTCTTATCCTGTCAAAGTCAAGAATTACTTTGAATTAAATTGGTTTTTTCCAATTTAAAACTGCGGGGAAGCTCCCGCAGCCTTTTAATATTATATCCCTTATCGCCTGTAAAGTCAATATCCCTGTTCAAAAAATTACAGCTCCCACGCTATTACCGCAAGCCTTACGGCCGCTTCCTTGAGTGAGGATATTCTTGCCTCCTCATGTATCGAATGTATGAACCTGCCTGTAACGCCCATGGAGTCAATGCATGGGATACCGTAATACGTCATATCCGATGCGTCAGAGCCTCCTCTTGATTTTTCAAGCCTTACTTTTGGCAGACCATATTCTTTAAAAATCTCATTTATCCGGTGAAACAAAGCAACATTGGCATCGCAAAGCTCCATAGGTCTTCGCATAGTTTTAATCCTGCGTGTGCATTCAGTGCCTCTCACATATGATCTGTCTGCAATCTGCCGTACTCTGTTCTGCGCTTTTTGAAGCTGTTTCATATCGTTAAATCTGATGTCAGCGCTGAATCTGCATATGTCAGGTACGGAATTATCCGCGGTTCCGCCTGTTACGGTGCCGCAGTTACATGTGATACCGTTTCTTGCTTTCATTTTTTCAAGCTGTATAATCTTGCGGGCGGCTTCCGTAATGGCGCTTGCACCCAGATAGCAGTTAGAGGAATGAACAGCTTTGCCTCTTATCTCGAATTCGTATTTGACCGAGCCTTTGCGCATAAGTGTGACGCCGCCGTTTCTGTGGGCTTCGCAGTTGAAAAACCCTACTGCATTCTGAGCTTTTTCCCTCATAAATTCAATGGTTCTTCCCTCACTGAAAGCGCTGCCCACTTCCTCATCGCTTTGCAGTATCAGTCTGACAGGCCGTTTTTTAAATCCGCAGGCTGCGAGTATTTCCATTGCCATAAAAGCCGCTGTAATACCGCCCTTGCAGTCTTTGACTCCGGGACCGTATATCGTGTCTCCCTCGCATCTGACAGCGGGGCTTCCAAAGCTTCCGACAGCATGAACCGTATCCATATGCCCCGAAAACACTACAGGAGCCTCATCCGAAGTATTGTTCATCGTAATACTTATACAGTTGCCCGATATCTTTTCTTCGTGAATTTCTACATCCCAGCCCTGCGCTTCCGCTTTCTCAATAAAGTATCTGCCGACCTCATCAACGCCCTGCTTGAAGTCTGTGGGGCTTTCTATGCTGCATATGTCAGCCCACATCTGAACGTATTTATCATTAAGCTCCTCTGCCTTTGTCAGAAGTTCTCTGTTCATATTACTACCTCGCAAAACAGGGAAACCATAAGGCTTCCCTGTCATACATTATTCTGATTTACTATTTAACAGTGAATTTAACTGTCTTTTTGTTGCCCATATTATCTGTAACTGTTACTGAATACTTGCCTTTCTTTGTAACCTTTTTGCTGCCTGTGAATTTAGCATAGGTCTTGCCTGTCTTTGTATTCTTTATAACGGCTGATTTAACTCCGCTGTCCTTGTCTGATACTTTAACAGTTACCTTGCCCTTGTATGATTTGCCGTTCTTTACTCCTGTCACAACAGGCTTTGTTTTGTCTGCCGCAAAAGCGTACAGTCTGCTGTCATCCTTAACGCTTGTATAGCTCCATTCAACAGTCTTTTTGTCCGCTGAAAGCTTACCGTTAGTCTTAACTATCTCATACGGAAGTGTTGCCTTGAATGACATATCAAATGCCACATCGCTTGCAGCGTTCTCAATCTCTTCGGTATCAGAACCGCTCAGCATATTGCTTAAGTCCACATTGAACGCCTTGGCTGAAAGCCATGCCTTGCTGTCATACGTTTTGAAAACCTCTCTGGCATCCTTTATTGACGCACCCTTTGCGTCTACCTTCATTGTGTAATATTCGATGCCGTCTATTTTTTCAAGTTTGAACTGACCGTCTTCAAGCAGTCCCTCTTCAAAGCCTTCCATAAAGTCCTTGGTGCTGTCCTGCGCCTCTTTTATGATGTCAGCCTCTGCTGCATTCTCATCTGCTGCAGCCTTAGCCATTTCAAGCATTACATCATATGTTACGCTTTCCATTTTGGTCTTGTCAATGCTGAAGTCAACATATACATCAGCAGTTCCGTCAGCCTTAACGGTAACTTCATTATTTGAACTCATACAGCCTGTAAATGCAAACATAACCGCAAGAGCCATCATCAGCGCGAGTATCTTCTTATACATATTCTTTTTACCTCCCATACCACAAAGGGGACTTTGAAAAGTCCCCTGAATGTCAAATATAAATTATTCGATAATCTCAGTTACAACGCCTGAACCTACTGTTCTTCCGCCTTCTCTGATCGCAAATCTTAATCCTTCTTCGATTGCGATTGGTGTGATCAGTGTAATTGTCATTGTAATGTTATCTCCAGGCATACACATCTCTGTTCCCTCAGGTAACTGAAGGTCGCCTGTTACGTCTGTTGTTCTGAAATAGAACTGCGGTCTGTATCCGTTGAAGAATGGTGTGTGTCTTCCGCCTTCTTCCTTCTTTAATACGTATACTTCGCCCTTGAACTTTGTATGTGGATTGATTGTTCCCGGCGCTGCAAGTACCTGTCCTCTTTCGATTTCTGTTCTCTGTACGCCTCTTAACAGTGCTCCGATGTTATCTCCTGTTTCTGCTTCGTCTAACAGTTTTCTGAACATCTCTACGCCTGTTACTACTACTTTTCTTCTCTCTTCTGTAAGTCCGATGATTTCTACTTCATCTCCTACTTTCAGTACGCCTCTTTCTACTCTTCCTGTTGCTACTGTTCCTCTTCCTGTGATTGAGAATACGTCCTCTACAGGCATGATGAACGGCTTGTCGTTGTCTCTTTCAGGTTCTGGAATGTATGAGTCTACTGCTTCGAATAATTCGATAATCTTGTCTCCCCAAGGTCCGTCCGGATCTTCTAATGCCATTAATGCTGATCCTCTGATGATTGGTGTGTCATCGCCAGGGAAGTCATATTCGTCAAGAAGTTCTCTTACTTCCATTTCTACTAAGTCAAGAAGCTCTTCGTCGTCTACCATATCACACTTGTTTAAGAATACGATGATGTATGGTACGCCTACCTGTCTTGATAACAGGATGTGCTCTCTTGTCTGAGGCATTGGTCCGTCTGTTGCTGCTACTACGAGGATTGCTCCGTCCATCTGTGCAGCTCCTGTAATCATGTTCTTTACATAGTCTGCGTGACCCGGGCAGTCAACGTGTGCATAGTGTCTGTTCGGTGTTTCATATTCAACGTGTGCTGTTGAAATTGTGATTCCTCTTTCTTTTTCTTCAGGTGCTTTGTCGATCTGGTCGAATGCTACTACTTCACCTAATCCGTATCTCTTCTGAAGAGTGATTGTGATAGCTGCTGTTAAAGTTGTCTTACCGTGGTCTACGTGACCGATCGTTCCGATATTAATATGCGGTTTTGTTCTTTCAAATTTAGCTTTTGCCATTTTATTTCTCCTTTTTGTTACCTTAACATCTATTTGTTAATTTTCTCTATAAGGTTGTCAGGCAGTTTTTCAAAGTGGTCGAACTGCATTACATATACGCCTCGACCCTGAGTCTTTGAACGCAGGTCTGTTGCATAACCGAACATTTCTGAAAGAGGTACAAATCCTCTGACAGCAACTGCTCCGTTGTTCATGTCAGAACCCTCAATTCTGCCTCGTCTTGAACTGATATCACCGATTACATCTCCCATATATTCTTCAGGAACTGTAACCTCTACCTTGAATACAGGCTCAAGCAGTACAGGATTTGCTTTCTTGGCAGCTTCTCTGAACGCCATTGATGCAGCAATCTTGAATGCCATTTCTGATGAGTCAACTTCGTGATATGAACCATCATACAGCTCAACAGCCACATCGACAACCTGATATCCTGCTATAGGACCTGATTCCATAGCTTCTTTAATTCCGTCTTCAATCTTAGGAATGTATTCCTTAGGAATAGCTCCGCCGACAATTGAGTTGGTGAACTTAAATCCTTCACCCGGCTCTGTAGGGCTGAGCTTAATCTTAACGTGACCGTACTGACCGTGACCACCGCTCTGCTTAGCATACTTGTGGTCAACATCCGCAGTGCCTGTAACAGTTTCCTTGTATGAAACCTGAGGCTTACCTACATTTGCTTCAACCTTGAACTCGCGGAGAAGTCTGTCAACGATTATTTCAAGGTGGAGTTCTCCCATACCTGCTATAATTGTCTGACCTGTATCTTCGTTCGTATAAGTTTTGAATGTAGGGTCTTCTTCTGCCAGCTTAGCCAGCGCTATACCCATTTTTTCCTGTCCTGCCTTAGTCTTAGGCTCGATAGCTATTTCTATTACAGGATCAGGGAATTCCATAGATTCAAGAATTATTTCTTTCTTCTCATCGCAAAGTGTATCACCAGTAGTAGTGTCTTTAAGACCTACCGCAGCAGCGATATCGCCTGAATATACTTCGTCGATTTCCTCTCTCTTATTGGCATGCATCTGAAGAATTCTTCCGATTCTTTCTTTTTTGCCCTTAGTGGAGTTATATACATAGGAACCTGATTTTAAAGTTCCGGAATAAACTCTGAAGAAAGCAAGCTTTCCGACAAATGGATCAGCCATAATCTTAAACGCAAGTGCTGCAAAAGGACCATTATCATCTGCAGGTCTTTCCGCTTCTTCATCTCTGCCGGGGATAATACCTTTGATAGGAGGTATGTCAAGCGGTGACGGCATAAAGTCGACAACCGCGTCCAGCATAAGCTGAACTCCCTTGTTTCTGTAAGCGGAACCGCAGGTTACAGGAACCATTTCTCCTGCTATAGTCATTTTTCTTATGGTGTCTTTGATTTCCTTAGTTGTAAACTCTTCACCCTCAAGGTATTTCATCATAAGCTCTTCACTGCCTTCTGCAACAGCTTCCAGCAGCTTGTCACGCCATTCCTGTGAAATTTTCTTTAGGTCTTCAGGAATCTCTGCCTTTTCGTATTCTTTTCCAAGGTCATCTTTGTAGATTTCGGCTGCCATATTAATCAGGTCAATGATACCTATGAAGGTTTCTTCTGAACCGATCGGAAGCTGGATAGGAACAGCATTTGCTTTTAATCTGTCCTTAACCATACCTACAACTCTGTAGAAATCCGCGCCCATAATATCCATTTTGTTTACGAATATCATTCTTGGTACGCCATACTTTTCGGCCTGACGCCATACAGTTTCGGACTGAGGCTCAACCCCGCCCTTTGCGCAAAGCACTGTTACGGCTCCATCTAATACTCTGAGTGATCTCTCAACCTCAACTGTGAAGTCAACGTGACCCGGAGTATCGATTATATTTATTCTATTGCCCTTCCATTGTGCTGTAGTAGCTGCAGAGGTTATCGTAATACCACGTTCCTGCTCCTGCTCCATCCAGTCCATGGTAGCAGCACCCTCGTGGGTTTCACCTAGCTTGTGAGTTCTGCCTGTATAGAAAAGTATTCTTTCAGTTGTGGTGGTTTTTCCGGCATCAATGTGCGCCATTATACCGATATTTCTAGTTTTTTCCAGTGGAAAACTTCTAGCCATGTGTATAGCCTCCTTTCGCTAAAATCAAAAAATTTACTGAACACATCAACATTAAAATCTGTAGTGAGCGAAAGCCTTGTTTGCTTCTGCCATCTTGTGTGTGTCTTCTTTTTTCTTTACTGATGCGCCTGTTTCGTTAGCAGCATCCATAATTTCCTTAGCTAATCTGTCAGACATTGTCTTTTCGCCTCTAAGTCTTGTGTATTTAGTAAGCCATCTTAATCCTAATGTCTGTCTTCTTTCAGGTCTTACTTCCATAGGTACCTGATAGTTAGCACCGCCGACTCTTCTTGCTTTTACTTCGAGAACCGGCATAATGTTGTTCATTGCTTTTTCAAAAACTTCCAGTGGTTCTTCGCCAGTAGTTTCTTTTACTTTGTCAAACGCGCTGTAAACGATCTGCTGAGCAACACCTTTCTTACCGTCAAGCATAATGCTGTTGATAAGCTTAGCTACAACAACACTGCCGTATACCGGATCTGGAAGTACTTCCCTTTTAGGAACGTTTCCTTTTCTTGGCATTTTTTCTTCCCTTCCGCCCGTATTGAACGGGCTAACTCATATTCTTCGCATTCTGCTATAACTGCCCAATACTCCAAAGATATTCTTCTCAGGCAGATTTAAGCGGAAGTTACTCTCCCGGACAGTCTTTGGAACTGCCGAAAGCACTGGGTTCGGTACTCGACCTCTACTCCCGTGCGAATGGCGGTTTCAGGCCGTTAATGTCAGATTATATCTTGGCATAATTTCCCGATTAAATCCTATTTCTTTTTAGGTTTTTTAGCGCCGTATTTTGAACGAGCCTGTTTTCTGTCTGCAACACCTGCAGCATCAAGAGTACCTCTTACGATGTGGTATCTTACACCTGGAAGGTCTTTAACTCTTCCGCCTCTGATAAGTACAACACTGTGCTCCTGAAGGTTGTGACCTATACCAGGAATGTATGCTGTTACTTCAATACCGTTAGTAAGACGAACTCTGGCAACTTTTCTAAGAGCTGAATTAGGCTTCTTAGGAGTAACTGTCTTTACTGATGTGCAAACTCCTCTTTTCTGAGGTGAATTGCCGTCAGTAGCAACTCTCTTGATTGAGTTCATTCCCTTTAAAAGAGCCGGTGCAGTTGACTTTTTCTCGCTGCTTGTTCTACCCTGACGTACTAATTGATTAATAGTAGGCATTTGTTTCTCCTTTCCTCGTCTTGCTGGCGATTTCTCTAATCGGGAAAATCGTTTGCAATTAATTATCTATTTTAAACCGCAAGGGTTTAAAAACACAGTTATCGCTGGCCCCGGCCGTCCTTAATTTAAGGCGCACAAAACCAAAGCCAACGATTATTTTATCACATATGTGCCGTCTGTGTCAATTGAATTCTAGTTTTCTTCGTCTTCAAATTCAATGATATCAGGCATTTCGAAGAAGCTTTCGTCTTCCACTTCTTCAAACATATCCTCTGCCGGCTCCATGATGTCCTCAGGCTGCTCGTCTTCGACCTCTTCTTCAAACTGCGCAGCATACTGTGCAGCCTCATAGGCTTCCATAAGTTCCTGATTTACACCGTAGTCCAGCTCGATGTTTCTGTATCTCTTCATTCCTGTACCGGCAGGAATAAGCTTACCGATTATAACGTTTTCTTTAAGTCCCTGAAGCTTGTCGTTCTTGCCCTTGATAGCCGCATCTGTCAGAACTCTTGTAGTTTCCTGGAATGATGCCGCTGACAGGAAGGAGTTTGTTGCAAGTGACGCCTTGGTGATACCCAGCAGCACTCTGTCAGCCTTTGCAGGCTCTCCGCCCTCTTCAATAGCTTTCTGATTAGCTTCTTCTATTTCAAATTTGCTGTAAAGTCCGCCCGGAAGCAGGTCTGTGTCTCCTGATTCATCGATTTTGAACTTTGAAAGCATCTGGTTTACGATTACCTCAACGTGCTTGTCGTTGATATCTACACCCTGGTTTTTGTATACTCTCTGCACTTCCTTGAGCAGATACTGGTATACGCCCTCTGCACCGTTTAATCTGAGTATATCATGCGGATTAAGAGGTCCCTTGGTTATAGGGCTTCCTGCAAGGATATAGTCGCCCTCTTTTACTTTGAGGATAGCTCCGTAAGGAACTGTGTATGCTCTTTCCTCATCGCCTCTGATTATAACCTCTCTCTTGCTGCCCTTTCTTTCGATTGAAACAACAGTACCGTCAGCTTCGCAGATTTCCGCAATTCCCTTAGGCTTTCTTGCTTCGAAAAGTTCTACGACTCTTGGAAGACCCTGAGTGATGTCGCTTCCTGCTACACCGCCTGTATGGAATGTTCTCATTGTAAGCTGTGTACCCGGTTCACCGATGGACTGTGCCGCAGTTATACCTACAGCCTCTCCGATGTTTACGCTTTCTCCCGTTGCCAGGTTCCTGCCGTAGCACTTAGCGCAAAGGCCTGTTCTGCTGTGGCATGTCATAATTGATCTGATGGCTACAGATTCTATGCCGGCTTCTTCTATTCTTTCAGCATTTTCTTCTGTAATCTCTTCATTCTGCTCAACTATGATCTCGCCGGTCTTAGGATCGCATACGTCTGTAAGAGCGGTTCTGCCTATAATTCTCAGCTTGAGGCTTTCGATTTCTTCCTTGTCATCTCTGAAAGCTCTTACTTCGATACCCTCATCGGTGCCGCAGTCCTGCTCTCTGATAATGATGTTGTGGGATACGTCTACAAGTCTTCTTGTCAGATAACCGGAGTCGGCTGTTCGAAGCGCTGTATCGGCCAGACCCTTTCTGGCGCCGTTTGTTGATATGAAGTAATCCAGTACCGACAGACCCTCTCTGAAGTTGGCCTTGATAGGAATTCTTACAGTTTCACCGTTGGCCTTGGCCATAAGTCCTCTCATACCGCCTATCTGTCTGATCTGGTTTTTACTACCTCTTGCTCCCGAGTGTGCCATTATGAACAGGTTGTTTAATGTTCCCAGCGAGTCCATAAGAGCATCGGCAACGTCGTCTGTTGTCTTATGCCATATCTTGATGATCTTTTCGTCACATTCTTCTCTTGATGCAAAACCTTTTCTGTAAGCGTTTTCGTATTTTTCAACCTGATGCTCAGCAGCCTGAATGATTGATTCTTTTTCTTCAGGTATTTCCATGTCGGAAATACTGATTGTTATAGCTGCCTTGGTTGAATAGTGGAAACCTGTATCCTTGATGTAGTCAAGCATCAGGACTGTTCCTGTATTTCCGTGCGCTCTGTAGCACTTGTCGATAATCTTTCCGAGCTTTTTCTTGTCGCAGAGGAAGTCAACCTCAAGTGAGTACGGATCTGTAGTTCTGTCTACAAAGCCCAAATCCTGAGGAATTCCCTGGTTGAATATAAATCTTCCTACTGTAGACTCTATAATTCTGCCCTCTGTATCGTTTTCGTCCTTGTACATTCTGACTTTGACTCTTGCGTGGATACCTACGGTACCTGTCTGATATGCCATGAGCATTTCGTCCATATCCGTAAATATCTTGCCGTCGCCTTTCTCTGCTGCAGTGTTTCTTTCTTCAACACCGGGGTGAGTCAGATAGTATGAACCGAGTATCATATCCTGTGTAGGAGTTGTTATAGGGGAACCGTCCTTTGGAGCCAGTATGTTGTTTACTGACAGCATCAGAAATCTCGCTTCCGCCTGCGCCTCTACTGAAAGAGGTACGTGTACCGCCATCTGGTCGCCGTCAAAGTCTGCATTGAATGCAGTACAAAC
This sequence comes from uncultured Eubacteriales bacterium, assembly GCA_900547295.1. Classification (GTDB taxonomy): domain Bacteria; phylum Bacillota; class Clostridia; order Peptostreptococcales; family Anaerovoracaceae; genus UMGS973. The sequence goes on from URGK01000012.1 coordinate 27,994, forward strand.
CAGCGGATGAAGCTTGATAGCCTTACCCTCTACAAGTACAGGCTCGAATGCCTGTATACCCAGTCTGTGCAGGGTCGGCGCACGATTGAGCATTACAGGGTGTTCCTTGATAACGTCTTCAAGTACGTCCCATACTTCTGTTCTTACCTTTTCGACCATTCTCTTGGCACTCTTGATGTTGTGAGCCTGACCGTCCTCTACGAGTCTTTTCATAATGAACGGCTTAAACAGTTCAAGAGCCATTTTTTTAGGAAGTCCGCACTGATAAAATCTCAGTTCCGGTCCTACTACGATTACCGAACGGCCTGAGTAGTCAACACGCTTGCCCAGCAGGTTCTGTCTGAATCTTCCCTGCTTACCTTTGAGCATATCCGAAAGGGATTTGAGCGGTCTTGATCCCGGACCTGTTACAGGTCTGCCTCTTCTGCCGTTGTCTATAAGGGCGTCTACTGATTCCTGGAGCATTCTTTTTTCGTTTCTTACGATAATATCAGGCGCTCCAAGCTCCAGCAGTCTCTTTAATCTGTTGTTTCTGTTTATAACTCTTCTGTACAGGTCGTTAAGGTCAGATGTTGCAAATCTGCCTCCATCCAGCTGTACCATAGGTCTTAAATCAGGAGGGATAACAGGGATAACGTCCATTATCATCCACTCAGGCTTGTTGTTTGAAAGTCTTAATGCTTCAACAACCTCAAGTCTTCTTACGATTCTGATTTTTTTCTGACCTGTTGCTCCTTTAAGCTTCTCTCTTAAATCCTCTGAAAGCGCGTCAAGGTCTATCTGGCAGAGCAGTTCCTTTACTGCCTCTGCGCCCATAGCGGCTTTGAAGCCGTCCGCGTATTTTTCTCTTGCTTCTCTGTACTGGTTCTCGGAAAGAATTTCCTTGTAGCCAAGGCCTGTATCTCCCGGATCAGTTACTATATATGCTGCAAAGTACAGGATTTTTTCAAGGTTTCTCGGTGACATATCAAGAATAAGTCCCATTCTTGACGGTATGCCCTTGAAGTACCAGATATGTGACACGGGAGCCGCAAGCTCGATGTGTCCCATTCTTTCTCTTCTTACCTTTGCCTTTGTAACCTCTACGCCGCAGCGGTCGCATACAATTCCCTTGTATCTTATTCTCTTGTATTTACCGCAATGACATTCCCAGTCCTTCATAGGTCCGAAAATCTTCTCGCAGAAAAGTCCGTCTTTTTCCGGCTTAAGAGTTCTGTAGTTGATAGTTTCAGGCTTGGTTACTTCACCATGTGACCAGCTCAGAATCTTTTCTGTAGATGCGAGACCTACCTGCAGTGATTCAAAATTGTTCAGCTCATAGCTGTTGTTTGTATTTTCACTCATTGAAGTACCTCCCCTTTCCTATAGCTTTTCATCAGAATCATCTTCAAAATCAAAGTTGTCTTCGAAGTCGTCCTCTTCATCAGGTGTTTCCTCTGTGAAACCCTCCTTGAGTTCGTCCTCTGCAGCTCTGTCGGCTTCAACGTCGATTACGCCGTCAATGTCCGCAGTTCCGTCATATTCCGAAGCATCTTTGATTTCAACTTCCTCGTTGTTCTCTGAAAGAACCTTGACATCAAGACCTAAGCTCTGCATTTCTTTAATAAGAACCTTGAAGGATTCAGGAATACCCGGTTCAGGAATATTCTCACCCTTGACTATAGCTTCGTAAGTCTTGACACGACCAACGATATCGTCGGATTTTACTGTCAGTATTTCCTGAAGTGTATATGCAGCGCCGTAAGCTTCAAGCGCCCATACTTCCATCTCACCGAAACGCTGTCCGCCGAACTGAGCTTTACCGCCCAGAGGCTGCTGTGTAACAAGTGAGTAAGGGCCTGTACTTCTTGCGTGAATTTTGTCGTCAACAAGGTGATGGAGCTTCAGCATGTACATGTATCCTACTGTTACAGGATTATCAAACGGAAGTCCCGATCTTCCGTCACGAAGCTGCAGCTTGCCTGTCTTGGAGTAGCCGCATTCGTCCAGAAGCTCGATTATGTCTTTTTCGGTTGCACCATCAAATACCGGTGTTGAAATATACCAGTCTTTGCTCTTTGCCGCAAGTCCCAGATGCACTTCAAGCACCTGTCCAACGTTCATTCGTGACGGTACGCCCAGAGGGTTAAGCATTACCTGAAGCGGAGTTCCGTCCTCAAGGAATGGCATATCCTCTTCAGGAAGTATTCTTGAGATAACACCCTTGTTTCCGTGTCTTCCGGCCATCTTGTCGCCGACCTGGATTTTTCTCTTGGTTGCGATATAGCATCTTACCAGTTTGTTTACGCCAGGAGGCAGCTCGTCGCCGTTTTCTCTTGAGAATATCTTAACATCTACAATTATACCTGCTTCACCGTGAGGAACTCTCAGTGAAGTATCTCTTACTTCTCTTGCCTTTTCGCCGAAGATTGCTCTTAAAAGTCTTTCTTCTGCCGAAAGCTCTGTTTCTCCCTTAGGAGTAACCTTACCTACAAGTATATCGCCTGCCTTAACCTCAGCACCGATTCTGATGATACCGTCTTCGTCAAGGTCTTTGAGTGCGTCCTCGCCGACATTAGGTATGTCTCTTGTGATTTCTTCAGGTCCAAGCTTGGTATCTCTTGCCTGTGATTCGTATTTTTCGATGTGAAGTGAAGTCAGTACGTCTTCCATTATGAGGCGCTCATTAAGGATGATAGCATCCTCGTAGTTGTAGCCCTCCCATGTCATGAAGCCTATGAGCAGGTTCTTGCCCAGTGCAACCTCACCGTTTTCGGTTGAAGGTCCATCTGCAAGAACTTCGCCCTCCTCAACGTGCTCTCCGTGGAACACGATGCTTCTCTGGTTGACGCATGTACCCTGGTTTGATCTCTTGAACTTGAGCAGCTTGTATTCGTCGCTGCCTGTTCCGTCATCTCTGAGCACCACTATTCTGTCCGCATCTACGAACTCTACTGTTCCTGAATGCTTTGCAACGGTAACAACGCCTGAGTCCTTAGCTGCTCTGTATTCCATACCTGTACCTACTCTAGGTGCTTCTGTCACCAGCAGCGGCACTGCCTGTCTCTGCATGTTTGAGCCCATCAGCGCACGGTTGGCGTCATCGTTTTCGAGGAAAGGTATCATAGCTGTCGCTACTGATACTACCTGTCTAGGTGATACGTCCATATAGTCAACTTTGTCTCTGTCATAAAGGTCAATTTCGCCGCCGAGACCACGTCCCGCAACTTTTCTGTTTACAAATCTTCCTTCTGAATCCAGAGGCTCGTTGGCCTGTGCAATGATGAGGGTTTCTTCTTCATCTGCCGTAAGGTATCTGATTTCGTCTGTTACGATACCCTTCTCCTTGTCAACTATTCTGTACGGAGTTTCGATAAATCCGTATTTGTTGATGATGCCGTAGGTTGCAAGTGAACCTATAAGTCCGATGTTAGGACCTTCAGGTGTTTCTATAGGGCACATTCTTCCGTAATGTGAGTCGTGTACGTCTCTTACGTCGAAGCCCGCTCTCTCTCTTGAAAGTCCGCCAGGTCCCAGTGCTGACAGTCTTCTCTTGTGAGTCAGCTCTGCAAGAGGGTTTGTCTGGTCCATGAACTGTGAAAGCTGGGAGCTTCCGAAGAACTCTTTAACCGCTGCAGTTACCGGTCTTATATTCATAAGAGCCTGTGGAGTTGTTGCCTCTATATCCTGAGTTGTCATTCTTTCCTTGACTACTCTTTCCATTCTTGCAAGACCGATTCTGAACTGGTTCTGGAGAAGCTCTCCTACAGTCCTCAGTCTTCTGTTGCCCAGATGGTCTATGTCATCTGTGCTGCCGATGCCGAATCTCAGGTTGAGAATGTAGCTTACAGAAGCGATAATGTCATCTATTATGATATGCTTAGGTGACAGGTCGTTTCTTCTTGCTGCAAGCGCTTCTTTAATCTCTTCTTCTGTCTGGTTTTCGGCAAGTATTTCTTTTAATACAGGGTAGTATACTGTCTGTTCTACTCTTGTATCCGAAAGATCAAATTCTATATATGTTTTAATGTCTACAAAGTTGTTGCCTATTACTCTTGTGATTTCGTCTTCGTTGCCAACACCTACGCCGTATATGTTTACGACTTTGACGCCTGCGTTCTCTATAACGAGGGCTGTGTCTCTGTCAATTCTGCCGCCTGCCTCGATGATTATCTCGCCTGTGTTAGGGTCGATAACGTCCTCAGCTGCAACAGTTCCCGCAAGTCTTGTGCTTATTGCGAGTTTTTTGTTGTACTTGTATCTGCCCACCTTGGCAAGATCATATCTCTTGGCATCAAAGAAAAGGGCATTGAGAAGCTGCTGAGCGCTGTCTACTGTCGGAGGCTCGCCCGGTCTGAGTTTTTTGTATATTTCCTTAAGTCCGTCTTCAAAGTTGTCTGTAGCGTCTTTTTCGAGGGTCTTCATCAGTCTTGTATCTTCGCCGAAGATATCAATTATCTCCTGATTTGTACCGAAGCCCAGCGCTCTGAGCAGAGTTGTTACAGGCTGCTTTCTTGTACGGTCAACTCTTACTGAAATTACTTCATTTGAGTCTGTTTCGTACTCCAGCCATGCGCCTCTGTTCGGAATAATCTGCGCTGAAAACAGCTTGTTGTTGGACTTGTCTATTTCCATGCTGTAATATGGTCCCGGAGAACGAACCAGCTGTGTAACAACTACTCTCTCAGCACCATTATATATAAATGTACCTTTTTCGGTCATAAGAGGGAAATCTCCCATGAAAACTTCCTGCTCCTTAACCTCTCCGGTTTCCTTGTTGATTAGTCTTACGCGAACTTTAAGAGGAGCTGCGTATGTCACATCTCTCTCCTTACATTCTTCCTGCTCATACTTTGGAGGGTCGTTTAAAGAATAATCGATAAACTCCAGCGCGAGATTACCCGCATAGTCCTGGATAGGCGATATGTCTTCAAACACTTCTTTTAGGCCTTCCTCAATGAACCAATTATACGACTCAGTCTGTATCTGGATCAGATTCGGCATCTGCGCAACTTGATCAATCTTTGAAAAAGTCATACGCTCTTTTCTACCTAATTTAACTGGCTTTGGCATATTCATCACTCCTTATATATTCAACAAATCGCAGTGCAACTACATTGCGTGGCAGTCTACTATAATACCATACGGTCGTCAATTAGTCAAGCATTTAAAGGTAATTTAAGGTTAAATTAAGTTTTTGGGAATATGTTCAACAAAAGACAGATAATTCATCACAACTGATAAATCCTCTGTCTTTAATATCCGATTATTACCGTTAACTGCGCAGCGCGCCTATTCAATTCTCATTGCAGTAACCGCAAATCTGCCGTTATCCGTATGATAGCTGCAGGTGGAAAGCGTCATAAGCTGAGTTCCGTACTCTGCCGAAAGCCCTGTATCATACAGGGCAAGTTTTTTGATGCCTTGCAGGTATTCGTCATACTCCGATGCCTTGTCCGTGTCGGTAAAGCTGTAGTATCTGAAAGCGCTGCTGCCCTTTTCCTGTATCTCAGTTCTGTAGGCCGCTATTATTTCATATTTCCTTTCACCGTCTTTTGTCTTAATATCTATATATCTGTGTTCTTTCCAGAAATCATAGTCCTCATAGTTTAAAAGCCGGCTGAACATGGTGCTGTTTTTCATATTATGTCCGTAGATTATAAGGTTTGAGGATTTATCTATATCGCATCTGCTGTCTAAAAACGGCATACCGCTGTAGGAATACTCTCCGTCAAAATCGCGATGAAGATAATACTCAGGGTCATCCGGAGTGTACATAACCGGATAGCTTATTTCTGTCCCCTCAATATCAAGCCAGCATATCATATCGCTGTTTTTTTCAAACAGGTTTTCACCTCGCTCTGTTTCCTCTGCCAGTTTCTCTATCTGGTTTTTTTCACCGGAAAGTCTGCTCAGTGTGGTTATGAGCTTAAACCCGCTTATAACCAGCGCCGCCGCAAGTATTATTAAAATTATTATCCTTATAATTTTTTCAGCTTTCATTTTATCTCCATTACAAAGTATTGTTACCTGCCTGTTTCTTCTGCATCAGAATGTAGAGAGCCGTACATATTACAACTGACAGGAGCGATCCTGCCGGAGCTGCAAGTCCCATAGGATAAAGCGTATCTGGAAACATCACTGATGCTATATATGTCCCCGGTATTCTGATAAGCATTATCGAAACTATATTATGTATAAACGAATATATTGCCTTGTTATATGCGCAGAAATATCCGCTGAAGCAGAAATGCACTCCCGCAAAGATGCAGTCTAAGGCATAGGCTCTCAGGTACTGTCCTCCCAGCGTAATCACCTGCGGCTCCGCAGATGAGAACAGCGCCACAATCTGCTCTGAAAAAATCTGGCACATACCTGCCGCAAAAAGTCCAAACACTACCGTTATGGTTATGCCGTACCGAAGCGACAGTCTGCTTCTCTGATGCTTGCCCGCGCCTGCATTCTGCGCTACAATAGCCGATATAGACGAAAGCATTGCAGACGGTACCAGAAACAGAAACGATATTATTTTTTCAACTATGCCTACCGCAGCGGCGGTCATAACACCTCTGCTGTTGGCAATTATAGTTATAACGAGGAAAGATACCTGTATCAGCCCGTCCTGAAGTGATACCGGCACTCCCACTTTAATTACATCCGAAAATACTCTGCGGTTTAATCTGAAATTATCTCTGCGCAGATTAAAACCTCTGTTTTTGCGCGCAAGGGATATAACTCCCGCCAGAACGCTTATTGCCTGAGCGATTATTGTAGCCAGCGCTGCGCCTGCTGCTTTCATATCCATAGGTCCTATAAACAGAACGTCAAGCAATATATTGATTATTCCTGCGATTATAACGAAGTACATAGGACTTCTGGAATCGCCAAGTCCTCTGAATATGCTGGCTATAACGTTGTATGCCACTATAAACGGAACTCCTGCAAAGCATATTGCAAGGTAGTATTTTGTCTGAAGCTCCGCTTCTGCCGGAGTTTCCAGCATAGCTACTATACCGTCTGTAAAAATAAGCAGGACCGCTGTCGCTATAACTGCAAAGCCCGCAAACAGTATTATAATATTTCCTATACCAAATTCAAGGCGCTCTTTATCCTTTTCTCCGACAGCCTTGCCTATAAAAACAGTAGATCCCATTGTAAGCCCTACAATTATAACCGTAAGCATATGGGTAAGCTGGCTGCCTACAGATACTGCCGTAATTACATCGGCTCCGTTAAACTGCCCTGTTATAAATAAATCCGCAAGGCCGTAAAAGGTCTGCAAAAAACTTGATACCAGAAACGGCACCGAGAATTTTGCCAGCACTTTCAATAGATTTCCTTCAGTTAAATTTATCTGCACAGCAATACCTCCTCTACTCTGTCACTGTGCAGATTTTAACAGGTTTCGCCGTATTTGTGAAACGGATTTTTTTGCTTGATTAATTACTTTTTTTCATAGATATAGTCTGTCAGTGTACGCAAAGCCGGCGTTATGCAGTCTTTGAGATAAAGCATAACCTCTACCTCATCAAGCTCTTCATCCGTATTAAACGATACAAGGTTTTCATAAGCGCTGCCCCTGCCCTGCGGTATGACCGCAAAACCTCTGGAGAGATTGAGAAGCAGCATCTGCTGCGGGAAGTTGTCAACTGCAATAACATCAGGAAATTTCGCGCCGTAAAGTCTTTGAAACTGTGACTTCCACAAACTGTGAAGCTCCTCGTTATCTGTTTTGGTTATCATAGGTGTGTTTGCTATGACCTGCTCCAGACTGCCGTATCTGTCCAGCAGCTCTCTGGAACAGGTAACGGTTTCTTTTATCTGCAGCAGCCTGATCGATGCCATATCTGCCGCCTGCATCTGCTCACCGATAAAATCCGGCGTTATAACTGCCTCAAGCCTGTGCTCTCTAAGGTCTGCAAGAAGTTTTTTCTCCCCTGCAAAAGAGTAATATACTGAAATCTCAGGGTGCTCCTGTTCAAAGGAATGGAGTATGTCAAAATCGGCATAGTCGCTTGTGACCATACCTATTCTAAGCTCTTTCTGGCCGATGCCTTTAATCTGCCTGCAAAGCTCCCTGTACTGCTGCTCTATTTTTTTCATGCCGCTGTAAAACAGCTCTCCCTCGGGAGTAAGACTTACGTTTCTGCCCTCTCTTGCAAACAGCTTTGTGCCAAGCTCATCTTCAAGCACCGAAATATATTTGCTTATTGTGGTCTGCGCAATATTGCAGTTTTCGGCAGCCTTTGTGAAATTTTTAAGCTCTGCCGCCTGAAAGAAGTAATGTATCCTGTTTATATCCATACATATCCTCCATGATTATCACAGTTCTTCTCCTTTGGCAAGCTCATAAATCGCCTGTACATATATTCTTGTTATGAGCATCAGATTGTCAATTTTAATATATTCGTTTTTCTGGTGGGCCATTTCCTCTTCACCGGGCATACATGCGCCAAAGGCTACAATATTGTCTGCCGCTCTCGCATAGGTGCCCCCGCCTATTACAAGCGGCGGTGTATCCATATCGCCGGTCTGCTCTCTGTATACTTTCATAAGAGTTGATATGAGAGGGCTGTCTGCCGGCATATATATAGGGGCTTTGTGCTCGCCCTTTACGATACCCATATCGTATCTGTTTATTACAGGCATCATAGCCTCATACACTTTATCCTCGTCAAAGGTTACCGGGTATCTGATGTTAATTGTAAGGTTCACTGATTTCTGACTCATATCAATCATACCCACATTGAATACCAGCCTGCCCGACGGCTCGTCTGAAAGTCCGCAGCCCATACTGTTGCCGTCTGTTTCAAAGCCTATGTGAGTGTTATAGAAGTCTATGAATGAGTTCATATCATCATTTGCAAAGTTTATGTGTCCCAGTATATCCATCATTACGGAAACAGCGTTTACTCCAAGCTCCGGTCTTGCTCCGTGAGCCGAAACGCCCTGAACGGCAATCTCAAGGCTTTTGCCTATCTGCTTCTGTGTCACCCTGTAGCCTTTCTGTCTGCGAAGCTCTGCAAGCATTTCCTTTATTTTTTCGTATTCTGCCTTATCCTCTGAAAGCACTATGGCTCTCGCGTGGTCTGCAACCATATTGGCAGCGTTGCCGCCTTTGACAGAGCGAAGCTCTATTCCCTTTGTCTGCGATTTGCCGAATTTGTCCGCTATATCAAATACTATAATGCCTTTCTCGCCGTGTATTGCAGGAAACTCTCCGTCAGGGGTAAATCCAAAATCAGGCTTTCTTACCTTTTTAAAATAGTATTCCATACCCTCCCAGTCGGTTTCCTCATCAAGACCAAGAATAAGTCTTACGGTTTTGTCCGGCTTAAATCCTGCTGACTTGAGTGCTTTCATAGCATAGTATGACGCTATTACAGGACCCTTGTCGTCTATCGCTCCTCTGCCGTATATTCTGCCGTCTGAAACAGTGGCGCTGTAAGGCTCATAGTCCCAGTCCCTGCCCTCAGGCACTACATCTATATGACCCAGAATGCCCATAACCTCGCCGCTTTCGCCTCTGAAGTCTATATGTCCGCCATAGTTATCCGCATTAAAGGTTTCAAAGCCGTCGTTTTCGGCTTTTTCCAGCATAAATTTGAAAGCCCTGTCGACGTCCTCGCCAAAAGGCTTATCTCCCGGCGTTCTGACGGAAACACTTGGGATTGCTATAAACTGCTGAAGCGTTCCTATTATCTCATCTTGCTTCTGATTGATTATCTCATATGCTTTTTTAAGGATTTCCATATTGTATTTCACCTCTCCATATTAATATTACTGCTATATGAATAGCAGTAATATATAAGTCGTTATTAATCTACGGCCTCAACGCCTTTGATTTCAGGATAGCTTTCTTTGAGTATTCTCTCTACCACTCCGCCAAGTGTCATTCTTGCGCCCGGGCAGCCTGCACAGTGACCCTGAAGTCTTACTTTTACAATGTGATCGTCTGTGTATTCAATGAATTCGATATCTCCGCCGTCTCTCTGAAGAAACGGTCTTATTTTTTCCATTGCTTCTCTTATCTTCTGTTCCATAATATGTTTCCTTTCTATATAAAGCCTTATGGCTGATTAACAGGTTTGCCGCTGCCGTCTGTTTCGACAACGTATGCTGCTCTGCTGCTGCCGTCAGCAATGCTGATGGTGTATATGGTCATGGATTTGCTCGGATCGCCCGATGCATTAAACGATATACTCCCCGATGCTCCTCTGTAGTTCTGTATTGATGAGATCTGCTCCCTAAGCTGCTCTCCTGTGGCGCTACTGCCTGCCTGATCTATAGCCTTTATTAAAATCATATATGCATCATAGCCTAAGGCCGTCGCATTATCCGGCACCGAGTCCTTGCCGTATTTGCTCTGATAAGCCTCCATAAACTCGCTCAGAGCATCTGTTTCGGTTTCGGCTGCCTGCACCTCGGTAACCTTGGTAAATACCGCCTTGGAGGCTGCGAATTTGCCTATTGCAGAAACAAGCTCCTCGCCGTTCCAGCTGTCTATGCCTAAGAACTTAACATCCATATGACGCTCATATGCCTGCTGGAGTATATTCTCCGCATCATCTATACCCACAGGTATAAGCACTACCTTTACTCCCGCAGCTTCTATTTTGTCAAGCTGCTCTGTAAAATCACCGCTGCCCGGCTCAAATTCTTCGTTTACTGTAATTGCATTCTGGTTCTCGGTGAGCTTCTGGAACTGCTTCATAAATTTCTGAGCTATCGCAGACGCTCCCTCATCGCCCTCGGGAATTATTATTCCGGCTTTTTTGGCTTTGAGTCCCGAATAGGCATATCTTGCAAGAGCCGTACCCTGATAGGTGTCTACAAAGCAGGCTCTGAAATAGTATTCAGATGTGCTTGTAACAAGAGGGTTTGTGTTGGTTATAGCCATTGCGGGCACATTTGCCTCATCTACATACGGACCTGCCACAAGTGAGTTGGCATTGCCGTAACTGCCTAATATGGCAACAGGTTTTTTGAGCAGTAAATCCTGTATTGCAGTTTCGGCTGCATATATATCCGACCTGTTGTCTGAATATATGAGTTCTACTTTTTTGCCGTCAACTGTCGGATACATACTGTGCGCCAGTTCTATACCCTCTATCTCAAGAGCCGCCTTGCTCTTATCTTCTCCACTGGTGGGTTCAAATACTCCTATTTTGACGATTTTGGTACTGCCGTCATCGCCTGTTATGAATTCTGTTTTGAAACTGTCAAATGTAGTGCAGCCGGTAAACGCCAGCAGGACTGCCGCCGTCACAATACACAGCAGTTTCTTAAAATGTGTGTATTTCATAGATTTCTCCTTTGCATACAAAGTAATTATACTATTTTTGCAGCTAAAGGTAAAGGCTTAAAATTCATCCTGAATTCAGCCTATTCAATCAAAACAAGCCCGAAATGGTTACGTTTTTCGTCCGGGCATCTGAGAGTGTCTATCTCAAGCCCGAAATGCCTTGCCGTTGCAAATACATCAATTCCGCAGGCCTCCATGGACGGAATTGCGCGCTCGGGCTGCCTGCAGCCTGCAGGATCGCAGCTCTGACACAGCTTGCACATACCGCTGCCAAAGGCTATGGTTTTGTAATATCCGTCGAGAAATGTTTCTCTTGAGCAGCGAAAGGCCATAGCTGTAGCATTCCAGCCATGTATGCGAAAAAGGATTCCTGTACTGTAACAGTCCAGTATTTTTCTGGTTTTGTCATAGGAGGGAGCCTTTGGCGGACAGCAATGATTATGACCGTAGCTGCTGCAGCCGAACTGGCATTTGAATACCGTCCATGGCGCTGTTGCAACTTCCCTCGGATCAATCAGAATAGCCGGATCCGCCCCTTCTTTTTCAAGCATTTTTATATATTTATCAGGGTTTTCACCAACGCCGCAGGGCAGGAAGCCCCGACTTCTATAAGTCGTGGGAAGAATGCCCGCATTAGCGGCGGAATTTTTTTCAGAC
>URGK01000013.1 GCA_900547295.1 uncultured Eubacteriales bacterium
CAACGGCGGGGCTCGGCAGAGTTCTTACAGGAGCGGGGCTTATGGGGCTTATGCTTAAAAACGAGGGAGACAGGCTGACTGTTCAGTTCAAGGGTGACGGTCCTGCAGGACAGATACTTGCAACGGCAGACGGCAGAGGCAACGTCAAGGGATACATAGCAAATCCCGATGTGGACCTGCCCCTTACAGACAGAGGCAAGCTTGATGTGGGCGGCAGCCTCGGCATAGGACAGCTTACAGTCATCAAGGATTTAGGACTCAAGGAGCCGTATATGGGTCAGATAGATCTTGTTTCGGGGGAAATCGCAGACGACCTTACGGCCTACTACTATATATCAGAGCAGCAGAACACTTCTATCGCTCTGGGAGTCAAGATAGATGTTGACTACAGCGTCAAAGCGGCGGGAGGTCTGTTCATACAGATGCTTCCGGATGCGCAGGAGGGCGCAATAGATGCGCTGGAGGCTATGATAGCCGATATGAAGCCTCTTACCTCTATAATCGAAGATGTGCAGGCGGCAGGCGCAGGCAAGTCGGATACAGGACTTGTAGAGGCTCTGATGGATGAGATATTTAAAGATATGCCTGAGGACTACAGAGTTTCAAAGCTGGCGGAGGCGGAGATAAACTGGCACTGCGACTGCAGCGTTGAAAGACTCGAAAAGGCTCTGATGACAATAGGAGTCAAAGACCTCAAAGAAATCATTGAAGAGGACGGACAGGCGGAGCTTACATGTCAGTTCTGCACCAAAAAATATCATTTTGACAAGGCCCACCTTGAGGCCATACTGGAGGCGATCAGCTGATGAAAGATATAATGCTCAAAATAGTAGGTACGCAGAATGTGGATAATGATACGGACACTATAGAGTTTATGACAGAAGGCAGGATTTATCAGAAGGGCGATGCTACCTACATAGTATATGAAGAAAGTAAATTTTCAGGACTTGAGGGCTGCAAGACCACAGTCAAGGTCAGCGGTGACAAGGTGAAGATGTTCAGGTTCAGCGACGGCTTTCCTGTGGACACCCAGATAGAATTCGAAAAGGGCAAACGCTTTGAGGGCTATTATCAGACACCTTTTGGTCCTGTTGAAATGGAGGTTACAACCAACAGCCTCACAAACAACCTTTCCTTTGAAAAAGGCGGCAGACTCAATATAGACTACAACATAGCCCTTGTAGGTCTGTCGGAGGGGAGAAGCGTTCTTGACATAGAGGTTATGTAACATACTCAGGAGGTGAAATTATGAGTAACAAAACAACAAAGGTTATAGCGATAATACTGGCAGCAGCACTTGTAATAACTACAGTGGCGTGCTTCGGTTCGGCACTGTTTTAAATAACATACGGAGAAAAAAGAAAGGCGGGCAAATATGGAGAATTTACAGAAAATCGGATTTAGTGCAGAGAAATATCTTGAGGAACAGACGGCGCATATCAGAAAACGTATCAACGAAGGCAATGCGGAAAGACTGTACCTTGAGTTCGGAGGCAAGCTTGTACACGACAAGCATGCAATGAGAGTACTGCCCGGCTTTGATGAAAACGCCAAAATCAAGCTTCTTCAGAGAATGAGCGATCAGGCGGAAATCATAATATGCATTTACGCGGGAGATATAACTACAAGCAAGACAAGACAGGACTTCGGAATTACATACGACCTTGAGGTTATGAGGCTTATCGACATATTCAGAAAGCACAACCTCAAAATCAACAGCGTGGTTGTAACAAGATATGAGGACACACCGTCTGTAAATATGTTTATGAACAAGCTGGAGCGCAGAGGCATCAGAGTTTACAAGCACAGATTTACAAAGGGATATCCTACAGATGTAGACGTAATAGTAAGCGATGAGGGCTACGGCGCCAATCCGTATATAGAGGTAACAAAGCCTCTTGTAGTGGTTACAGGTCCGGGAGGCGGCTCCGGCAAGCTTGCAACCTGTCTTTCACAGCTTTATCACGAAAACAAGAGAGGCAGGAAGGTAAGATATGCCAAATTTGAAACCTTCCCTATCTGGAACCTGCCGCTTAAGCACCCTGTAAACGTGGCATACGAGGCAGCAACGGCAGACCTCAGAGACGTTAATATGATAGACTCTTTCCATCTTGAAGCCTACGGTGAAATGGCCGTAAACTACAACCGTGACTTAGAGGTGTTCCCTGTAATCAAGCGTATCATTGAGAAGATTACAGGCGAAGAATCAGAATACAAATCCCCGACTGATATGGGCGTAAACAGAGCAGGCTTTGCTATTACGGACAACGAGGTGTGTGAGGAAGCGGCAAAGCAGGAAATAATCAGAAGATATCTGATTGCCCTTTGCGACTACAAAAAAGGCAAGATAGAAGCAGAGTCTCTCGAAAGAGCCAAGCTGCTTATGGACGAGCTTGATTTAAAGCTTGAGGACAGAACAGTAATACAGCCTGCAAGAGATTATGTTGAAATGAAGCGTAACTGCAATGACAGGTATCTCAATGTTGTAGGTATGGCAATACAGCTTAATGACGGCAGAATAATCACCGGCAGAAGCTCCAGAAGAATGGTTGCCGCAGGCGCGATGATATTAAATGCCATTAAAGCGCTGGCAGGTATAGAAGATGAGGTGCATCTGATTGCTCCAGATGTACTTGAGGGCATACAGAGACTCAAGACAGAATTTCTTGAGCAGGACAGGACAAGCCTTACATGCGAGGAAATATTGACTGCCCTTGTGGTTTCGGGCACAACAAACCCTATAGCTGCAAAGGCTCTTGAATACCTCAAGGAGCTCAAGGGTTGCAGAGCGCACTGCACCGCAATTCTCTCGGACAGAGATGAATACGCAGTAAGATCTCTGGGAATAGACGTTACCTGCGACCCTGACTATGCTACAACAAATCTGTATCTTGGATAGGAGGCATTATGTACGGACAGTTTTTTGTGCTGTTTGCTATAGTATTTACAGGATATTTCTTTAGAAAATTCAATATCATAGATGATGCAATGAACCACGGGCTCAACAAGTTCATCGTGTATTTTGCATATCCCTGTATGATAGTTCACAATATAGGTACACTTGAAATGAGCGGTCATCTGATGCGCTCATTTCTGATAACTTTCGGTATAAGCTGTGGCATGTTTGCAGTATACAGCATCTATTCGTATCTGTACTGCAAAGCCAGGAAATTTCCGTCAAACAGCAACGTTGCGGAAATGGCGATGTCAAGCCCCAACAACGGCTTTATGGGATTCCCTGTAGCTCTCATATTCTTTGGAGAACAGGGACTGCTTCTGATGCTGGCCCACAATGCGGCGATGAACTTCTATTTTTTCTCCTACGGACTTTTCCTGCTTAGAAGAAATGCGAAGGACAGACCGAAACTCACAGTTGCCGGAGTTCTGCGGGGGATTTTTATGGTTCTCATAAATCCCAACATACTGGCCCTGTTTATAGGGTTTGCCATAGCGCTGCTTGGCATAGACTTTGAGGGAACAGCAGTAGATACATACCTTAGCAGCATAGGCAATGTGGCAACACCTATGGCTATGATATTCATAGGCTCATCCCTTACAGGCAGCAGTCTTAAAGACATTATCAAAGACAGACTGGTGGTTGAAACCTCTCTGAATAAGCTGGTGCTAATACCTGTGCTTACATATCTTGTGACAATATTCCTGCCGGTAAGCAGCCTTATGAAATCAATCATAGTGCTGGGAAGCTGCTTCCCTGTGGCTGCAACGGTATCAATGCTGGCAGAGCAGGAAAATCAGGATCAGGAGCTTTCAAGCAGAGCGCTGTTTCTGAGCACCGTCGTATCTATGGCAAGCATACCTGCATCAATATCACTGATAAATATTCTCATTTAACCACAGCTCAGTCTGTGGTTTTTCTTTATAACATAGGAAATATCGGCTTGCAGATATTTCCGTATGTTTCAAAGAAAGCACCTTGAACGTTATCGCACCTTGCGTGCGATATGTGGAAATAGAAATTTTAATTCTGTACATTTCCACTTTCTTTATTTTTCCGGATTGTAGTCAAGGTCTTTGAGAAACTGGTTTTCCTCTTCGTGAAGTATGTAGGCTCTTTCAAGCAGCTTACCCTTGCTGTAGTCCGAAAGCGCCGCAAAGGTTTCCAGCAGCTCGTGCTCTATCTGCGTCATTGAACTGTACAGAAGTACGTTGCTTATAAGTGCCTTGTCATCTGCATTAAGCAGCGCGTCTAATTTAACGCCGAAAAAATTGGCCATTTCAATCAGAGTTGCCATATCGGGAACTCTTGAGCCTGATTCGTACTGTGCATATGAGGTTCGGCTGAGGTTGAATTCTTTTGCCATCTGGAGCTGGCTCATAGATTTGTGAAGTCTCAGGGTCTTTATGTTTTGTGCAAATTGTAGCTGTGTATCTAGTTTCATTTTGTTTAACTCCTTAATTAGAATTTCTTTCCGGTTTCTTTCAGATAAAGTGATATTGCAAACTCTATAAGGCGGCCCTTTGAAAAAGGCGACAGTCTGCGGTAACTGTGGAGAAAAGCCCTCTCCTCACTTTCGAGAGCATCGTAATACTCCTTTTCGGCTATGATTTCCTTGGATTCCTTTTGAAGCATATCCGAAAGATCCACCTGGAAAAACGCTGCGATAGAAGCAGTTGCAGCAAAAGATGGGACTCTTGTCCCGCTCTCATAGGCTGCATAGGTTTCTCTGTGTATGCCAAGCTCGGCGGCAGCCTGCGTCTTTGTAAGCTTTTTGTATTCTCTCAGCGCAAGCAGATTTTCTGCAAATAGCTTATGGTAATTATTATTGCTCATAGATTGCCTCCATAATAAACGTTCTAATATATAGTGCAAAAATGAGGAAAAATGTTGCAAAAAACCGAAAACTTTTTAAAAAATTCTCCTTAAAGTTATAGTTAATATACCTTGCAGTCGGTTTAAGATGGCGCCGTCAGACTGTAAACTTAAAGCAAATAGAACTTACAGTGTGAAGGAGAGGAACTGATGTAAAAGCTTATAGACAACAAAGCCGTAGGCAGAAGATTAAGATTGAGAAGAGATGCTCTGGGAATAACCAGAGATAAGCTCGCCGAAGCAATAGACGTGACACCTAAGTTTGTACAGGATATTGAATATGGCAACAAGGGTATGTCAACTGAAACGCTTGCAAGACTTTCAGAGGTTCTCGGGCTGACGACGGACTATATTCTCAAAGGTATTGTTGATGAAGAGGGACAGGACATAGAAAGACAGGCAGTAAAGAATAATATACTCGGCTCACTCAAAGTATATGACAACGACCAGCTGAAAATAATGGATCAGGTATGCAGATTATTAGTAGAGGGAAAACCATCGGAAAGTTATGATGAAGAAGAATAAACTCAGCAGAGAGGAGCTGTGTGATATACTTGCAAACAGCGACGGATATTTAAAGAGAATACTGGCAGTCATAGGCGCAAGTCCTGATGAACAGGAAGAAATCGCACATCAGGCTATATTCAATGCGTATGAAAAGCTGCACAGCCTGCGTGAGCCGGAGAAACTTCTGTCGTGGCTGACCACCGTAGCCAAAAGACTGTATAACAGAGAGCGTGCAAGGAATAAAATGCTTATTCACGAAAGTGATTGTGAATACGGAACAGACATTATTGAAAACATAACTTCCAGAGATGATGATATACTTGATGAAATCGTAAGAAATGAGGATCGCGAATATATTACAAGACTTGTGATGAGGCTGGACAGTAAGGACAGCAGTATAATTCTTTTGAGATACAAGGATGGTATGAGCCTTAAAGACATAGCGCTTGTTCTTGATATGAATTACAGTACGGTTAGAAGTATGCATACCAGAGCGCTTGCGAAGCTCAAGGAGATTATAGACAGTGAGAAAGGAGGCAGGGACAATGGATAGCAGAGATAAATTTGCACAGATGCTCAGAGAGGGTTATGAAACTCTTGACCCCGAAAAAGAACAGCGTGAATACATAAGGGAACTCCTGCGCAGAAAGGAACAGCAGAGAAAAAGACGCATTAAAACAATTACAGCCGTTGCCGCAGCCTTTCTGATTGTAGTAGGTGCCGTATTAGCTGTGGGAGGCTGTTTTGGGCCTGTTGAAGCAGATAAAAATGACAGGACCAAGGTAGAGGAGCAGGATGGAAGTGTTGTAATCAGTGATGAAAATGCCGATGGTCAGGAGGTAATGCCTGAAACAGCAATGACAACCGAGTGGGATAAGATAGACAAGCTGAAAGAAAAGTATCCTGAGATGATGACATTTACAGATGTACCCAAGGGTATGGAATTTGTGAGTGTGAAGGTGAATGAAGAAAGCTGTAATATGATAAATATATCATATTGTTTTTCAAAAAATGATAATAATATTTTAGTATTGCAGGAGTATTATACAGAAAAAAAGGAACAGACAAGATTAATGGAGAATGTAGACGAGTATATAAATTACAATGGATATAGAATAAATATAAAGCAAGAGGATAAAAAGATGGTTGCTACAATATTTACTAATAACAGTACTATTAATATAATCGGTGCAATAACGGAAAGAGAAACATTTTCTTTTATTGATAAAATGAAAGAAGCTTCTTAATTAGAAGCTTGATGAACGATAATTGTTTGTATATGTGATGCCGTCTATTTTATGAGTAATGGTTACAGCACCTCTATATATTTTGCTAGCGGAAACGTTCTTAAAAGTACCGCCGGAGGCAACAGTATAGGTATTATAATCAGTATTTGTAAATGCCTTAGGAGAACAGGATGTTACATTGTGCCAGCTGGAGCCTGATTTGTACTGGAGAAAAGTACGCATAGTAGCATAGGTTGCCTCGTCTGTTAATACTGCATAGCCGGAAACCTCTGCTTTGTTGCTTGCCGGTCTGTCGGTGCCGATTGAACAAGACACAACACTCATAGGCTGCACTGACGGGCTGCTTTTGCCTACCATACCCACAGTACCTCTTGCTGCCGCATATGCGCCTAATATCATCAGCATTGCCAGAGCAAGGCATACCAGTTTCATATTTTTTGTATTAGTTTTCATTGTTAAACATCTCCTTTGTTTTAAATATTTTTAATAAGGTATACTACCTTGTACAGGTTGATTTCAATAAATCAGATGTATATATAACTGTCTGTACAGCAGATGCGTCTTTTCTTCGCAGACTTTTACATTTTGTTTAAGGGCGCTGCAAGTTTGCGTTGGTAAAAATATCTCTTTACTTTTTGCTGCAGGATAGGTATAATTCTTTTAGAGTTAAATTTTTAACAATGTTTAATTTTTAACATTCTTTATATAAACCAATCGGATTTAGGAGGAGTACAATATGAAAAAAATCGGCGTATTAGGTACAGGCACAATGGGCGCTGGAATTATCCAGGTATTAGCACAGAACGGTTACGAGGTAGTTTTAAGAGCAAGAAGACAGACTTCAGTAGACAATGGTATTGCTACAGTAACTAAGAACCTTGACAAAATGGTTAAAAAAGAAAAGATTACTGAGGATCAGAAAAACGAAATACTCAGCAGAGTACACGGCTCAACTGACATCGAAATCGTTAAGGATGCAGACCTTATCATCGAGGCAGCTACAGAGAACATGGAAGCTAAAAAAGCACTGTTCAAGGAACTTGATGAACTTGTAAAGCCAGAGGCTATCATTGCTACTAATACTTCATCATTATCAATCACAGAAATCGCAGCAGCTACAAACAGACCTGACAAAATTATAGGTATGCATTTCTTCAACCCTGTTCCTGCTATGAAATTAGTTGAAATCATTAAAGGACTTGCTACTTCAGAAGAAACTAAGAGTACAATCTTAGAGCTTACAGCAGCATTAAAGAAGACTCCTGTAGAAGTAGAAGAAGCTCCGGGATTTGTTGTAAACAGAATTCTTATTCCAATGATTAACGAAGGTATCGGAATTTTAGCAGACGGCGTTGCTGATGCTGAGGGTATTGACGCTGCTATGAAGCTTGGTGCAAATCACCCAATGGGACCTCTTGAATTAGGTGACTTAGTTGGTCTTGATGTTTGCCTTGCTATTATGGACGTACTTTACACTGAATACGGTGATCCTAAATACAGAGCTCATCCACTGCTCAGAAAGATGGTAAGAGCTAACAAGCTTGGCAGAAAAACAGGCGTTGGTTTCTACGATTACACAAAATAAGGTAGAGATACATATAGAAGCTTTCTTAGGAGAGCTTCTTTTTTTATGACCTAACCCAGTGAACGAAGTGAACTGTTGGTAGGTCAAACGTCAGGCTTTTCCAAGAGCGCATAGCGCGATTGGTCGAAAGCTACGGCGAAAAGACCTAACCCCATTTACGAAGTGCGTTGCCTTTTTATCCAAAGAGCGATAGCGGTTTGCTGATAAAACGGACAGCAACAGGCTTTGCCTGTTGGAGTGAGATGTTGCAGATAGAATTAAAGCATATATTACCCTGCCTTTAAGGCAGGGTAAACTGCATTTCGCCTTGTGTTTGACAATAGGTATATAATATAAGGAAAGAGGAATATATTTTGGGGGTTTTGTATGTACACAATAGAAAGAACCGTAGGAAACAGCCATATAGGCGCAGACGGAAATATTAAAATAAGCGCGGTTGTCGATTTGTTTCAGGACTGCTGCGGCTTTCAGCTTGACTGCTGTCCGGTAACACAGGAATTTTACAGAAGATGCAATGCGGTGACGTTTCTTCTTTTCAGACAGCTTGACTTTATCAGAGATGTCGGATACGGACAGAAAGTTACAATTGGAACAGAGGTGTTCCAGATGAAGAGTACATACGGTATGCGAAACACCATAATGTATGACGAGGACGGACAGCCCCTTATAGCCTGCTACGGCGGCGGAGCCACAGTAAACAGGCAAACAGGCAAACCCGAAGCAATACCGAAAGATCTGCTGGCCATATATCCTCTGGGCCAGAAATACGAGGGAATGGAGTATCTTCCGAGAAAAATATCACTGCCGAAAGACCTTGAGCCTGAAATATTTGATGAAATACCGGTTCACAGATATCACATAGATGTCAACAGGCATATGAACAATGCCAGATATCTCGATGTGGCGGAGGATTATCTGCCGGAGAATTTCAAAGCATCAAGATGCAGGATTGCCTACAAGCATCCGGCAAAATACGGCGATATTATTATTCCGGCAAGATATATGCCTGACAGCGAGAGAATAATCATATCACTTCAGGACAAGGACAGAGAGCCTTATGTGAATATAGAATACACGATAAAACGGGATTAAAATCAAACAGGAATACATATACAAACAGCACGTAGCTTTGTATAATTTTCCTGTGATAGGGTAATAATAAAGGCAAAAAGCGAAAGGAGATATGTATGAGAAACATATTAAAAAGGGCTTTTGCCTTTTGTCTTATTCTGGCGGTCGTTTCAGTAATGACTGCTTGCGGGGACAACGATGAAAACAAAGGAGATACAGGCGCGGCAGGTACTGACAGCATTGTAATCACAGGCTCGTCATCTGCGGCAGGACTTGTCAAAGCGCTTGGCAATGACTTCACAGAGGAATACAAGGACAAGTATCCGGATTTGGAATTTAAGATTACAGATGAGGATTCGGGAAGCGCCATTGACGCCGTACGCTCCGGCAAGGCGGATATAGGACTTGTGTCCAGAGCCGTTACAGATGAAGAGAAATCACTTGTTGATGACGTTGAGGTCTTTGCCATGGACGGCATTGCCGTTATTGCAAACAAAAACTGCAATATAGAGAACCTTACGGTTTCGCAGGCAAAAAAGATTTTTTCCGGCCAGATTGTAAACTGGAGCGATGTGGGCGGTGAAAACACCAGAATCAATGTCTACAGCAGAGAGGAGTCCTCCGGAACAAGAAATGAATTTCTGAACCTGCTGGGACTTAACTCCATATTTGACACCACTAAAGAAAAAAAGCTTACAAACAGAGCGACCGTATATAACTCCTCGGAAGAGGTCAAAAAAGCTGTTGCGGGAGATAAAAGCGGCATAGGATATATTTCTATGACAGCGCTGGATAAGACCGTAAAGGATATAGCGGTGGATGATGTTAAAATCAACGCTCAGAATGTGGGCGATGAAAACTACAAGCTGGTAAGAAACTTCTCATTTGTTATTGCAAAGGATGAGTCAGAAGCGGCAGACGACTTTATAGACTGGGTGCTGAGCGCCAAAGGACAGCAGGCGGTGGAGGCTGCAGGCTATGTGCCGATAAAATAGGCTAAGAGTAATAAGGAGATAGTATTAAAACGGCGGGAGAGGCTGCAACTTTTGTTTAAGTTGCGCTCCTGCCCTTTTCTTTTTGGGGGTTTTGCTGTATACTTCATAGTAGGTAAATGGCAGTTTTTCTTAAACTACATATAATTAACACAATTAGAGTGTACAATGATTTGTACGAGGAGGTATCAATCTAAAATAATGGAAAGTCATATAATAGCCTATGGCATAGCGATAATAATTCTTATTATGTTTTCGGCGTATTTTTCGGCAACAGAAACAGCGTTTACATCGGTAAACCGCATCAGGATTAAAAACCTTGCGGGAAACGGCGACAAACGGGCCAAGCGCGTACTTGAGCTTACAGACAAATACGACAGCCTGCTGTCAACAATACTTATCGGAAACAATATCGTAAATATACTTATAACGGTTATAGCCACTCTGCTGTTTGTTGAGCTTTACGGTTCGCTGGGACCTACTATAGCGACAGTTGTTACTACGGTTCTTATCCTCATTTTCGGCGAGATAACACCTAAGAGTCTTGCCAAGGAAATCCCCGAAAAGACCTCAATGGGCTTCGGCGGCAGCATCAGATTTGTTATGATGATTTTCACCCCTTTAAACTTCCTGTTCAGCGCGTGGAAAAAACTTGTTGCAAAGGCGTTCAAAATGGACGCGGAGCAGGGAATTACCGAGGAGGAACTGCTTACAATGGTTGAAGAGGCCGAAACAGAGGGCGGTCTTGACGAGGAGCGAAGCGAGCTTATCCAGAATGCCATAGAGTTTAACGGACTTGAGGCGTGGGATATACTTACTCCGCGAGTAGATGTTGCAGCCATTGAGGTTGATACCTGCAAGGATGATATACTCAAGCTTTTCAGAGATACGGGATTTTCAAGAATTCCGGTATATGATGACGATATAGACAATATATTAGGTGTGCTCAACCAGAAGGATTTCCACAACTATATATACGGAACAAGCGCAGATATCAGAGAGTATGTGGCGCCGGTGGTATTCATTCCGGAGACTATGAAGCTTCCGGTTATTCTCAAAAAAATGCAGACCACCAAGACGCATATGGCGGTGGTAATAGACGAGTACGGCGGACTTGCCGGAATAGTTACTCTTGAGGATATATTAGAGGAGCTGGTCGGTGAGATATATGACGAGCACGACACCGTTATTTCTCAGGAAATAATGCCGCTTTATGACGGCAGCTACAGAGTCAAGGGCAGCGCCAATGTTGAGAAGCTCTTTGACTTCTTCGATGTTGATGACTATATAGACCCTGTTACAGTCAACGGCTGGGTTGTGCTGGAGCTTGACAAGCTCCCTGAAACAGGCGACTATTTTGAATACAAGAGTGAGGAAAAGCTGTTCAAGGTCAGAGTTACCAAGGCAGATGAAAGAAAGGCTCTGGAGATAAATCTGAAGGTTGAACCTTTAGAAAAAACAGAGGACTGATATACAAAGAAAGGAAACTAGACGATTATGGGATTTATGGAGAAGATCTTCGGAGATCTTAACGAAAAAGAAGTTAAGCGCATAGGCAAGATAGTTGACAAGGTGGAGGCCTTAGACGAGCAGATGCAGGCGCTTTCAGACGAGGAGCTGAGAGGCAAGACTGCTGAATTCAGACAGAGAATTGCAGACGGTGAAACCTTAGACGACCTGCTTCCCGAAGCCTTTGCGGTATGCAGAGAGGGCGCATGGAGAAGCCTCGGAATGAAGCATTTCAGAGTTCAGCTCATAGGCGGCGTTGTACTGCATGAGGGCAGAATTGCAGAAATGAAAACCGGTGAAGGTAAGACTCTGGTTGCGACACTTGCGGCGTACTTAAACGCGCTTGACGGCAAGGGCGTTCATGTTGTAACAGTAAACGACTACCTTGCAAAGCGTGATATGGAGTGGATGGGCAAGCTGTACACATTCCTGGGCATGAGCGTAGGCTGCGTTATTCACGGCATCACACAGAAGCAGAGAAAAGATGCCTATATGGCCGACATAACATACGGAACCAACAACGAATTCGGTTTCGACTATCTTCGTGACAACATGGTTATATACAAAGAGGAAATGATGCAGAGACCTCTTAACTATGCCATCATAGACGAGGTTGACTCCATACTTATAGATGAGGCAAGAACTCCGCTGATCATATCCGGACAGGGCTCAAAATCCACAGATATGTATGCGGTGGCTGACAGATTTGCCAAGACACTGGTAAACGAAACAGACTTTACAATAGAAGAAAAAGACAAGACTGTTGCTCTTACCGAAACAGGTGTTGCCAAATGCGAAAACTACTTCAAGCTTGACAACTTCTCAGACCCTGAAAATATGGAAATAAATCACCATGTCAATGCGGCGCTGAGAGCAAGAAACCTGATGCACAGGGACATAGACTACATCGTTAAAGACGGTGAAATCGTAATAGTAGACGAATTCACAGGCCGTCTGATGTTCGGAAGAAGATACAGCAACGGACTTCATCAGGCTATCGAAGCCAAGGAAGGACTGCTGGTCCGTTCAGAGTCCAAGACTCTTGCAACTATAACAATTCAGAATTACTTCAGAATGTATCAGAAGCTGGCGGGTATGACCGGTACAGCTAAGACTGAGGAAGAGGAATTCAGAGAAATATACAATATGGACGTAGTTATAATTCCTACAAACAAGCCGATTATCCGTAACGATATGGACGATGCCATATACGCTACAGAGGCAGGCAAGATCCATGCTATAGTAGATAGGATTGCAGAGGTTCACGCTACAGGCCAGCCTGTACTTGTAGGTACTATATCCATCGAAAAATCAGAGCTTATCTCAAAGCTTCTCAAAAAAAGAGGCATCAAGCACAACGTACTGAACGCAAAGCAGCACGACAAGGAAGCCGAGATAGTAGCAGAAGCCGGAAGATATGATATGGTTACAATAGCAACCAATATGGCCGGCAGAGGTACAGATATTATCCTTGGCGGAAACCCTGAGTTTGAAGCCAAGAGAGAAATGGCAAAGAGGGGCTATGACAGTGAAACCATTGCCTTTGCAACAAGCTTTGTGACAACAGATGATCCTGAGCTTCTGGAGGCAAGAAAGCTTTTCCATGAGCTTCACGAGGAGTTCAAGGATCTGCGTAAGGCAGAGCAGGAAAAGGTAAGAGAGCTGGGCGGACTTTGCATCATAGGTACGGAGCGTCACGAGTCAAGACGTATAGACAATCAGCTGCGAGGCCGTTCCGGACGTCAGGGAGACCCGGGCTGCACACAGTTCTTTATCTCACTTGAAGACGACCTGATGAGACTGTTCGGCGGCGAAAGAGCCAAGGCTATAGTAGACAGAATGGGCGTTGGAGAGGACGAGGCTATCGAGTCGGGTATGCTGACAAGATCCATTGAAAACGCGCAGAAAAAAGTCGAGGGCAAGAACTTCGGCATAAGAAAATACGTACTCCAGTACGACAACGTTATGAACAAGCAGCGTGAAATCATCTACGGTGAGCGTCACAAGGTACTGCTGGGAGAAAACCTCAAGGGATATATCAGAAATATGACAGAGGAGCTTGTATGCGGAGTTATAGATCCTGTAGTTATAGCGTCAAAGCACCCTGGCGACTGGGATCTTGATGAAATGAACAGAGGCCTCAAGAGAATTTGCGACAGATATGTTCCTGTGGACTTTACTGAAGAAGAACAGTATTCTCTTACAGAGGAAGAACTTAAAGAACAGGTTATGGCTCAGTTCGATAAGCTCTATGAGGAAAAAGAAGCTGAAATCGGCGAAGAAAAGATGCGTGAACTGGAAAGAATGATACTCATAAGAGTTGTTGACAATCAGTGGATGGATCACATTGACGCTATGGATCAGCTTCGTACAGGTATCGGCCTCAGAGGACTCGGACAGCAGGACCCTGCCGCTGCATATGCGCAGGAGGGCTTTGCAATGTTTGAGATGATGATAGGAGATATCAAGGAGCAGACAGTTAAATTCTGCTACAATGTAACCGAGCAGACAAGAACCGAAAGAAGAAATGTCATTGGCGCAGGTAAAGAAAGCAAGGCTGAATTTGACGGCTCAGCGCCTGCTAAGGCTGCAGCTCCGGATATGCCGCAGCAGACTGCAGTACCTGACAGAAATCAGGGCAAGAAGCCTCAGACCTACAGAAGAACAGAAGAAAAGGTCGGAAGAAATGACCCTTGTCCTTGCGGATCGGGTAAAAAATACAAGAACTGCTGTATGAACAAGCAGGAACAGTAGTTTTCTGATTCATAGCAGTAAAGGCATCGGAGTAACATCGGAGAAGCATCGGAGAAAACCGAGCTCGCAGTAGAATTATTACCCGTTGACTTTCAGGCTTTTGAATATTATAATGAAATTCCAAAATCGGTATGGATTTTTCTGAAAGACTGACTTCATTTTTCGCCATACACTCGTTAAGAGTGTATGGCGATTTTTATTCTTAAAAGATACTTGATTGGAGAATTAATATGGCAAAAGAAACGCAAACAGAAAATAAAATGGCATATAAGCCGATTAACAAACTGATTTTGTCAATGTCTGCGCCGCCGCTGTTTTCTATGTTTTTACAGTATTCATATAACCTTGTAGACAGTATGTTTGTTGCAAAAATCAATGAAGAGGCATTGGCTGCAGTTTCACTTTCATTTCCTATTACTACTTTGATGAACGCACTATCTGTCTGGATTGGCGTTGGTGTAAATGTCCTGATTGCAGGATATTTAGGACAGAACAGGCAGGAAAAAGCCGATTCGGCGGCAAGCCTCGGACTTCTGCTTTCTGTACTGGTAGGGGTAGCGGTAAATACAGCGGCGCTTTTGATTATGAAAACCTATTATACTGCATTTACTCAGAACAGCGAGATATTTGAATATGGAATATCATATATGAGTGTATGCGCCTTTATGCAGATACCTAATATGGTGCATATCGCAATTCAGAAAATGCTGCAGGCAACAGGGAATATGCTTGCGCCCATGTGGTTTCAGATTGCAGGTGTAGTTTTTAACTTTGTTTTTGATCCGCTGCTTATTTTTGGCATTGGACCTTTTCCCGAAATGGGAATAGTCGGTGCTGCACTCGCAACAGTTTTAGGATATACACTGTCAATGCTGATAGCACTGGTACAGCTGTTTTTTACGAAACAAAAAATCAGACCAATGATAAAAGGATATTCTTTTGAGCCGCAAATGCTCAAAAAACTTATTTCCTATGGACTGCCCTCATTTATAATGAATGCACTAGGTGCTTTTATGGTGAACTTTACAAATATATTTTTAGTAAACTATTCCGATACGGCGGTGGCTTTTTTCGGAGCATATTTTAAGGTGCAGCAATTAATCGTTATGACCGTAAACGGTCTTATACAGGGCTGTCTTCCGATTATGCGATTCAACTACAGAGCAAAAAAAGCAGATCGGCTGCGGCAGACATATAAAACCGGAACGGGTATTGCAGTAATTATGATGCTGTTTGGAACTTTTCTTGTATTATGCTTTCCGAATGAAATATTGTCCCTTTTCTCGGCATCGGAAGAAATGCGATCATTTGGAACTTCTGCAATGCGTATTATGGCGACGAGCTTTGTGATTGGCGGGTTTTCTACAATGATTGCGACCTATGAGCAGGCAACAGACAGGATTGGATCAAGTATGGTCATTCAGCTTCTCAGGCAGGGTGTTTTGCTGGTTCCGTTAATGTGGCTGCTGAACCGTCTCCTGCAGATTACAGGGATATGGCTTGCGTTTCCGGTTACGGAACTGATTGTGTGTGCAATAGCAGTAATTTTTATGAAAAGAGACGGTAAAGTCCGGATTGCAGAAGCAGCACAGACACATAAAACTGACAAAAATTAAGGCTGTATATTCCCGTTGATAAAATCATTAAATTGGGCAGAGATTGACATAAAATAATATTTGATATATTATTTATAAAAATGAGCCGATGTGTAAATATCTATAATATAGGCACTTGCCGCATAGGGCTCAGATAAAAAATACAAGAACAGTAAGGAGAAAATACAATGCTGGAATTAGAACAGATAAAACAGAATCTGCCTAAACTGTCCGAAAAACTGGGAGAGGTCGGTGACTCTCTTTGACCCGGCAGGGCTCAAAGAAAGACTTGACGAACTTAACTTCATAGCGGAGAAACCGGATTTCTGGAGCGACCAGAGCGCGGCCCAGAGGCTGCTGAGAGAACAGAAAACTCTCGAGAAAAAGCTCGCGTCATATCAAAGATTGGTATCGGGCATAGAGGATATTGAGCTTACCATAGAGCTGGCGGAGTCGGAAGATGATGCGGAGCTTGCCGCATCGGTTATTTCTGATTATGACAGTCTTGAGGCTGAGATTGAAAGCCTCAGACTTGAGCTTCTGCTGAACGGTAAATACGACAGAAACAATGCGATACTTTCAATTCACGCAGGGACAGGCGGAGTTGACGCAATGGACTGGGCATCAATGCTGCTTCGTATGTATACCAGATGGTGTGAAAAAAAGGGATACAAGGTAAGGCTGATAGATCTGCAGGACGATACAGAGGCAGGCATCAAATCTGCAACGCTGATTGCAGAGGGTGAGAATGCTTATGGCTATCTCAAAAACGAGCAGGGTGTTCACAGGCTTGTCAGAATATCACCTTTCAATGCCGCAGGCAAAAGACAGACTTCGTTTGCTTCACTTGAGGTAATGCCTGAAATAGATGACGACATCAATATTGAAATTGATCCTGAGGACATCAGAGTTGATACCTACAGATCAAGCGGTGCAGGCGGTCAGCATGTAAACACTACCGACTCGGCTATCAGAATTACGCATCTGCCTACAAACATTGTGGTTACCTGCCAGAATGAGAGAAGCCAGATACAAAACAGAGAAACAGCTATGAAAATTCTCAAATCCAAGCTGATAGAGCTGGCAGAGGAGCAGCAGAAGGAAGACCTCAAGGAGCTTAAGGGCGATTTCTCCATGATAACGTGGGGAGCGCAGATACGCTCATATGTTTTCCAGCCGTACACTATGGTCAAGGATCACAGGACAGGAGCTGAAACCGCCAATGTTGATGCAGTGATGGACGGGGATCTCGATTACTTTATAAATGAAAAGCTTAAACAGGGCAATTAAACGAAACGAACGGGCTGCATAGGTGTTGACTTATGCGGCTCTTTATCAATAGCGAGGAGAGGAAGATATGAAAACAATAGGATTTATAGGTGTGGGAATTATGGGTAAATCAATGGTTCGCAATCTGATGAAGGCGGGCTTTGAAGTGCGCATTTATGCCAGAAATAAAGAGAAGGTCAAAGATGTTATTGCAGAGGGCGCCAAGTTCTTTGAAAACATCAGAGAATGCGTGAAAGGCTGTGATGCCGTAATTACAATAGTAGGCTATCCTGCTGATGTTGAAGCTGTGTACTTCGGTGAGGGAAAGATAATAGACTCAGCTGAAAAGGGCGCCTACCTTATAGATATGACAACCACAAGCCCGCAGCTGGATATGAGAATTTCGGAGACAGCTTCACCTCTGGGATTTCATGTGCTTGATGCGCCTGTTACAGGCGGTGACAGAGGAGCAAAGGCAGGAACCTTATCAATACTTGTCGGCGGTAAGCGTGAGGACTGCGAGGCGTGCATGGATATATTCAGGGCAATGGGCAGCAACATAACCTATTACGGCCCGTCAGGCGCGGGGCAGCACGCCAAGCTTGCAAACCAGATAATGCAGGCGTCGATAATGTCGGGTGTGTGCGAGGCTCTTGCATATGTCAGAGAACAGGGACTTGACCCGGAGGTGTTTATGAAAGGCGCAGCGGCAGGTGCTGGGCAGAATGCGCTGCTTGAGTCCTACGGCGAGAGAATATGCAAAGATGATTTGGAGCCGGGCTTTTTTGTGGACTTTTTCATAAAGGATATGAAGCTGGCATACGATTCGGTAAAGCTGGGAGGCCTTGAGCTTGATGTGCTGGGCAGGGTGATTGAGAATTACCAGCAGCTGTCTGATGAGGGACTTGGCAGAGCGGGCATGCAGGCGCTGATTAAGCATTATGAAAAATAAATGGTTGATTACAGCAAGGTTACTCTGTAAAATAGAGAGAGCAAAAACGAAAGGACCATTAACAGTATGAATATAATTGAGAGGCTGGCGGCAGAGTTTAAACTCAAAGCATCACAGGTTGAAAAAACCGTACAACTTATAGACGAGGGCAACACAATACCGTTTATTGCAAGATACCGTAAGGAAGCAACAGGCGGACTTTCCGATGACATACTAAGAGAGCTTGACACAAGACTTGCATATCTCAGAGGTCTTGAGGAGCGCAAGGAGGAGGTAATCCGCCTCATAGACGAGCAGGGCAAGCTTACCGATGAACTTAAGGAAGAGATTTTAAAGGCAGAGGTGTTGCAGAGAATTGAGGACCTGTACAAGCCTTTCAAACAGAAAAAAGCAACAAGAGCTTCCAAGGCCAAAGAAAAAGGCTTAGAGCCTCTTGCCATGATTTTCTGGAAGCAGGAGCAGGAAACAGGCAGCGTAGAGGAGCTTGCCGCAGACTTTGTTAATGAGGAAAAAGGCGTTGAGTCAGAGGACAAGGCCATAGCGGGAGCCTGTGACATCATAGCTGAAATGATTTCAGACGATCCGGAAATCACAGCGGCAGTAAGAGAGTATACATTCTCATCAGCCGTTATAACCTCGACTGCGACAGACCCGGAAGAAAAATCAGTATATGAAACATACTACGAATACAGCGAAGCCGTATCCAAAATACCAAACCACAGAGTCCTTGCCATAAACAGAGGCGAAAAGGAAGAAAAGCTCAAGGTCAAAGTGGAGCTTGATGTGGACAAGGTCCTCAAAATGATAAGGGATATGGTTGTAACCAGCGAAAACAGTATATTTACAGAGCTTCTGGAAGCAACCATAGCAGATGCCTACAAGCGCCTTATAGCTCCGTCTGTTGAAAGAGAAGCAAGAAATATGCTTACAGAAAGAGCAGAGGAGGAGGCTGTAAAGGTATTTGCGAAGAACACAGAAAAACTGCTTATGGTGCCGCCTGTAAACGGAGCAAGAATTATAGCCATAGACCCGGGCTACAGAACAGGCTGTAAGGTTGCGGTACTCAATCAGACAGGTAAGCTGCTGGCATATACAACTATATACCCTACACAGCCTAAAAACGATGTGAAGGGGACAGAGGCTGTTCTTGCCAAGCTGATAGAAAAATACAGAATAAATGTGATTGTAATAGGAAACGGTACTGCCTCAAGAGAAACTGAAGAGGTGGTTGCACAGTTCCTCAGGAAAAACAGTTATGATATCCAGTACACTATTGTAAACGAAGCAGGCGCATCGGTATATTCGGCATCTAAGCTTGCGGCAGAGGAATATCCTGACCTTGATGTAACCACAAGAGGCGCTATGTCACTGGGCAGAAGACTGCAGGATCCTCTTGCAGAGCTTGTAAAAATATCGCCTAAGCACATAGGAGTGGGACAGTATCAGCACGATATAAATCAGGGAATGCTTGAAACTGCTCTCGGAAATGTTGTAGAGGACTGCGTAAACAGAGTTGGTGTTGACCTGAATACTGCCTCACCGTCACTGCTTTCATATATTGCAGGCATCAATATGGGTATTGCAAAGAACATTGTTGCCTACAGAGAGGAAAACGGAGCCTTTACGGACAGAAAACAGCTTCTCAAGGTTTCAAAGCTGGGACCTAAGGCGTTTACCCAGTGCGCAGGCTTTTGCAGAATTTCAAAGGGGGACAATCCTCTTGATGCAACCTCTGTACACCCTGAGTCATACGAGGCGGCAGAGGCTATGCTGGATAAGCTTCACATAGATAAGGAAGAAATATCAAAGGGCGGAGCCAAGGACATAGAGGAGAGAATATGCGCCGCATACCCTGCTGTGACAGGCAGAGCTAAAGGCTTTGACGCACTCAAAAACCTCAATGCAGGACTTGGCAGGAGCATAGAAAAACTGGCGGAGGATATAGGGATAGGAACACCGACACTCAAGGATATTATTGATGAAATCAAAAAACCGGGCAGAGACCCAAGAGACGAGGCTCCGGCAGTAATATTCAGAAATGATGTCAGAAGCTTTGAGGACCTCAAGGTCGACATGGAGCTTACGGGGACTGTCAGAAACGTAGTCGATTTCGGCGCGTTTGTTGATATAGGTGTTAAAAATGACGGTCTTGTGCACATATCGCAGATAAGCGATAAGTTCATCAGGCATCCTATGGACGCTGTTTCGGTGGGGGATACTGTCAAGGTGAAGATAATATCCATAGACTATGACAAGCAGAGAGTCGGACTTACGATGAAGCTGTAAAATTAAAAGTATATTTGACATTGTATTCGGATATGATGTCAAACAGTTAAAGGGGAATTAAGCCAATATACATCAGCGCCGAATTTCTGCGATCAGAATGGAGAGGGTAAGTGGAAAATTGCTTGATATATGGTTTTAACATTTGGTCGGAAAACACCTGTAAGTGCCAGTTGCAGGTGTTTTTACAGGCAATGTCAAAGAATATTATCGCAAATGATAACGAGTGACGGTTCTGACTTGTCGGTAAATAAAAATTAACCGTGCGATGATTTTTGCGGGGGAGTAAATCTCTCCGCTGTTTTTAGTTAGCAGGGAATATAACAACCGCTCTGACTAATGTACTGAAATAAAAACATTGATTTTGTTGCGGTTTTTGATATGTTCGATTGACAAGCATCGAAACATTTGATATGCTGTAAGTGGTTTCAATAAAAGAATATTTGCCAATATAGTTTTGGATATAAGGCCCAAAAGTTTCTACCGTGACGCCGATAAGTCACGACTATTGGTTGCATTAACTTCTGTCCTTTCATTTTTGACAGGATGATGCGTATATTGGCAAACAGGTTCTTTGGACCTGTTTTATTTATTCCGGCAGAAAACAAAACGGAGGTGGCACGTGAAAGCGCTCGAAGAAAAAATTCTAAAAGAAGGCACAGTTAAGGACGGCGGCATACTCAAAGTGGACAATTTCCTTAACCACCAGATTGACGCACCTTTCCTTATGGAAATGGGCAGCGAAATCAAAAGACTTTATTCAGACTGCGGTGTCACTAAAATTCTAACAATTGAAGCTTCAGGCATAGCGATAGCTATGGCAGCGGCAGCTCAGATGGGACTTCCTGTTCTGTTCGCAAAGAAAAACAGAACAAAGAACATCAGCAGCGATACATACTGTACCAAGGTTGCCTCATTTACACACGGCATTGACTATGATGTTGTAGTAAGCAAATCATATCTTACACCGGAGGACACAGTTCTTATCGTTGACGACTTTCTTGCTCACGGCAATGCTCTTGAGGGTCTTGCCGATCTTGCAAAACAGGCAGGAGCCAGGGTGGCAGGTGCTGCGATTGCTATCGAAAAGGGCTTTCAGGGCGGCGGCGACAGACTGCGCAGCGAAGGCATGCGTATAGAGTCCCTTGCGCTGATTGACGATATGTCGGATGGAAAAATCACCTTCCGTTAATCAGCAGATTTTCTGCAAGATTTAATTAACTATTTTTTACGTATTTGCCTAAAAGGCAGAAGGAGAACAAAATGAAAAAGACTATCGCTTTATTACTTTCACTGGTAATGGTAATCGGAATGGTTGCTTTCACAGGTTGCGGTTCAAAAGACGACAGCTCAAACGGCGGCGACTTCAAAGTTGGATTTATATGTCTGCATGACGAGAACTCAACTTATGACAAGAACTTTATTGATGCTGCAAACGCTGCATGTGAAGAACTCGGAGTAGAAGCAGTTATCAAGACAAACATCCCTGAAGGACAGGAATGCTACGATGCAGCAGCAGAACTTGTAGATGCAGGCTGCGGAATCGTATTTGCTGACTCATTCGGTCATGAAGACTTCATGATCCAGGCTGCAAAGGACTTCCCTGAAGTACAGTTCTGCCACTCAACAGGAACAAAAGCGCACACAGAAAACCTTGCAAATTACCACAATGCGTTCGCTTCAATCTATGAAGGCAGATATCTTGCAGGCGTAGCTGCAGGAATGAAGATCAACGAAATGATCGATGCAGGAACAATCACAGCAGACGAAGCTAAAATGGGATACGTCGGCGCATATACTTATGCAGAAGTAGTATCAGGCTACACTTCATTCTTCCTCGGCGCTCGTTCAGTTTGTGAATCAGTTACAATGGAAGTAACTTTCACAGGTTCATGGTATGACGAAGCACTCGAAAAAGAAGCTGCTAACAAACTTATAAATGACGGTTGCGTACTCGTTTCACAGCACGCGGACTCAATGGGAGCACCTACAGCCTGCGAAAAGGCAGGAGTTCCTAACGTATCATACAACGGAAGCACACAGGATGCTTGCCCTAACACATTCATCGTTTCATCAAGAATTGACTGGACACCTTACTATGTATATGCAATCAAAGCAGCACAGGGCGGTGAAGCTATCGAAGCTGACTGGACAGGCAACCTTGAAACAGGATCAGTTGTTTTAACTGACGTTAACGAAGAAGTGGCAGCAGAAGGAACTGCAGACAAAATTGCAGAGATTACAAAGAAGCTTGAAGCAGGAGAACTTCAGGTATTCGATATCACAACATTCACAGTTGACGGTAAGGAAGTAGACTCATACAAGGCTGACGTAGACACAGACGCTGACTATGTAAAAGATACAGAAGTAATCGAAAACGGCGCATTCCAGGAATCAAAATTCAGATCAGCTCCGTACTTCGATCTTCAGATTGACGGAATCAAGCTTCTGGACACAAAATTCTAAGAATACATTTACCAGCAAAAGCCCCGGTTTTAGCCGGGGTTTTCGTGCTGGTACAAGTGAACGTATTGCAGAGAAAAGCACATAACCGGTACAGGTATGGATTTTTCTGTGGAATACAAAACAGAAATACAAACAGATGATACGCTTTAGGAAACATTAATTAAAGAAAGGTGTTGATTAACTTGGCCAACAGAGAAGTGGCTGTGTCCCTGAGGGACATCACAAAAGTATTTGGTACAGTAAAAGCAAACAACAAAGTAAACCTTGACATTTATCGGGGCGAGATACTGTCACTGCTGGGTGAAAACGGAAGCGGCAAAACCACCCTTATGAATATGCTGTCGGGCATATACTATCCTGACGGAGGGGAGATTTACATCAACGGAGAGCCTGCGGCCATACATTCGCCAAAAGAGGCCTTTGACTACGGCATAGGAATGATACATCAGCATTTTAAGCTGGTTGACGTATTTACGGCTGCAGAGAATATAATTCTGGGACTTAAAGAGGAAGGCAAACTGGACTTAAAGAAAGCCTCCGAAAAAATAAAAGAGATATGTGATACTTACGGATTTGATATAGATCCGCAGCAGAAGATATACAATATGTCAGTATCACAGAAGCAGACTGTCGAAATAGTAAAAGTGCTTTACAGAGGAGCGGACATACTCATACTTGACGAGCCTACAGCGGTACTTACACCACAGGAAACAGACAGGCTGTTTGCAGTGCTTAGAAATATGAAGGAGGACGGCAAGACAGTAGTAATAATTACACATAAGCTTCACGAGGTACTTGACATATCAGACCGCGTGGCGGTACTTCGCAAGGGCGAGTTTGTAGGCGAAATGATAACAGCCGAAACAAACGAACAGGAAATGACAAATATGATGGTTGGACGAGCTGTCAGCCTTAACATCGACAGGCCGGAGCCTGTTAATCCTAAAACACGTATCAAAGTTGAAAACCTTACAGTAAGAAGCCAGGACGGAGTTATTAAATTGGACGACGTTTCATTTACGGCAAACTCCGGAGAAATCCTCGGTATTGCAGGTATCTCAGGCTGCGGCCAGAAAGAGCTGCTGGAAGCCATAGCGGGACTTCAGCCGGTGGAAAACGGAACTATTAAATACATAAACGATGACGGCCAGGACGAGGAGCTTATAGGCAGAGACCCGCTTCAGATTGCGGCAATGGGCGTTGCGCTTTCGTTTGTTCCGGAAGACAGACTTGGCATGGGTCTTGTAGGCAATATGGACCTTACAGACAATATGATGCTCAGGTCTTTCCGTAAGGGCAAATCAATGTTTACCGACAGAAAAACACCTAGAAAGCTTGCGGAAAAAGTAGTTGATGAGCTTGAAGTAAGCACATCGAGCCTTTCAACTCCTGTCAGGAAGCTTTCAGGCGGTAACGTCCAGAAAGTGCTGGTAGGCAGAGAAATCGCATCGGCGCCGACAGTGCTGCTTTCGGCATACATCGTAAGAGGGCTTGATATAAATTCCTCATATACAATATATGATTTGCTCAACCAGCAGAAGAAAAAAGGCGTTGCAGTTATTTACGTCGGCGAGGACCTTGACGTGCTTATGGAGCTCAGTGACCGTATTATGGTTCTGTGCGGAGGCAGGGTCAGCGGTATAGTTGACGGCAGAACTGCAGACAAGAATGAGATAGGTATGATGATGACAAAGTTTGGAGGAGGTGCCGACAATGAGTAAACTTAATAAAGAGCCGCTTCTCCATATAACCAAGCGCAAGGAGCTGCCGCTGGCTAAGACATGGGCAATCAGAATAGGAGCCATAGTTGCGGCGTTAATCGTAAGCGCAATTGTTACTATGCTGCTTACGGGACTTGATCCGTTCAGCGTATTCGGAACTATGATATACGGCGCAGTGGGAACAGAGAGAAAAATGCTGCTACTGCTCAAGGAGCTTGCGGTACTGCTTTCAGTAGCGCTGGCGCTGACACCGGCATTCAAGATGAAATTCTGGAACCTCGGAGGCGAGGGACAGATACTTATGGGAGCATGGGCTACTGCTCTCTGCATGATTTATATGGGAGATTCAATTCCAAGCGGACTCCTTATAATCATATGTCTTGCGGCTGCAATCATATGCGGTGCAATATGGGCAGTTATACCGGCATTTTTCAAGGCTAAATGGAATACCAACGAAACGCTTTTCACACTGATGATGAACTATGTGGCAATACAGCTTGTGGCATACTTCATAATTCTGTGGGAGGTTCCGAAAGGATCCGGCAAGGTCGGCATTATAAACCAGTCAACAAACGCAGGCTGGCTGCCGTCAATAGGAACAAACAGCTATCTGCTTGTTATCATATTCGTTGCAATTATAACTGCGGGAATGTATGTATATCTCAAATACAGTAAGCACGGCTATGAGATTTCCGTTGTGGGCGAAAGCCAGAGAACAGCAAGCTATGTAGGCATCAAGGTGGATAAAGTTATAATGAGAACCATACTTCTGTCAGGGGCTATATGCGGATTTACAGGCTGGATGATGGTTTCAGGCATAGACCACACTATCACAACAACCCTTGCGGGAGGCAGAGGCTTCCTCGGCATAATGGTTTCATGGCTTGCGCAGTTTAATGTGGCAGCTATGATATTTGCAAGCCTGCTGATAGTATTCTTAGGACAGGGAGCGGGAGAAATTTCAACCAGCTTCGGTCTCAACGAATCGTTTTCGGACATACTCACAGGAATAATCCTGTTCTTCATTATAGGCTGTGAATTCTTTATAAATTACAAAGTTCATATAAGAAAAAATTCAGGAAAGGAGGAAGCGTAAATGTTTGATTTGGTTGCATTTATACCTCGTGCAGTAATGCAGGGTATGCCGCTTCTGTTCGGCTGTACAGGTGAAACGATTTCCGAAAAAGCGGGAAGCCTTAACCTGGGTATTCCGGGCGTAATGTATGTAGGCGGCATATGCGGAGTAATCGGCTCTTTCCTCTATGAGCAGGGATGCAGCGGCGAACTTAACCCTTTCCTTGCCATATTCATACCGATGATATCCTGCCTTTTAGGCTCGCTTCTGATGGGGCTTTTATTCAGCGTGCTGACAGTAACCCTCAGAGCAAACCAGAACGTTGTAGGTCTTGCGATGACAACATTCGGTGTGGGCTTCGGTAACTTCTTCGGAGGCTCACTGATTAAGCTGACAGGTGGAGAGGTTCCGTCAATCGCTCTTTCGGCAACAAGCAAATTCTTCAGCGCTCATCTGCCGTTTGCAGGCAGTCTGGGGTGGTTTGGCAAGATATTTCTTTCCTACGGCTTCCTCACATATCTGGCAGTTGCAATAGCAATTGTGACAGCATATGTCCTTAAAAAGACAAGAGTGGGACTTCAGCTTCGCGCGGTGGGTGAAAACCCTGCCACAGCAGATGCTGCCGGTATCAACGTCAACAGATACAAATACTGCTCAATATGCATCGGCTGTATGATTGCAGGCCTTGGCGGACTGTTCTATGTTATGGACTACGCAAGCGGCGTATGGTCAAACGACGCATTCGGCGACAGAGGCTGGCTGGCAATCGCGCTGGTTATTTTCACGCTGTGGAAGCCAAACATTGCTATATTCGGCTCCATCATTTTCGGCGGACTGTATATCCTGCACCTGTTCATACCGGGCGTGGGAATGGCAGCCAAGGAGCTTTACAAGATGCTTCCTTACCTTGTAACTATTGTGGTACTGATATTTACAAGCGTGCGCAAGAGAAGAGAGGATCAGCCGCCTGAAAGTCTGGGACTTCCGTATTTCAGAGAAGACCGGTGACGGATTAAAATTAAAAACGGATATAACCCCGAATGTACAAGTTTTCGCTTGCATTCGGGAATTTTTTATAGTATAGTATATGTTGGTCTGTTGTGATTTGCAGACTGATTAAAATAGCACGTCATATGGCCCGGATGACAGGTGCTCCAGCGCACAGCGTTGTTAAAATGGAGTTTGCTCTGGGAGCAATTATGACGGAAGGAAAAACCAGGAGGAAATTAAAATGGCAGTAATTTCAATGAAACAATTACTAGAAGCAGGTGTACACTTTGGACACCAGACAAGAAGATGGAACCCTAAAATGGCACCTTACATCTTCACAGAAAGAAACGGAATCTACATCATCGACTTACAGAAGACAGTTAAGAAAATCGATGAAGCTTATGACTTTATGAAAGAAGTTGGAGCTACAGGCAAGCCGGTTCTTTTCGTAGGAACTAAAAAGCAGGCTCAGGCAGCTATCGAAGACGAAGCTAAGAGATGCGGCATGTACTACGTAAACCAGAGATGGCTCGGCGGCATGCTTACAAACTACAAGACAATTTCAGCAAGAATCAAGAGACTCTATGACATTCAGAAGATGGAAGAGGACGGAACTTTCGAAAAGCTTGCTAAGAAAGAAGTTATCAAGTTAAGAGCAGAAGCAGAAAAACTTGAAAGATTCTTAGGCGGTATCAAGGAAATGAAGGGTATGCCTGGCGCAATGTTCATCGTAGACCCTAAAAAAGAAAAGATTGCAGTTAAAGAAGCAAGAATTTTAGGTATTCCTGTTGTTGGTATCGTTGATACAAACTGTGACCCTGATGATGTTGACTATATAATCCCTGCAAACGACGATGCAATCAGAGCAGTAAAATTAATCGCAGGTAAGATGGCTGACGCTATCATCGAAGCTAACCAGGGCGAAGATGCGACTGCAGAAGACGAAGCCGCTGCAGAAGAAGCAGTAGCAGAGACTGCTGAAGAAGCAACAGAAGAATAATTTTCAGGGAGGAAACAACAATGGCTGTAACAGCACAAATGGTAAAAGAACTGCGTGAAATGACAGGCGCAGGTATGATGGACTGCAAAAAAGCATTAGTCGAAGTTGACGGCAACATAGAGGCTGCTGTTGATTATTTAAAAGAAAAAGGACTTGCAAAGGCTGCTAAGAAAGCCGGCAGAATTGCTGCAGAGGGCTTAGTAAGAATTGCATTCTCAGATGACAGCAAGACTGCTGCTATCGTTGAAGTAAACTCAGAAACAGACTTCGTTTCAAAGAACGAAGAATTCGTTGAATTCGTAGAAAACCTTGCAAAGCTTGCATTAACAGCAGAAAGCAATGATATCGAAGCATTCAAGGCAATGAGCTTCGAAGATTCTACAGTACAGGACGTTTTAACTGCTAAGATTGCTAAGATCGGCGAAAACATGTCAATCAGAAGAATCGAAAAAGCATCAGGTGATGTTGTTACTTCATACATTCACGGCGGCGGAAGAATCGGCGTTATCGTTGTAGGCAGCGGCGAAGCTAACGATGCTGTAAAAGAAGCTTTAACAAACATCGCAATGCAGGTTGCAGCTATGAACCCGCAGTATGTAAGCAGAAACGATATCTCAGCTGACGAGCTTGCTAAAATCAAGGAAATCACACTTGAAAGCGCATTAAACGATCCGTTCACACTTCCAAAGCCAATCTTAAACGCTTTATTAGACAAGGCTGTTGACGGTGTATGGGATGCAGAAGATGTTGCAATCTTAGAAGAAAAGAGAGCTGACAAGAGCTTTAATTTCAACTATCTGCCAAACTTCCTTTCACAGGAAGCAAAGACTAAGCTTGCTGACCTTGCTGTTGCTGACAAAGAAAACATCTCAGCAAACAAGATCTTCCTCGGACTTGTTGAGGGTCGTGTTTCAAAGCAGCTCAAGGAAATCTGCCTGCTTGACCAGACTTATGTAAGAGCAGAAGACGGTAAGCAGACAGTTGCTAAATATCTTGAATCTGTAAGCAAAGACCTTTCAATTGCTAAGGTAGTACGTTTCGAAGTAGGCGAAGGTATCGAAAAGAAAGAAGAAAACTTTGCAGAAGAAGTTGCTAAGCAGATGGGAAAGTAATTCCTAATCGAATATGACTTTAAAACCCTTGGAAAATGCCCATTTATCAGGCACTTCAAGGGTTTTTTATTGTCTAAAAGCAAGGTGACTATTTGTTCGTAAAATAGCGTAAAATGGCGTATTTTGACCATGGATTTGGGGGATTTTTTGGGGAAAACTTGGGGGAAATCCATCCCCCAATTGCCGTTTTAAACTTCGCCTCGTTCTTCCGAAAAATCAAGTGAAGTTTGCGTAGTATTTCTTTTTGGGGGATACTGCGACTTCCCCCAACTGGCTGAAATTATCCCCCAAATAACACATCAATACCATTGGTATCACTGCGTTGCAGGCATTTAATAAAATAGCTTGATTGGAATTGCACATTAGCATAACTTATCAAGTTGTTTTACTATAAGAAAAAGGAGGTCGGCAATATGTTCAAGAAAAAACTTTATCTTTATCTTAACGCAGAAGAGAAAAAAATAGTAGTCCAAAGTCTCATAGAACTAAAAAACGATTTAATCAGGCAGGGAAGATACACAGACCCGGTAGACGAACTTCTGATTAAAGTCCTTAGCATATAACTGAATACCTGGTATCCGCCTTCTCATATAGAAGAACGATCCGTTTTACATAGCCATTTCAATCACGAAGTGGCTTTTTTTATTATGCAGGAAAATATCGTTTACGATATTTCCGGATTATCGACAAAGTCTACCGCTGAAAGGGAATGGCGGAACCGACTTTGTCTTTTTTTAAAATAGGAGGACGCAAAATGAAGAATGTAAAAAGAATTGAACTGGTGATTGAGGCTGCAAATGAAGGACAGGAAGAAAGTCATTTTCTGCACGGCGTTGAACTGATTGGAAGCGAGGTCTTTTATGCGGTAGACCATGTTTACGCAGATATGCTGGAGGATCCTGAAATGTATCTGTTGTCGCTGATGAAGATCAGAGAGCTTTATCAGGAAGATGAACTGGATGAGGCCATTGATCTGATGTATATACTGGCGGCTCTCTGTGATTACCACGCAAGAATCAAGATCGAAGCATTTGCCTGTCAGTCCGAGGAGACAAAGGAA
This sequence comes from uncultured Eubacteriales bacterium, assembly GCA_900547295.1. Classification (GTDB taxonomy): domain Bacteria; phylum Bacillota; class Clostridia; order Peptostreptococcales; family Anaerovoracaceae; genus UMGS973. The sequence continues at coordinate 30,020 of URGK01000013.1, forward strand.
GTGATTCTAAACGGCTTTGTGGCTTCTGTCGAGGAAAGGTATGAGGAAGATGAAGAGTTTGAGGAGGACGAGGACGATGAAGGATTCGAAAATAGTGGCTATCTGTAATCAAAAGGGAGGCGTGGGAAAGACCACAACCACAGTCAACTTAGGGATAGGACTTGCAAAAGAAGGGAAAAAAGTTCTGCTCATTGACGCAGACCCGTAGGGAGATTTAACTACCTGTCTTGGGTGGAAAGACGGGGATCATCTGAATACCACCTTGGCGGATCTGATGAGAAAGGTAATCCGGGAGGAAGAAATTCAAAAAGGGGAGGGCGTCCTGCGCCATAAGGAGGGCGTTGACTTGATTCCCGCGAATCTGGAACTGTCTTCTATGGAGATGAACCTTGTAAACGCCATGAGCAGGGAACTGACGCTTCGTAATTACCTGAAGGATATTAAGAAGGACTATGAATACATTCTGATTGACTGTATGCCTTCTCTTGGTATGCTTACCATAAACGCGCTATCTGCTGCCGACAGCGTCATCATTCCGGTGCAGGAGCAGTATCTTCCCGCAAAGGGTATGACCCAGCTTGCGCAGACCATTGGAAGGGTGAAACGAAACATCAACCCGAATCTTAAGATAGACGGAATCGTAATGACACTGGTAGATTCCCGGACAAATCTTGCCAAAGACATTCAGCAGACACTCAGGCAGCAGTATGGAAATCTGATGAAGGTTTATCAGACAAAGATTCCTGTAGGGGTGAAAGCGGCAGAGGTAAGCGCCAGAGGGGAAAGCATTTTTTCCTATGATAAGAACGGAACGGTGGCGAAAGCATACGAAAATCTAACAAAGGAGGTAATCAGAGATGGCGAAAAAAGAAAAGATCGAGTTCGAACTTCCCAGGTTAGATGAGTATTTTACCACCCAGGAAGAAAGAGACGAAGCGAAGCTAAAAAAGATTTACGATATCCCGATTGATGAAATTGATAACTTCCCCGACCATCCTTTTAAAGTGCTGGACGATGAGGATATGTTAAACCTTGCGGAAAGCATCAAAGAGTACGGCGTTATTACTCCTGCTACGCTTAGAAAAAAGGAAGACGGCAGGTATGAACTTCTTTCCGGACACAGAAGAAAACGAGCCTGCGAGATTGCAGGGCTTGATACCCTTCGTGCGGAAGTTGTGGAAATGGACAGAGACGCTTCCATTATTTATATGGTGGACAGCAATTTGCAGAGAACCACCATACTGCCAAGTGAAAAGGCGTTTTCATATAAAATGAGGCTGGAGGCTATGAAGAGACAGGGGGAAAGGTCAGATTTAACTTCTGTGCCATTGGCACAGAAGTATGCTGGAAAAACTTCACGGGAAATTCTCGGATATGAAGTAGGTGAAAGTCAAGATAATATCAGACGATATATCCGATTAACAGAACTGATTCCCGACCTGCTGGAACTGGTGGATAAGAACCAAATCGCATTAAGACCTGCCGTTGAGATTTCATATTTTCCAAAGGAGCTGCAAGAGGCACTGTTTGATACCATCGAAATGGAGCAGTGCACACCGTCTCACGCACAGACCCTCAGAATGCGAAAGCTGCTTCAGGAAAACAAGCTGACAGAGGAATCCATCTGCGCCATTATGCAGGAAGAAAAACCGAACCAAAAGGAGAAGGTTTCCTTCAGCGCAGCAAAGCTGGATAAGGCGCTGCCCAAAAACATCAAGGCATCGCAGAGGGAGGAGTTTGTTTTCAAAGCCATCGACCACTATGTCAGGTATCTTCAGCGAACGCAAAAGGAACAGGAGCGGTAGCAGGAGGAGTAGGTTTTATGCGGGCTGTGTTTTCCTTCCCCACACCCCAACCTTTCTCTATATACCAACTGACCAACTGAAAAAGAAGAAGTATATATAGAGAGCGGACCACCTGTATGAAGCAGGTGGATACATAGCTGCCGGATCCGCAGGCGGCATGAATTTGAAACAGGGAGGTAAAACGAAAGCAGGCGGATAGAGATACTTCACGTATTGTGGAGTTTTTTTATTGGAGGAAACACAAATGCAGAAAACAATTCACGCAAACAAAAGACGAATTCTTGCGATACTGCTGTGTATTGCGGTGATTGCGGGATGCTTGCCGTTTAGCGCACAGGAGGCTTACGCTGCAAGCGGAACGGTAAACTACAAGAAGGGAGATGTGCTGGAATACGGAAGCCACTGGACCAACTTTATGTATGTGGACGGCAGCACAAAAAATGTGGCGTACTGCGCAGACCCGACAAAAGCCTCGCCGGATGAGGGCAGTCACACTTACGAGCTTTTGGCAAAGGATTCGGCATACAGAAAAGCCCTTTACTATATGCCCGGCGGATATGGGTATGACAAAGTGATGAAGGGAAAGTGCTTCAGCGGCTGGTCTGAAAATGAGGCCTATGTTGTGGGACACCTTCTCGTTTCATATATTCACGACGGCTACAAAATGTCAGGAGACGCTTTCACCGGGGCAACGGCAAAGTATATCGAAAAGACAAAAGAAGTGGTAAACGAACTGAAGAAGCTGCCTGCGCCGCCGGATGCCTACAAAGCATTCATCATCAAAAGCGGCTCTTATCAGGACATTGTCGGTTCCTGGTACATGGAGCCTATGGGATGGCTTGAGTTAAACAAAAGCAGTAGCAATGCTTCTGTTTCAGATGGCAATCCCAATTATACACTGAAGGGCGCAAAGTACGGTGTCTATCAGGACGGCAAGCTGATTACCACATTGACAACCGATGAGAATGGCTATGCCAAATCAGGAAAGCTGGAAGAGGGCAGCTATCCCGTAAAGGAAGTGAAGGCTTCCGCAGGATATGCCATTGATGTTACAAGCTATGATGTGCATGTAGTCACAGAACAGACGACAAGCATTAAGGTGAAAGAAGTGCCGCAGAACAATCCGATGGATCTTGTTCTTGAAAAGATTGATACTGAAACAAAGAAATATGAGCCCCAGGGTAAAGCTGCACTGGAAGGCGCTGAATTCAAGGTGGAATTTTACGCAGTAAATTCAGAGCCAAGAGCGGCAAAGCAACCGGACAGAACCTGGATTTTCAAAACGGACGCTGAAGGCAGAATCCGTTTTGATGACGCCCATTTTGTTTCAGGAGATGATTTTTACTATCAAAACGATGGAACGACCGTATGTCTTCCACTTGGAAAAGTAGTCATTACCGAAACAAAGGCTCCGGAAGGATATCTTCCCTTTGAGGAATCTTTAACCGTATGGATTCCTTCAGAAGGCACGGCGGAAAGTGTAAAAACCTATCATGCTCCCATTGCACCGGAACAGGTAAAGCGTGGCGATCTGGATTTTGTAAAGGTATCGGACGGGGACTTAAACAGACTTGCCGGCATTCCTTTTAAAATCACTTCCCTCACAACCGGCGAAAGCCATATTATCGTGACAGACGCCAACGGATACGCAAGTACCGCAGCTTCCTGGAATCCCCATACTCAGAATACCAATGCGGGAAAGACTTCCGAGGACGGCATCTGGTTTGGTGAAGCAGAGCCAAACAATGAGAAGGGTGCTTTAATCTACGATGATTATGAGATTGAGGAACTGAGATGTGAAGCCAATGAAGGCATGACCCTGATGAAAGTCAAAGTAAGCGTATATAAGGACGCTGTGACAGTGCCTCTTGGAACTATGACCGATGACTATATCGAAATCAAAACAACGGCAAAAGACGAGGCGAGCGATTCACAGCTTGGAAAGGCAGAGGAAACAGTTGCCATCGTAGATACGGTGGAATATAAGGGGCTGAAAAAGGGCGAAGACTATCTGCTTATCGGTACTTTGATGAATAAAGAAACTGGAAAGCCGATTGAAAACGACGGAAAACCTGTGACGGTAGAGAAGACTTTTACGGCGAAAAAAGCGGAAGGCACCGTAGAAGTGGAATTTAAGGTGGACAGCGCTCTGCTGAAAGGAAAGGCAGTCGTGGTCTTTGAAGAACTTTACCAAGACGATGTGAAGCTTGCGGTTCACGCGGATATTGAAGATGACGGACAGACCGTATATTATCCGGAAATCGGAACAACCGCAAAGGATAAAGATACGGAAACCGCTTACAGCATCATCGGCAAGGAAGTGACCATTGTAGATACGGTTCACTACGAAGGATTAAAGGCAGGTAAAACCTATAAGCTGGTTGGAACCATCATGGATAAGGAGACCGGAAAACCTTTGAAAAACGGTGAGAAGGAAGTGACCGTGACAAAAGAATTTACCGCTGAGACAATAAACGGTGATGTAGCGGTGGAATTTACTTTTGACAGCAGCGAGCTTTCCGGAAAGGATATCGTAGTCTTTGAAACGTTGTACAGAGGAGATAAGGAGATTGCCGTTCACGCAGATCTTGAGAATCAAGGACAGACTATTCACTTCCCGGAAATCGGAACGACTGCTTCTGATGACAGTGACAGAGATAAAGAGCTGGAGAACAAAGGGGAAGTTACCATCAAAGATACGGTGGAATATAAAAACCTGGTGCCGGGAAAAGCGTATCTGTTAAAGGGGATCCTGATGGATAAGGAAATCGGAAAACCGCTTAAAGTCGGTGGTGAAGAGATTACTTCCGAGATGGAATTTACAGCAGAAAATGATAGCGGGACGGTAGAAGTCACCTTTACTTTTGACGCTGAAGGGCTTTCCGGAAAAGAAATCGTAGTCTTTGAAAAGGTCTTTTACGCAGATTCCGATATTCAGGTAGCAGTCCATGAAGATATTGACGATGAAGGGCAGACCGTGAAAGTAAAACCGGAAGAAGAGAAAGAGGAAACCCCGCCAGTATTTACAGACACACCGAAGACCGGGGATGATTCCAATGTCATCCTGTGGGTTGTGCTTCTTCTCGCAGCGGGCGCAGGCATTACCGCAATGAAAATCAGAACCAGATTAAAGGCGGAAAAGAGCGACGGCAGTACAGAAGAAAACGAATAAAAGAAGATGTGAGAGTGGCAGCAATGTCACTCTCTTTTTTTGGAAACAGGAGGGCTTGATGTGTAAATTCAAAGGAACTATGGCAGTGCGTTTTGGCATTCACGCCGCAATCATTGCACAGTTTATCTGGGACAACATAGAAAAGGGCAGCTATGACGGCAGAGACTATGAGAGGGACGGCAGGAAATGGTGCAGATGTTCCGTGCTTATGATGACAGGCTTTTTCCCTTTCCTAAGCGGTAACATGATTCAGGATGCTGTTCAGCGTCTGGTAGAGAAAAAGGTCATCATCAAAGGCTGCTTTAACCGGAATAAATTTGACCGGACAAACTGGTATGCCTTTACCGACTACGGAAGCCATCTGATGCGTAAAGAAGGTGATCGGGATGGGTAGAAAAAAATGCAGTGATTCCTGCCCATATTACGATAAAAAAACAAGGTTTTGCGGATTTTGTATGAAAGAGATTTTAAAGGAACTGGAAGAGAAACGAGGTGAAAAAGCAGATGGCCATAGACAAAACGACCATGAGGGTGATGAACAAACTGTTTGAAAAGGGATATGTAACGGAGAAGTCGATTATGAACTTCAGCCTGGAAGACATGAGAAGTACAGGGCTTCATTCAAAAGAGGAGCTGGATAAAATGCTGGAGCTGATAGAGGCGGTGAAAAAGAATAAGGTCATTACTTTTCTTGCGGGAGCATCAGAAAGCTTCACAGATGAGACCAGGTAAACAGAGCAGTCCGGCCTTGCAGAGGAAAGCCGGGCTTTTACATAGTGGAAAGGCTGCTTTTTCATAGATATGATAGAACAAAACAAGGAAAGGCAGGCATCATGAAGATGAAAGACAAATCAATCATAAAGAACCTTTATCGTGAGGGAATACCGGGAGCGGAGAAAGTGATCATAAACGATGAGGACTATAAAGTGCATCGAGAGAAGAAGAACCGCCTGGAAGAAGCACTTAGAAAGACATTTTCAAAAGAGCAGGAGGAGCTGTTTGAGGAGTTTATGGAACTTTACCTGCTGATGGGAGGGGTGGAAGATACAGCGGCTTATCGTTGCGGAGTGGCATTTGGAATCAGAATCACAGCAGAAGCATTTCTTCTTTATGAGGAATAGTTACATCCCCCTTACATAATCGGAGAGGGAAGTGCTTGTTTGATTTTTAATTAATATTTCACGGCAAGTAAAGGTAGAATTGTTGGAATGATTGCTGTGTATATATTATGAACATTTTTTTGTGAAAAGTACTGTTTAGATGTGGTGTTCAATTAGAAATATGAATAAATAAAATTAATTTAAGAATATCCTGATAAATAATGGCTTATACTAAGCGTAAGAATTGATTCTGTGCAATTTTTATGATAAAATAAAATAAATTTTAGAATATCATAAAAAAGGAGGCGCCATTATGAAATATATAAAACGAGAATTGGAGAGAAAATTTCTTAAGATGAATTCTCATTTTAAGGCAATATTGGTAACCGGAGCAAGGCAGGTTGGAAAAACAACAATGCTGAAGCACTTGGCGGAAGGAACAAACAGAACTTATGTATCTCTCGATAATCGTATGGCAAGAGAGCTTGCTCAAACGGACCCGGTATTATTTTTTCAAACTTATCAACCACCGATACTGATCGATGAAATTCAGAAAGCGCCCGGGCTTTTTGAACAAATAAAGATAATGTGTGATGAAAGCGACGAGAAAGGGCAGTTTTGGATTACAGGTTCGCAGCAATACCAGATGATGAAGCAGGTCAGAGAAACCCTGGCAGGCAGAATCGGTATATTGAATTTATACAGTCTTTCACAGAGAGAAAAACAAGACGTTTTAATAGACGATGACCTCAATTTATCTTTACAGGGACTGCTTCAAAGGCAGAAACTTTTTCAAAAAAACAATATTGTAACTGTCTATGAGCATATTTGGAAGGGCGGAATGCCGGATGTTCAGGAGGTTGACAGAGAAATAAGAGAAGAATATTTTAATTCTTATGTAGAAACCTATCTCATACGTGACGCAACAGAAGTCGGCGGCGTAAGTGACACCGTGAAATTTTCAAAATTCTTAAGTGCATGTGCGGCTCTGGTATCTCAGCAGGTCAACTATGCCACATTAGCTGAAGCATCGGATATATCAGAACCTACTGCAAAGGTTTGGCTAAATATATTGGAAGGACTCGGTATTGTATATCTCCTGAAGCCTTACGAGAATAATGAACTGAAACGGCTTGTGAAAATGCCAAAGCTCTATTTCTGCGATACGGCACTTTGTGCATACCTGTCAATGTGGCTGTCACCGGAAACGCTGATGAACGGTGCCGCAAGCGGTCATTATTATGAAAACTATGTGGTGATGGAATTTGTGAAGACCTATGCTTATTCAAAGTCAAAAGCAAACCTTTCTTATTATAGAGATTCCAATGCGAAAGAAATTGATCTATTTATTGAAGAGAATGATACAATTCATCCGATTGAGATAAAAAAATCTGCAAGTCCAAACAGGAGAGAAATTAAAAAGTATTCAGTGATTGATAAGACATCTCTCAAACGTGGGAGCGGCGGTATTGTTTGTATGTGTGAGGAAGTCATACCGATTGACAGTGATAACTGTTTTATTCCAAGCAATATAATATAGTAATGAGGTGCTGAAAATATAGACACTTTAGGATATAGATGTTTCCAGCTTTTGCGGAAGGGAGATTTTCAGTACATAATCAGGCAGGTAAAAATACTTGCTTGATTTTTTATTGCCAGAAAAGAGGAAAGGCAGGTGAAGCAAATGGCAAGTAAATACCAGCTCATTTCCGCAGTTTATGAAGAAGTTTCAAGGCAGGTCGCAGGGGATAAGGAAGCGTGGCGGGGTTTTCTGAAAACAGCCGGATTTAATTTCAAACTGCGCTTTGATGAGCAGCTTCTTATCTATGCGCAAAGGCCCGACGCCACAGCGGTGCTCGAAATCGAAAAGTGGAATGACCGGTTTCACAGATGGGTGAACAAAGGGGCAAAGGGCATTGCTGTCTTTGATGACCGTGTAAACGGACCGCAAAGACTAAAGCACTACTTTGATATTTCCGATACCCATGAAGGCAGGATGCCCATAGAAGTTCTCATTTGGAACATGGATTTACGGTATGAAACAGAAGTCATTGAAACGCTGGAAGTCGTATATGGGGAACTAACGGAAAAAGACAGCCTGACGCAGGCGGTCTTATGTGCTGCGGAAAACGGAGCGGAGGATAATTTCGACGCATACTTTGAAGTTCTCGCAGGTGCAAGGAAAAACAGCTTGACGAAATCATGATAGGAATCGGTGAGCTGAAGCAAAACAGAGGCGAACGGTTTTCCATAAAGGCGCTTGAGAAAAGCAAGAAACAGCTGAAGGTAAAGCTTGAAAAATTGAATAACCAAAGCAGAAAAGACGATGTGGTGACTTTTGAGGAGCTTGGAGTAGACCGGATTTTTATTGATGAAAGTCATTATTACAAGAACCTGTTTCTCTATACCAAAATGCGGAATGTGGGCGGCATCGCCCAGACGGAAGCGCAGAAATCAAGCGACTTATTTATGAAATGCAGATACTTGGATGAACTGACAGGGGGCAAGGGAATTGTATTTGCCACAGGAACGCCTATCAGTAACTCTATGGTAGAGCTTTATACCATTCAGCGGTATTTGCAGTATGAAACACTTCAAAGAAGCGGACTTCAGCATTTTGACGCATGGGCATCCACCTTCGGTGAGACGGTGACGGCAATTGAGCTTGCGCCGGAGGGCTATACTTTAGTAGGACGATAAATAATGCGTTTCTAAATTGAAAATAGGCTATCAAAATCGGTCTTGGAACTTCAAAAAAATATTTTGATTTTCTTGAAAAACAGTTCCGCTTTGTACCCCTATTTTCTCCTATTAGCAGAGGGAGTAATCCCTGTAATGCTAAATCGGATTACATAAGGAAAGGAGGATAAGAGAATGTCAAGGAGTTCAAAGATTACAGCACTCTATGAGCGTTTGTCGAGAGATGATGATCTTAATGGTGAGTCAAATTCAATCACCAATCAAAAGCAATACTTGGAAGATTACGCCCGAAGAAATGGTTTTTCGGGTGTAAATTTCAATCGTCCGAGTTTTCAGGAGTTGATTAAGGAAGTAGAAGCAGGAAATGTCGCAACGATTATTGTTAAGGATATGAGCCGATTAGGGCGAAACTATCTGCAAGTCGGTTTTTATACGGAAGTTCTGTTCCCACAGAAAGATGTCCGTTTCCTTGCGATAAATAACAGTATCGACAGCAATAATGCTTCTGACAATGACTTTGCCCCATTTTTGAATATAATGAACGAATGGTACGCAAAAGACACAAGCAATAAAATCAAGGCTGTGTTTGACGCCCGTATGAAAGACGGAAAGCGTTGTAGCGGTTCAATTCCCTATGGATATAACCGATTAGCAACCGACAAACAAACGCTTGTCGTTGACCCTGTGGCTTCTGAGGTAGTAAAGCGTATCTTTCTGCTTGCCAACGAGGGAAAAAGTCCGAGAGCAATCGCTGAATTGCTTACCGAAGAAAAGGTTTTAATTCCGGCTGCACACGCAAAGGAATATCACCCCGAACAGTATAACGGAACAAAGTTTTCAGACCCGTATCTTTGGGGAATGTCAACCATAAGAGCGATTTTAAGCAGACAGGAATATCTCGGTCATACTGTTTTGCGTAAATCGGTCAGCACCAATTTCAAACTGCACAAAAGAAAGAATACCGATGAAGATGAACAGTATGTATTTTATAATACGCACGAGCCTATCA
>URGK01000014.1 GCA_900547295.1 uncultured Eubacteriales bacterium
GCTAAGATGGAAACAGGTGCAAATCCTGTACGGTCCCGCCACTGTAAAGAGGGAGCGCTGTCTATTATGTCACTGGGCAACCGGGAAGGCAGGCAGTGCTATGATTTCTGAGTCAGGATACATACACAAAACAGTGATTTAACCCAACGGAGAATTGGATAGAAATCGAAACCGTTTAATAAGCAGACAGGGGGCTGTAATGCGCAGCCTTTATATTAGTGTGCTCTGTTAATAATGATATCCGGTGGGGAGAAATATATAGACGTTTCTTCCCATGTTTGTTTTTTGGGGCAGAGCAGGGGGGATAGTAAACTGCCTTATTAAGGTGGATTTTATCAGTTCGATGTAATTAAAACTACAGTAATTAAGGAAGGAGAGAATATGAGGAAGAAAAAAGTTATAACTAAGGTAATGGCAATGCTGCTGTCATTTGCAGTAGTGTTCAGTATGATGCCGGGAGTGGTGTTTGCTGATACTGGTGCATCTTCTAAGGTGACAGGAACAATTATTGTACATAATGCAGCAGAACTTGCAGCTCTTGGCGGTCAGGATATTGAAGGTACTGTTGAACTTGCAGGCGATATTGATATGGGTAATGTACCTAGGGAGCCGATTAAAAGCCTGACAGGTACCTTTGAGGGTAATGGATATACAATATCGAATTTGAATATATCGAGCGACGGAAGCAATGGTGGTTATTTAGGCTTAATTGCGAAACTCTCAGGAGATGTGCAAGATCTTCAAATTAAAACAATGACAATATCTGCAACTTCAAAAAGCAAAGTATGTGCTGGTGCAATTGCAGGAATTATAAATTCATCGAGTGCTAATATAAAGAATTGTAACGTAGATGTTACAATTAATAAAGAACTAGATAATATCAATAATTGCATAGGTGGAATTGTTGGTAGTACAGATTCAAATAGTGATTATGTTGTAACTATCAATAATGTATTTAGTAGTGTTAATATTGAAAATACAGGGTATATAGGCGGATTAATTGGTTGCGCGCAATATATAAAGGAAGTACATATTAGTAATAGCGCGGTGATAGGAAGTATTACTAAAAAAGGATATTCAGGCGGAAGCGGCGGAATTATCGGCTGGCTCGGCAACACATCTCCTGTAGTAGCTGAAAATGTATATTTTGGTGGAAACATTACAGGTTCAGGCACATGCGGGTTTGCATATAATAAAACAACTAATTCAGCTTCAGCTATTAGAGCGGAGAAAGTGTACTACAATAAAGGATCGTCATCTTGGAGTTCACTTGAAGCTTTATCTAAATCATATGGTTATCTTACAGGTACGATAGAAGGAAAGTCTACAGATGAGCTAAAGGGACTGACACTTACAGGCTTTGCAAAGAGTGAGGCGTTTGGCGAATATCCTGTTCCTGCGTGGCTCACAAAGCTGGCTGATAAAGAGCATACGGTTACAGTGAAAGCTGCAGATGCCGGAAGTGTGACTCTGACTAAAGACAATAAAGATACAAATATGGATGTTAGCAGTGGCGGTGTGTTTACAGCGGTGATTTCAGATGGCATATATACGTATACTGCTGTGCCAAAGGAAGGTGTTGCTAAGGACACTGCAACAGGTACCCTTATTGTCGGTAAGACCGATAAAGAGATGACAATCACACTTCCATATAAAGTGCCTGATACAGTAATTACATTAGAGCCGGCAAATGCTGACCTGAAAGTATACAAAGGTACAGATGCGAACGGTGAATTAATATATGCAGAGTCTGCTGATAACGGTTCATATACATATGCGCTTAAAGAGGGCGACTATTATTATAAAGCTGAAGCGGAGGATTATGAAACTGCAGCAGGAACATTTAAAGTGCCCGTTGAAAACAGCAGCATCAGTGTTAAACTGACGGCACTTCCTAAATATGAAGTGACATTTGATGTCACATGCGGAGATAAGACTCCTGAAATCAGAGTGTTTAAGGGTGAGAAAAACTACACACCGGGAGAAGACGGTAAATACAGCCTGACTGCGGGTACATACAGCTATGAGGTTACCGCAGAAGACCATATAACTAAAACAGGGACATTTGAAATAACTGATAACGGACAGACCGTTACCGTTAAATTAGATACCTTGAAAGGAACCGGTACCGCAGAGGAGCCTTATGTAATAGGCAGCAGAGATGAGCTTGCATATTTTGCACAGCAGGTAAACAAAGGCGTGAAAAAATATGCTGAAAGCTATGTGAAGCTGTCAGATGATATTGACCTTGGCGGTACAAGCTGGGCGCCTATCGGCAGCAACAGAACAATGCCGTTTAAGGGACATTTTGACGGACAGGGACATACTGTAAGCGGACTGAATGTTGATAACGCCCGCACATATTACGGCTTCTTTGGCTGTCTTGACAATGCGACAGTTGAAAACCTTATTTTAAAAGGACAGGTATACTGCTCGGAACCTTATGCAAGAGCAGGTGGTCTGGCAGGATATGCAGTCGGTGATGTTACTATCAAAAACTGTGGCAGCGCAGTGAATGTTTCAGCCCTAGCAAGAGGCTGCGAGGGTGTAGGCGGACTTGTAGGCGGCTATGAAGACGGTATTGAATACAAGTGGGAAGACCACAAAATGCTTATTAAAGAGTCATATAATGCCGGTAACATCGTATGCACAGGTTCCGACTCCAATACTACAATAGGAGGACTTGTAGGCGGCAACAAAAACTGTGTGCAGCTTGAAGACTGCTACAACGCAGGTACGGTTTACGGACCGGGAGTGCAGGCTGCGGGACTTTTAGGTAATGCAGGAGCGCAGACAGGAGATAACTGCAAGCCGTCAATGAAAGGCTGCTATAACTCAGGTAAAGTTGTAGGTGCAGACGGCAAGGCATTCGGACTTTACGCAAAAGGCACAATTGCAGCCGCAAATATTAAGGACTGCTATGTGGAAGCAGGCACTGCAGCGGGAGCAAACAACGGAGAAACCGTTGTATCAGATAAAGATGCGCGCAAGGAAATGCTCAAAAAGCTGGGAGCTAACTGGACAGTTGACGACGATGGAAATCCGTACTTAAAGAATACAGAAGCAATTGCGCCGGACACATCTCTTGTTGATGAGCTGAGCAAGTACCTTGATACTGTTTCTGTTTCTGCAAATACAGAAATAAAGGCAGAATTAAAAGTATTAAAAGACGGCAATACAGCAACAGATGGTATTACAGCAGAATTTACACAGTCCGCTGATGATATTCACAGCGGCTACATCACAGCATCGGGAAACAGCCTTAAATTAAATAAAAAGAATGAAACAGGCGCGGCAGTTACAGAAACCGCAACACTTAAGCTAAGCAAAGACGGCATTACACTTTCAAAGCCGATAAGCATAGTAATTTATCCTGCAGGGGAAAAAATAACAGCCCTTATAGATACAATTGCTAAAAGCTATGTTAACAAATATGACGAATGGGTTGTATTTGATATGGCAGCCTATGCCGGACTTACAGGCAAAACATATAGGACAAGTGACGAGGCAAAACAGAATTATCTGAACCTGACAATCAATGCGCTTGAGCAAAACAGCGCAACCGCATCAGATCGTGCAAAGGGCGAGATAATTTTAAGCGCACTCAATATAGACTCTACAAAATTAAAGACATATGGCGGTACAGAGTATAATAATGCGGCAAAGCTTAAGGCTATGGCAGGAAATGCTGCATATTATACAGCTCCTTGGATTCTGCTTGCCGACGAGCAGGGCAATGTAAATCTGACAGCAGCGCAGGTACAGCAGCTTGTAAAAACTCTGACCGACAGTCAGGGGTCAAACGGTATCTGTCAGGGCTCATACTGGGGTAAAAAATATGATGACATTGACACAACAGGAACAGCACTTGCAGCGCTTGCACGCTTTGCAAGAGCAAGTGAAGATACCTATGGAGTAAAATCCGCAGCAGCAGACTTTATTAAAAATGCCGTTTCAGGTTTAGAGAAAGCGCAGGGTGAAAACGGATCCTTTGGAAACGTAAATACAGATGCAATGGTTATTACAGGACTTGCTGCAATCGGAACAAATCCGAACAATTTCAGCAAAAACGGAAGCAGTCTTGCAGATGCGCTTACACTTTACATTAATGACAGCCATAACGGATTTACTACAGGATATTCAGACGGAACAGCTGGTGAAAAAGCGCAGGCGCTTGCAACAGAGCAGGGTTTCCGCGCGCTTATCGTGCTTGAAAAGATAAAGAACTCTGAAAACGGAGATAGCTACAATATTTATACAGGTAAGAACTATACAGGTACGGAGCAGCCGTCACCGGAACCGAAACCAGAGTCGGGTAAAAATCCGGGAAGCGCTACAGGTGAGGGAAAAACAGAAGAAACCCCAGAAACTCCAAATCCGGGCGAGCCGGGCAGCAAGAACATAGTTGCAAGCCTTACGGTTTCACCGGATGGCAGTAATGAGTGGATTACGGCTGCAGGCTACACGCTTGCAGAAGGAAGCACAGCATATGATCTTATTACTAAAGCCCTTGCAGCTTCAGGCATGAGCTGCATAGGCGCTGATAAAAATTACATTACAGCAGTAAGCAAAGGCAGTATTACCTTGGCAAACTTCGACAAAGGACCTAACAGTGGCTGGCTGTATAGCGTAAATGGCGTATTACCAAACGTTGGTATTCAGGATTATATATTGAAAAACGGGGACAGTGTTAAACTTTACTATGTAGAAGACTGGACCAAGGATTCACAGGCAGGCGCATGGACTGGCACAAATAATGAAGTTATAACAACCGGAAATACAGGTTCAGCAATTACAACTGTGCCGACAGAAGTTAAGATATCAGGAAACACTGCTACTGCAACGGTAACAGAGGAAAACGCTGCAGAACTTATCAAGCAGGCCAAGGAAAACAAATCGGCAGAGATAGTAATTAACGTATTATCATCAGATACTAATGATGCCGAAACAGTAAACCTTGAACTTGATAAGAAAACCGTTGAAAGCATAGTAAAAGATACAGAAGCGACTGTTACTGTTAAAACACCTGCAGGAGAAATTAACCTTGATAAGGAAACTTTAAAACAGATAGCAGGCGAAGCCTCAGGAAACAAAATATCAATTGAAATAACCAAGGTATCAAAGCCTGAGGAAGCACAGAAATCACTTGTTGGAGCAAACGGACAGATATTTAAGCTTGCAGCTAAATCAGGAAACAAGATGATATCCAAATTCAAAGGAACTGTGACAGTAAGACTTGCCGTACCTGCTGCGCTTAAAGACAAGAACATAGCTGCAGTACATATTAAAGATGGAGCCTTAGAGAAGCTTGAAGGCAGGAGAATTACTCAGAACAAGGTAGAGTTCTATGAATTTAAAACACCTCATTTCAGTGAATTTGCTCTTGTAGATACTGCAGATGTTAAACTTGACAGTGACGATAAGAATGATAGCGCTGATAAGGCAAAATCTCTGATTAAGGAACTTAAACTCAAGGCTGTATCATCAAAGACAGCCAAGAAGAATGTCAAGGTCACTGTGAAGATGAACAGTAAGAATAATACTTTGATTAAGGAACTTTCAGATATGGGATACACTGTTAAGTACAGGTATTACAGATCAGTGAAGAAAGCTTCAAAGTATACAGCAGTTAAGACTAAGACTTCTAAGACATATATAAATACAAAAGGCAAAAGGGGTTCAAAATATTACTATAAAGTAAGAGCGGTTGTATATGACGGAGATAAGGTTATAGCGCAGAGTGCGCTGAAACAGTGTAAATACGCCGTAAGAACATGGACTAAATAGTTATAGTGAGGGTCTGCATATCAGGAAAGCAGGCCCTCTGAACTTTTAGCAGGTATCCCGCAAAATGTGAATTTACAACAGGTGAAATTAAAGATATAATTAGAAAAAAGCCTTATACCGGAGGAAAAAACGCAGGCTTTTGTGGAGTGAATATGGATAACATACTTAGAAAAAAACGAATAAGAAGAATAGCCCTTGCCGCTCTTGCAGCTTTATGCGTAATTGGCGGCATACTTGCGCTTAATGTGGAAAGGGCAGACTACAGAGCCAGCCTCGGCAATGCGGTGTCTGATGCCGAAAAGCTGCTTCTTGAGGCTGAAACGGGCTACGAAAAAGGACAGTATCTTCCTGACACAGTAGTGGCGTTTTCAGAGGATATAGAGGCTGCAAAGACGGTTTATGAGGACAAGTCAAGTGTATATGAGGAGCAGAAAGCCGCATATGAAGCTCTGAAAGAGAGTATCGGGGAGTTTAAAAAAGCCGCGAACAAGGATGATTTAACAAAGAAAGAAATAGCAAAGGAAAAGGCAAACGCAGAAAAGGATAAATCCGAAAGCGATAAAAAAAGTTCTAAGACTTCTGAATCAAAGAGCGGCAGCAGGGCAGGAAAGTCTGATAAAAAATTTTCTTCAGACAAAGCTGTTAAAGATGAAAAGATAACAGTGAGCATACAGATAAGATGCGATAATCTTTCGAATGATATGTCAAAGCTGACAGATGAGGCAAAGGTGCCGTATGTTCCGTCAGACGGTGTTATCCTGAGCAGAACAAAGTACAGGTGCGAAAAGAATGCGACAGTGTACGATGTGCTTTACGCTGTATGCAGGAATCATAATATACATATAGAATCAAACTATACGCCTGTATACGGCTCATATTACATTGAGGGAATAAACCATCTGTATGAGTTTGACGCAGGCTCTGAAAGCGGATGGATGTACAGAGTAAACGGCAGGTATCCCGACTACGGCTGTTCGTCTTACAAGCTGAAAGACGGCGACAGTATTGTATGGGCATACACCTGCAATCTGGGAAAGGATCTGGGGCATGAATACAATTAAAAAGGGTCTGGGGGAGTCCTGCGAATTTGCAGGATATCATCCGGCTGTAAACCTCGTATTCTATGCCTTTGCCATAGGCATAGCCATGTTTTCCACAAGACCTCTGTTTATAGGGATAGGATTTGTATGCTCATGGGGCTATTCTGTGCTTTTAGGCGGCAGCAAGGCTGTGAAAACAAATATCCTGTTCATGGTGCCGGCAATTATCATAATGGTTGTCATAAACACATTCTTTACCCATGACGGGGAAACTGTGCTGTTTTATCTTAACGGCAACAGGATTACACTGGAAGCCCTTGTATACGGAGCGGCGGCGGCCTTTGTGCTGACATCAGTTATAGTATGGTTTGCAAGCTTCAACATCATAATGACATCGGATAAATTCATATATATGTTCGGAAAGACGGCTCCTGTTTTAGGGCTCACCCTTTCAATGATATTCAGATTTATCCCTCTGCTCAAGTCAAGATTTGCGGAAATCTCCATGGGACAAAAATGCATGGGCAGGGGGCAGCAGAGGGGCCTTATCAGAAAGACAAGACTGATACTGAAAGAAGTATCAATCCTCATATCATGGTCGCTGGAGGCTTCAATTGAAACAGCAGACTCCATGGAGGCAAGAGGATACGGACTTAAAGGCAGGACAAGCTTTCATCTGTTTAAATTTACAAATCGTGATTTCAAGGCTCTTGCGGCCATAGCCGTGACAGGAGGAATTTCTGCGGCAGGCTGCATTATGGGCAAAACAGGTATGTACTATTATCCTGTGATTAAAGCAGGAGATTTTGATATGATGACAATTCTGGCAGCGGCAGCCTATGCGCTGCTTCTGGTTATACCGTTTGCAATTGATGTGAGAGGAGAAGTTAAATGGAAGCAATTAAATTTACAGATGTAAACTTTACATATCCTCTCTGCGAGAAAAAAGCGCTTGATAATATAAATCTTTCGGTTGATATGTCGGAATTCATAGTGCTGTGCGGTAAATCCGGCTGTGGCAAAAGCACGCTTCTTCGGCACCTTAAGAAAAATCTGACTCCCTACGGATACAGAGAGGGAAGTGTCCGGTACAGGGGAGAGGAGATTGCAGAGCTTGATGACAGGCTCAGTGTGTCTGAAATAGGATATGTGCAGCAGAATCCGGATAATCAGATAGTCACAGACAAGGTTTGGCACGAGCTTGCCTTTGGTCTTGAAAGCCTTGGGTTTGACAATGCCTCAATCAGAAGAAGAGTTGCGGAGATGGCCAATTTCTTCGATATACAGGGGTGGTTCCGCAAAAGCGTTACAGAACTTTCGGGAGGACAGAAGCAGCTTTTAAATCTGGCTTCTGTTATGGTTATGCAGCCGAAGGTGCTTATTCTCGATGAGCCTGCGGCCCAGCTTGATCCGATTGCAGCATCGGAGTTTATGAGGACACTTTACCGCATCAACCGTGAACTTGGCACTACAGTCATAATTTCGGAACACAGACTTGAAGAGCTGTTTCCAATGGCAGACAGGGTGGCAGTCATGGACGAGGGAAAAATTATTTGCTGTGACAGTCCGCGTAATGTAGGTACTGCACTTGCGGCGGCAGAGCATCCTATGTTTTACGGGCTGCCCGCTGTGATGAAGATATATGCGCGGGCAGGAGCCGGAGGCAAATGTCCTATGACTATAAGGGACGGCAGACTGTGGCTTGAAAGTATTTTGGGAGAGCCTGAGGAAAAAGCTTGCGATAAAAAAGACGAAAAAGAAAAAAGCAGAGAATACAAAAGAGAAAAGAAAAAGAAAACAGATGAAGAATACATAATAGATGCAAGAGACGTGCATTTCTCCTATGACAGAAATTCGGGAGAGGTTTTAAGAAGGCTTAACCTCAGAGTAAAAAAAGGCGAATGGTACTGCCTGATGGGAGGAAACGGAGCAGGCAAAAGCACGACACTTAAAGTGCTATGCGGAATACTTAAACCACAGAGAGGCAATGTTACAATAGACGGTCTTGACGTAAAAAAGACGGGAAGCAGGCTCTTTGAGGGGAGACTTGCAATGGTTCCTCAGAACCCGCAGGCGCTGTTTACGGAGATAACTGTTGAAGAAGAGCTGCTTGAGGCGCTGTATTACAGCAAGGAAGCAGACAGCGAAAAGGTTAAGGCTGCTTCGGATATGATGGAGCAGATGGAGCTTTCGCATCTTGCAAAGGCTCACCCTTATGATTTGTCGGGAGGAGAGCAGCAGAGGCTGGCGCTGGGCAAGATACTGCTCCTTAAGCCTCGGATACTTATCCTTGATGAGCCGACAAAAGGGCTTGATCCTTTCTTCAAAAGAACCCTTGCTCAGATTTTTAAGGGACTGGTCGAAAGAGGCGTGACAATATTCATGGTATCACACGATATAGAATTCTGTGCAGAATATGCTGACAGATGCGCCATGTTCTTTGACGGAGATATCGTTTCCGAGGGAGAACCTCAGGCGTTTTTCTCAGGGAACAGCTTCTATACGACTGTATCCAACAGAATGGCAAGAGGGTGGTTTCCGAAGGCTGTCACATGGGAGGAGGCTTTACAGTGCGTCAGGGATTCAATGTAACGCAGTATGAGGCGGCCTGCCGCAAAAGGACAAGGGTTTCCTCGCTTATAATATTTATACTGATACCGGCAACCATCGCGGCGGGATGCATATTTTTAGACAACGAAAGATATATGGTAGTATCTCTTGCCCTCCTTGTATATACCATGGTTCCGTTTTTTATGGTGTTTGAAAAACGAAAGCCCAAGGCAAGAGAGATAGTGCTTATAGCGATGATGGCGGCAATTACGGTATGCGCGCAGCTGTTTTTTCATATGGTGCTGCCACTTCAGATAGGAACCGCCCTGATTATTATTTCCGGCATAGCGCTGGGTCCCGAAGCGGGGTTTCTTATAGGGGCAACTGCAAGATTTATATGCAACTTCTATATGGGGCAGGGACCATGGACGCCGTGGCAGATGTTCTGCTGGGGACTTCTGGGCTTTCTTGCGGGGCTTGCGTTTAACAGGATAGAGCTTGACAAGCTGAAATCAAGAAATTTCAAGGTGATTTTAGGACCTGTAATGTGCGTGGCCTTTGCAGTAATCGCTGCATACATATGCTACATAATATGGCCCGGTGAGGATAACACCTTCTTCGGCTGGAGACTGTATGTATTCGGAGCCGCGGGACTTCTGGCGGGAGTGCTGCTTCAGCGCAAAAGGCTTCCCGCAGACAACATAACGCTTACGGTTTTTACGTTCTTTACAACCTTCATAATATACGGAGGGCTGATGAACATATGCGCCATGGTGACATCGGCGGCGCTTCCGGGCGGAGCGCCTGTAAGCATGGGGACTCTCAAAACCCTCCTTATAACCGGGGCGCCCTATGACGCGACTCATGCTGCAACGGCGGCGCTGTGCGTGTTTGTTTTCGGTGATGCCATGATAAAAAAGCTTGAGAGAATTAAGATTAAATACGGAATATACAGATAGGGGGACATTATGAAACGGATAATATCAGTGCTTGTGACAGCGGTGATGATATTCACAGCTGCATTTCAGTGCTCCTTTGCGGCACAGGTTACGGCAGAGGAAGCATACAGCAGCACAGGCAAAACCATTTACGAGAACACAGTTCAAAACATTGCTAAAGAGTCTGCATACGGATCAGAGTGGCATATATTAGGACTTGCAAGGTCAGAATATGCAGGCTGCGATGAAATATTTGAGAAATACTACGAAGATGTGGTTAAAGTGCTTAAAGAAAACAGCGGTGTGCTTTCAAAGAAAAAATACACAGAGTATTCAAGAGTCATAGTTGCAGTTAAAGCCATAGGCCGAAATCCGAAGAATACCGGCGGTTATGATGTGACAGCCAAACTGCTCGAAAAAGAGAATGTGGCAATACAGGGATTGAACGGACCTATATGGGCGCTGATTGCGCTTAATACAGACGGCTATGCAGACAGCTCTGCGGAGTTTAAAAAGACTGCAAAGGAATACATATCATATATATTAGACGCCGAAAAAGACGGCGGCGGCTGGTCTTTAAACAGCTCCGAGACAAATGCCGATGTGGATATAACGGGAATGGCGCTTACAGCGCTTGCACCGTATTATAAGGAGGACAGCAGGGTTAAAGAGTCTGCAGACAGAGCTCTTGCATGGCTTTCAGAAGTACAGAAAGACGACGGAGCCTATGCAAGCTGGGGCACTGTAAACTCCGAAAGCTGCGCGCAGGTTACAGTTGCGCTTACTTCACTTGGAATAGACCTGAACAAGGATGAGAGATTTATCAAAAACGGCAAAAGCGTGCTTGACGGACTGCTGGGATTTTACACAGACGGCGGATTTAAACATGTTTCAACAGGCAAGCTGAATGCAATGGCTACGGAGCAGGGATATTACGCGCTTACTGCATATTTCAGATTTACAGGCGGCAAAACCTCCCTTTATGATATGTCAGATACGGGAACTGCCGCACCCGCAGCGCTTGCAAAGGCAAAGCTTGTTTCAGTGAAATCCGTTTCTAAAAAAGGCGTTAAAATCACATGGAACAAGGTCAGGACTGCAAAAGGCTATCAGATAAAATACAGCGCTAAAAAGAATATGAAGGGTGCAAAGACGGTAACCTCAGGAGCTCTGTCAAAGAAGATAACAAAGCTTAAGTCGGGAAAGAGATATTACTTTAAAGTCAGAGCGTACAAGACCGCTGACGGCAGCAGAATTTACGGAGGCTGGAGCAGCACTAAAAGCGTGAAAGTGAAATAGATGGGAGGTAACATTATGAAGAAAAATCTTGGAGCAGACACACTTGTATTTCCTACACCGGTATTTATCATAGGAACATACAATGAGGACGGAACACCCAATGCGATGAATGCGGCGTGGGGAGGCGTTGCAGCATCGGTTCCGCCTGCAGTTGCAATATCAATCAGAGAAGAAAGACAGACTTACGAAAACATCAAAAACAAGGGAGCATTTACTGTAAATATTGCGGATGAGGCTCATATTTCGGAAGCAGATTATTTCGGTCTTGTATCAGGCAGCGAAGTAAGCAAGTTTGACAATGTTGATATGACAGCGGTTAAATCAGAATTTGTAGATGCGCCGTATATAGAGGAATTCCCTGTGGCTTTGGAATGCAGGGTTATGAGTATGAACACTGTAGGAAGCCATATTCAGATTGTAGGTGAAATTGTAAATGTGGCGGCAGATGAGGCTGTGCTTAACGAAAAGGGTGTTATAGATATTGAAAAGCTCAAGGCTATAGCATATGATCCGGCAGGCAGTAATTACATTGCGGCAAGTAAAATAGTCGGCAAGGCATTTTCAGCAGGAATTCCGCTTATGAATAAGGGGAAATAAATTAAAGTTAATAAAGCAATGAGGGACAGGCTGGTATGCCTGTTCTTTTTATTTGACTTAAAATGCTATAATTAAGGTGAGACTTTTGGCAGGTATATACGACTAATAATTGAAAGGGATGAATACCTTTTGGAAAGGAGGAGGCGGATGGACAGCGGTGCAGACAACTATCGCCGTTTTCTTGACGGTGATGATGAGGGGCTGGCGGAGATAGTCAGAGAATACAAGGACGGACTTATTCTTTACTTAAACTGTTATGTTAACAACCTGTATATTGCAGAGGAGCTGACTGAGGATACTTTTTTCAGGCTTATTACCAGGAAACCTAAATTCTCAGGGAAAAGCACATTCAAATCGTGGCTTTATGCAATAGGGCGCAATACGGCGGTGGACTTTATTAGGCACAATTCCAGACAGATAAGTGCTCCGATTGAGAATATGGAAAGCTACAGAGACGAGGAGTGCTGTCTTGAAGAGTCATATATCAGAGAAGAACAGAAAATAGCCGTTTACAAAGCTTTGTCAAGGCTTGCGGCTGATTATAGAAACATACTCTGGCTCATTTACTTTGAGGGGTTTTCAAACAGAGAGGCCGGGATGATATTAAAAAAGAGCGATCGCCAGATTAAAAATCTTCTCTACCGCGCAAAACAGAGTCTTAAGACAATACTTGAAAGAGAGGGGTTTCATTATGAAAAGCAGTGAGGAAATGGTAACAAGCCTGTTTGAACGCAGAGCGCAGTACGATGCGAAGCAGAAACAGAAAAAGAAGATATTTATTCGCGCAGGGGCGGTTTTAGGCTGTGTATGCCTTATTGTATTTGCGGGTATCGGCATCAGACACGGAACTGTATCGGATATGGCGCAGCAGGGGAATAAAATTGTAATCGGACATACCGACGGCATTATGATAGACAGCAGCAGGAAGCTTGATTTTAAACTTAAGCCTGAGGATTTTGTTGAAATGGATAAAGCTTCGCTGACTGAATATTACGGAACAGAGCTGTTTCCCGAGGTTCCCAAAGACCTTGAGGAATGGGATGATATTCAGGGTGTGTACAGAGAAAACGGCGGCACAGGAGATGTATATTATGACGGAGTCATTCTGAATTACTCCAATGAGGATTTTTCAAGAAGTGTAAATCTGGAGATTGAAAAGGGAAGCCTGCCTGTAAGCTGCTATGCGTTTTTTGATGAAATAGAGGAGAGGTCGGTTATAGAGGGTACAGAGGTGAAAATTGCTGAGGCTGACGGATATTATTATGCGCAGTTTATGTATAAAGACGCCGGCTTTCAGATAATAGGTCAGGGGCTGACTGAAAGTGAATTTGTGGATGTTATAGCTTCGCTGATAAAATAGGCAGGAAATATAAGGTTGCATACAAAAACCTAAAAAATATGTAAAAATACATTTTATAGAAAATATGGTTGACTAATGCAAATGTGCCTCATATAATTATATACAATAAGACAACTAGGAACTTGTAATATACGACGTATATGATATATAATTAAGGAGGCAACAGTAGATGAAGCATACAAACCCACCTAAAAAACTGCAGGATTTAAACCTGATGGACCGCTTTCTGTTCAGTGAACTGATTGAGAGCGCAGAAGCATATAAGATAATTCTTGAAATCATTCTTGAAAGAGAAATCAACTTTAAAGGGGAACCCATTGCGGAGAATGAGAAACGAAAGGAGCTTCTGGGAAAAATAGCAAGGCTTGATGTATGCGCCATAGGTGATGACGATAGAGTTTACAATGCCGAAGTGCAGAAGGAAAACCAAAATAATTTACATAAAAGAATGCGTTATTACGGCGCGTTAATGACAAGCAAGCTGCTGCCTGAGGGAACTATAGACTATAACAGGTTAAGTGACCTGTGTATGATAGTAATAGCAGGCTTTGATATGGGCGGAGAAGGAAAATACCGCTATACAGTTCGCAGAATGTATGAGGGATATCCTGACAAAGAGGTATATGACGGAGAAGTAATTCTCTATCTGAACACCAAAGGTAAAGACCTTGAGGGAGTAAGCAATGAGCTTATAGCTATGCTTGAATACTTTGAGGAAACAACAGATGATAAGGCATTGTCATCAGGATATGAGAGGATAATCAGACTTAATGAGATAGTATCATCCATTAAGGCAAGTGATGAGATTGGAGTGAAGTATATGAACGCATATGAAGAGAGAATGCACGATATACAGGAGGCCAGAGAACAGGGCGAGGAAATAGGTAGAAGCGAAGGCGAGGCTTCCGGCAGAGCAGAGCGTGAGCTTGAGATGGCGAAGGCGATGAAAGTGGATAATGAGCCTGTAGAGAAGATCGTTAAATATACAGGGCTGCCTAAAGAGAAAGTTGAGTTGCTATAACTTTTACAGATAATCTGCATACCCAAAAGCTTTAAACTGAATATAAACCCCGTATGATATAATTGCTGTTATACGGGGTATTTTAGATCCTTGTATATGATATTTTATAAGCAGGGTCTTTTTATAATTGCCGGAGCAATGTTTTTCCTTTTCGCAGGCGCTCAAAGATGATATAATTTAGACAGAACATCTATAGGGAGGACTTTGCTTGCTTGATAAACTTGTAAAAAAATACGGAGCGCCGGTAGGCGTTATATCACTGGTTATTGCTGCGCTACTTTGGGGAGGCGAATATGTTGTAGCTAAAGACGTGCTTGACACAATTGCGCCCAACTGGACAAACATTATAAGGGATGCGCTTACTGCTATTATGGCGCTTGTAATCTGGCGAAAGGATTTCAGAGCGGCTACGGCAGGCGACTGGAAAAGAGGCGCAATCTGCGGGACTTTGTTCGGACTTGGAGGCGCGCTTCAGACTATGGGGCTGGAGCTGATTAACACAGGAGTAAACGCTTTCATTTCGGCAGCCTATGTTGTAATAGTCCCGTTTATGGTATGGATAATCGAAAAATCAAGACCTGCAGGCAAAGTGTTTGTAAGCGCAGCCATAGCAATGGCTGGCGTTACAATAATGTCCATAACGGGCATTACCTCAGGGGCGCTTTCCATGGGCAAGGGCGAGATGCTTTCTCTTATGAGCGCTTTCTGCTATGCGGGAGCGATAGTTACGGCAGACTATTTCACAAGAAAAACCAGCGTATCCCTGATAACAGGCATGCAGTTTATATTTTCTTTTGCAGTTGCTCTTGTAATGGCGTTGGCGCTGGGAGAACCGGTACCATCATTTGATATGGTTTCAGCGCCGATAGTTATGGAATTTATATACCTTGTAGTATTTGGTACATTCTTTACACAGCTTCTGTTTACCTTTGGAGTCAAATACGCTTCGGCTTCACAGGCCGGCGTTATATTCCCGCTGGAGTCAGTTTCGGCGACGGTATTCGGCTGCATATTCCTGCATGAGATAATGCAGGGAGTGCAGATTGCGGGAAGCATTCTGATACTGCTTTCCATTATTATAAGCAGCGTGGAGTTTAAGAAAAATGATTAAAAAAGCAGACATAATTCTTGCAGCGGTTCTTATAATTGCAGGGCTTGCCATGTCATATATGCTGTCTTTCGGACAGGAAGCAGGCTCCCGTGCGGAGATATATTCAGACGGCAAACTTTACGGCATATACGCCCTTGATGAGGACAGAGAAATCACAGTTGCAGAGAACGGACATACAAACATAATTGCAATCAAAGACGGCAGTATGTATATGAAATCGGCAGACTGCAATGGACACGACTGTATCAGTCAGGGCAGTATTTCCAAAACAGGGCAGAGTATAATCTGCCTGCCCAACAAAGTAGTTGCAGAAATCACAGGAGGAAGCTCGGAGCTTGATGCCGTAGCCAGATAAAATGAACAGTAAAAACAGTGCAAAAAAAACAGCAGTAGCAGGTCTTATGACGGCTCTGGCGCTGATATTTTCATATATAGAAGTACTGATACCCTTTAACTTCGGCGTGCCGGGCATCAAGCTTGGCATTGCAAACCTTGTAGTCATAATCGCTCTGTACAGACTGGGATACAGATATGCGCTTGGCATAAACACAGTCAGGGTGCTGGTGGCGGGACTTTTGTTCAGCGGGCTCTTCGGAGCACTTTATTCGCTGGCGGGAGCGCTTATGTCCTTTGCAGTGATGGTGCTTGTCAAAAAAGCAAAGGTGTTTTCGGTTACGGGAGTTTCAATAGCAGGCGGCGTTGCTCACAATCTGGGACAGATACTGGTGGCGGCGTTGCTGGTGGAGAATATAAGGATATTTGTGTACTTTCCGGTTCTCATATTTTCGGGAGTCGCAAGCGGCGCAATCATCGGAATAGTATCGTATTTCATACTCAGGAGAATTCCTGAATTCAAATAAAGGGAGACAAGAATGATAACTTTATCAAAAACACAGAGTATATGCCCTGTATGTCACGAGCCGGTAGAGGCGGAATATGTGCTTGAAGCAGGAAAAGTCCTTATAAGAAAAAAATGTCCTGAGCACGGGGAGGTTTCAGCTCTTGTGGCAAGAAATCCGCAGGACTATATCAGGTGGACAAAGCACCCGGTTGTCAACATACCGCCAAAGGTTAACATAACTAAAGGCGCTGAGGGAGAATGTCCGCTTCATTGCGGCACCTGCGAGAACCACCTGCAAACAGCCTGCTGCGTTCTCATAGACGTAACAGACAGATGCAACCAGCACTGCCCTTACTGCTTTGCAAAGGCGGAAGATGCGGGGAACGATATGCCGCTGTCAGAGATAGAACGAAAATATGATCTGCTGCTGGAGCTGGGCGAAGAAAGAGAATTCAACATACAGCTTTCCGGCGGCGAGCCTACGGTCAGAGATGACCTGCCGGAGATAATCCGAATGGGTAGAGACAAGGGTTTTGAATATATACAGATAAACACCAACGGCAGAAGAATAGCAGAAGAAAAGGGCTACGCAAAGAAGCTCAAAGATGCGGGAGTCTCCGTAATATATTTGCAATTTGATGGTACAACCGATGAAATATATATGCAGATGAGAAACGAGCCATTGCTTCATACGAAACTTTCGGCCATCGAAAACTGTAGGAGAGCGGGACTTCCGGTTACACTGGTGCCTACGGTTGTCAAAAACATCAACCTTGACAACATAGGGGAAATGATGAGATTTCTCATAGCAAACAGAGATGTGGTAAAGGGCATACATTTCCAGCCGGTCAGCTTTTTCGGCAGAGTGCCCGATAAGGATTACGAAAACAGAGTCACAATGTTTGACTGTATGCGAGCTATAGAGGAGCAGACAGACGGACTGTTCAAAACAGGCGACCTGTGCCCTATAACCACAGGTCATACAATGTGCTGCTTCTACGGAACTTATCTCAGAGAAAAAGACGGCAGTATACGTTCTCTCATAACAGAGCAGACAAGGAAAACAGGGGTAAGCTGCTGTGACAGCCACGACCCTCTTGAAATAATCAGAAAGGACAGGGATTTTGTTTTAAACAAATGGGACCTGCCCGAATATGAGGAAACAGACGAAGACTGCTGTTCATGCGGAGAGGCTGAGGAAGAAAGCTCCTGCTGCTGCGGTGAAGCACCTGCTGAGGAGAGCTGTTGCTGCTGTGCGGACGAGCCTGTAGACCTTGATGAATTTATTACCTACTATAAATCAAATATGTTTACAGTATCGGGAATGGCCTTTATGGACCTTTCCAATCTCGATGCAGAGAGACTGAAAAGATGCAGAGTGGTGCAGCTTACAGACGATGACAGACTTATACCGTTTTGCGCATACAACAGCATATACAGAAAATAAATTAAACAGGAGGTACAGATGCTTAGACCCGGAAACTTTGATATAACAAGAAGCGCGGCAGAGGCTGCGGGCTTTAAAAAAGGAGACAAAATTCTTGATGTGGGCTGCGGACGCGGCGAAACTATGAGATTTCTCACCGATGAATACGGTCTTGACTGTGTCGGCGTGGATATGAATTTAAGATTTATTGAAGAGGGAAGCAAGGCAAATCCCGATCTTGACATCAGACTGGGCGACGGTGAATTCCTTGACGACTTTTCCTCAAAGACCTTTGACGGTGTGTTTATGGAATGTGTACTGTCCGTAATAAATATGCCTGATGAAGCGCTTCACGAAGCCTACTGCGTACTCAAAAAAGGCGGCAGGCTCATATTAAGCGATCTGTTTCATATAAATCCCGAAAAAAACTTCATAAAAGCAGTGAGAATAGAGGCAGACAGACAGGCAATGCGCAAACACAAGGAGGGAGACTGCGAGGAGAGAACAGCTAAAGCTGTTGATTTCCGCCACGACGGTAAATTCATAATAGGGCCTCTGGGAGATCAGCTGGAGGAAATGGGCTTCATAATAACTCACTTTGAGGACAGAACCGAGGACCTTACCCAGTATATGGCGGAGACAATACTTGACGGTAAAGAAGACAGCATTATATGCAATGTCAAAAATAAAAAAAATACAGGATATTTTATGCTTGTAGCACAAAAGAGGTGAGAATATGAAAGAAGAATTATTTGAACTTAAACTGCAGGGCTACTGCTGCAGCCAGATGGTTATGGAAATGGGACTCAGAGCTCTCGGTAAACAGAACGAGGACCTTATAGAAGCAATATCGGCGCTGTGCGGAGATGTTGACTGCGAGAAGCCCTGCGGAGTGCTTACGGCAGCCCAGTGTCTGATGCATCTTGCAGATCCCAAGACGGGACCCGAAAATGCTGCAGACCTTGAGGACTGGTTTGAGGACGCCTTTGGTGATAAAATCTGCAGCAATCTTATGGAGGGACAGCCTATCAACAAGGTTGAAAAATGCCCCGTTATAACCGAGGAAACTATTAAATATGTATTTGAGATACTTGAGTTGGAGTGCTAGATGAACAAAAAATGGCTGGATCTGTGGATAGCCGGGAAGCACAGGCTGGATATGAGCTCAAGGACAGAACTGGAGAAATACCAGAGAGAAAAGCTGAGAGAAACCGTAGAATATGCAAAAGGAAACAGCAGCTTTTACAGCAGACTATATGAGCAGTGTGATATCGGTGACTTTGAAAGCCTGCCATTTACAACTCCTGAGGATTTAAGAAACTTCGGTGAAGAGATGGTATGTGTCAGAGCCTCGGAGGTTTCAAGAATTGTAACTCTTCAGACAAGCGGCACGACAGGCAGACCAAAACGCATATATTTTACCGCAGAGGATCAGGAACTGACCATTGACTATTTTGCAAATGGTATGCAGTTTATGGTAGGGAAAGGAGACAGAGCGCTGATACTGTTTCCGCACACATCAGAGGGTTCTATAGGGCTGCTTTTAAAAACAGCTCTTGAAAGAACAGGTGTTGAGGTCAGCTTTGAGCCGCAGGGGCATATCGACTGCGCAATCGGAGCGCCCGAATATATTGCAGAGCTTTCCGAAGAAAACCCTGATATCAGAGCAGGCAGAGTGCTGCTTTCCTCGGACTATGTATCGGAGTCTGCAAGGCAGCGAATTTCACAGAATTGGGGCAGCCGGATTTTCGAGCATTACGGTATGACGGAAATGGGACTTGGCTGCGCTGTGTCCTGCGGACAGGGATCAGGCTATCATATCAGAGAAAACGATATATATATTGAAATAATAAACCCTGAAACAGGCAGACCCGTTTCAGACGGGCAGTGGGGAGAAATAGTATTTACGACACTTACAAGGAGGGCTATGCCTTTCATACGGTACAGGACAGGCGATATATCCAGATGGATTACGGAGGAATGCGCCTGCGGAAGTGTTTTAAAGAGAATAGACAGAGTAAAAAACAGGAGGTAATTATGTCACAGAAAGTAATTTATCACGGCAGAGATATGCTGGAGCAGGGCGAAAGCTTTGTAATGTGCAAGATAATAAATTCAGAGGGTTCAACACCGAGAAAAAAAGGCGCGTGCATGCTGGTTAGGGAAGACGGCAGCACCATAGGTACCGTAGGCGGCGGCAAGATAGAGGCCGAAACTGAGAGACTTGCGGCAGAGGTGTTTAAGACAAAGGAAAAAAGCAGAGTGTTTCATTTCAGACTGGATACTTCAGAGCAGGGCATAGGAATGGCCTGCGGCGGTGATGCCGATATTCTGATACAGTATGTGGATGCCGCTCATCCTGAAGCTTTTGAAGAAGAATTTGAACAGATTACCACAGCATACATTTTCGGCGCAGGACACGTTGCGCTTGAAGCAGAGAAGCTTTTGAGATATGTGAATTTCAGAACAGTTGTAATAGATGACAGAGAGGAGTATTCCAACAGAGAACGTTTTCCTGATGCATATGAGGTAAAGACTATAGATTCATTCAGGAATTCCTTTGAAGGTCTTGAACTTGACGAAAACAGCTATATAGTAATCGTTACAAGAGGCCACCTGGGTGACCTTGACGTTTTAAGAGATGCTCTCAGACTCCCTTGCGCTTACCTTGGAATGATAGGTTCCAGAAACAAAAACAAGGTTCTTTATGAAGCGCTCAAAAAAGAAGGCTTTGACGAAAGCGAATTTGAAAAGGTATATTCACCAATAGGTCTTGAAATACACGCTGAGACTCCGGAGGAGATTGCAGTAAGCATTGCGGGAGAAATGATTAATGTCAGAGCAGGCTACGGTAAATAACAGAATAGGAGCCGTAATACTTGCGGCAGGCTATTCGTCAAGAATGGGAAGCTTCAAACCCGGGCTTCAGATAGGCGGTAAGACAGTCATAGCAAGGCTTATCGCCTCTTTTTATGATGCAGGCATTAAGGACATAGTGGTTGTAAGCGGCCACAACAGGCAGGAGCTTTTGTCCCTCATAAACGGCTTGGAGGTGACAGAAAGCTACAATGAGAAATATCCGGAGGGTATGTTTACATCAATACAGGCAGGAGTCCAAAAAACAGACAAAGCCCTCAGAGGATTTTTTCTGATTCCCGTTGACTGTCCCCTGCTTGAAAAAGAAACAGTATATGACCTTGTCAGGGAGATTAAAGATGACAGTTCATTTATTGTTCCATGCTGCAGAGGCAAAAAAGGACACCCTCTGTATATCCCCATGAAATACAGAGATGAGATACTGAGCCACGACGGCACTAACGGACTTAAAGGTATAACCGACAAATATGATGACCTTATGATAAGAGTTGAAACCGGCAGAGAAGGCACTGTTCTGGATATGGACACCCCTGCAGCTTATGAAGAACTCAAAGAATTCTATGAGCGGGGGATGAAATCAGAAGCTCTTTCAGACCTTGCAAAAGGCAGAACCTTTTATCTTGTAAGGCACGGGCAGCCGCAGCAGCATAAGGACAAAATATTTCTGGGACAGACAGACGTGCCTCTCAGTGAAACCGGCAGGAAGCAGGCAGAAGAGGCAAAAGCAAAGCTGCCCGGTAATATACACAGAATATATTCCAGCGACCTCAAAAGAGCAAGGGAAACAGCGCAGATTATATGCAGTGAAGTGACGGAGGTAAAAGGCTTTCGGGAAATGAACCTGGGAAGCTGGGACGGCAGATATATAGAGGATATCAGAGGGGAATTTCCGGAGCTGTACGAAAAAAGAGGGAAAAACCTGTTTTCATTCAAAACCGGAAACAAAGCCGAAAACTTCTATGATCTGCAGTACAGAGTCGTTAAAGCGCTGACGGATATTCTTAAAAAAGACGACAGCAGGGAAATATTCATAGTAGCGCACAGCGGCGTTATACGGTGTATTGAAAACAATCTCAAAGGCGGCAGCGTTGAAGATGCATGGCAGAAGCCCGAAACCGGCGGTGTGAGAGTTGTCAGAGTATAAAAAGCAAGAATATATAGAAAAGGACAGAGGAGCAAAGCGATAAACTGCAAATCTGTTCTTTTTTAGCGTGCAGGACAGGACAGCTGCTGAAAAAAAGGCGTATATGAGAAAATATGAGGCTGGAAATACAGCAAGATTATGATTTGACTGAAAAATCTTAAATAAGGGCATAAATAAATTTGTTAAAAAGAGCAAATTAGTTCGATATAAGTTGTTGAAAACCACAAATAAAGGTGGTATAATAACAATGTAGTTAAGAAATAATCAAAATAACCACAAGATGGTTAAGAGAAAAGAGGGATATTATGAGTAGAGCACTTGAGAGTATCAAAAAGACTTTTGAAGATTGTGCTGAGATGATTGATATAATCGTCGAAAAGGGTTTACTTAAATAATAACTAAGTTAGAAACTACAATTTTAAATAAATATTAGAAAATATTTTTTTGGCAGAGGAATAAGCCCCCTCTGCCGTTTTTTATCCGTTTATTTCAAAAGTCTTAATTTACTGCCGCATCTGAATATGTTTCTGTGACCGTTAAAAACTGCGGTGTGCATTGCTGCGGCTGGATCTGTTATCATCAGTCCCGAAACCTCATCGGCGCCGTAGTCAAACAGCACGTCAGACATTGTAGTGCTCGGTCCTATAACTACTGTGTGAGCATTTCTGCTTAGCGCAAGCAGCCTTGGCATTGTTTTGTTAACAAAAGCAGAACCGGTTATAAAGACAAAATCCATTTCAGGAAGCAGATATTCACAGGCCGCCTCCGGATATTCACCCACTTCGGGGCGTTTCTCAATAACATAAACATCTGCCTTGGTAAGGATGCCCTCAAGGTGCATAAAATGGCCTATCATTCCAACCTTTTTTCCTGCGGTAAGATTTTCATATGCATCAAAGGTATTGTTTGCAGAAAGTGCTGTATCGGTTAAAAACCTGCAGCTGTTGTAATAGGCATTAACTGCGGCAGCCCCTATTGCAGCCTCTGCAAAATCCCACGATTTGCAAAGCCTCGCCACTTCTCTAAGGGACTTGCCTCTAAACGCAGGAAAATCAGGAGAGGTGCGTCTGCCCTCTATATTGGCAGACAGACCGCAGTATTCTCCCGCCTTAACGACTGTCCAGCTTGCACCGGAAACAACTCTGTCGACAGTAATACATTCGTCTATACCGTCAATCAATCTGTCATAAAATGTCCACATAGCTTTTCCTCAATAAACCTTTGTATATATTTCTTCTGCTCATAGAATTTATCTCTGCTGTACATAAGTAACTCAGCATTATATGCGTCAAGTCTTTCGTGAAGCAGGGCGTTTTCATCTTTAAGGTCAGTGCCTATTCCTCTGCCGGTATTTGCAGCAGCCTTAGGGGCTTTAAGTACTCCAATGCAGGGAACATTACCCATAAGAAGCCTGTCCAGATAATTTTTAAATATATCCGATTTCAGTTCTCCTCCGCCGATTTCATCAAGCAGTATTATCTTTTTGTACCTCCTTGCTTTTTCAAGAATTTCTATTGCCTGATTTTCAAAGACGGATAATTTGAACCACTTTTCTTCGGTGGTGCGTTTCATAAATATGTTTGAAAGCTCGTCTGAAAATGTGGATGTAAGTTCAGGGCGCGTGCTGTAATCTGCCAGCCGAAACCCTAAAGTATTAAGACTGTTGTCTTTTAAACGCTGTGATACAAACCCGCCTATGTATTCTCTGTAAGGCTCCATAGCCTCCTGAAGCAAAGTTGATTTGCCTGCCTGTATCGGCGCCTGTAAAAATAAGTGTGTTTTCATACCATGATTTTATCACGCAGGCTTTTGCTAGGGCAACAGTTTATTGAGCGCAGTTTCTAAATTATTTAGATAAAGCTCGCCTGAGACTTCCTTATTATGAATTGCAAGGGAAAGCCTTGAAGAGATATTGTATATATCCGTAAGGCCCAGAGTTCCTGAAAGCCCTTTTACACTGTGAGCCAGTCTGTAGGCTTCTTCATAATTTTCGTCTTGCAGCAGGCTGCAAAGTTCATCGGCAGTGCCTATGTAGTTTTCTATAAAACGATTATAGTATTTGTCATATAAATCCTGTCTGTTGCCCAGTCTTGCCATGGCCTTTTCTTTGGATATGGCGAGACTGCCGTTGATTGATCTGCTGAAGATATCAATAACAGAAGCCGTATCGGGAACCGGAGAAATATATGCGTCTATATACGGATCGTTGCATTGGTTGCTGCTGACTGCAATTATAGGGGCGGATATATGGAGTCGGCCTTTTAGAATTTCTGCTGTATGAATTCCGTCGGAATCTGTTGTCAAATCGCCGATAAAAATTGCTGAATAATAATCGACAGGTAAATTGTTACACTGCAAAATTGCTTGTTCTCCGTTATTTGTGTATTCACAGATAACGTTAAAGTCTGAGAGACTTTCCGAGATTATTTTACGCAGTGCCGAATCCTCAGAAATTATAAGGACATGGGAGCCGTATGTATTCTGAGCTGTGTTTTCTGAAACAGGTGTTTCTTGCTTAGATTTTGAATTTTCTTCAAGTTTATCCGTAATCTTGGATTTTATAGTGCAATCATTCGATTTTGATGATAAAATAGATAATAACTCTTTTTTCATATCCTACTCCTTTCATTATAAGTTGAGATGAATATAAGTATAAAGGATAGGAAAGAAAAATAGTACTAAATAAATCGACAAAAAACAACAAAAGAGGGTAAGAAAGGACAAAAAGAGAGAAATGATGCAGATTATAGGTGTCATAGTAGCGATGATTCTGGGGATTATAGGCGGAAACGGGGCGGTGTATGCGTTTAATCATATCCCGGCGCAGTGGCTGTGCGACTACGGCGAGGTTCCAAAAGAGGACAAGCTGCAAAGGCAGAGAATAAACAGCAGACCATGGAAAGCGCTGTTTTCGGTGCTGATGGTTGCAGGAGGAGTCAAGCTGGCGGCAGACGATTTTTTATTTGCTCTGCCGGTTATGGCGGCAATGTGGCTTTTGATAATAATATCCATAGCAGATGCCAAATATATGATAATACCCGACCAGGCGGTTGTCGCCCTTGCGGTATGCTCGGTGGGACTTGTCAATTATCACAGCAATCCGCTTGATATGCTTTACGGAGCGTTTTGCGGCGGCGGAGTAATGCTTCTTATGGCGTTTCTGGGGAGGCTGATTTCAGGAAAAGAGGCTATGGGCTTTGGCGATGTCAAGCTTATGGCGGCGCTGGGCTTTATAACGGGACTAAAAGGAATAATTACAGTTATAATCGGCATGTCTGTTATAAGCGCTATGGCTTTTACGGTGCTTATCGCAATGAAAAAAATCAAAAGAACCGACAGCAAACCACTGGGCCCGTACATAAGCGCCGCGGCGGTAATATATATGCTTGTAATATGGCAGATATAAATCGAATAATAATTGATGACTTATACTGCCCGGTTGTGATACAATTAAGTATAAATTTTTTAGGAGAATTAAAATGATAACAAGTAAACAGAGAAGCTATTTAAAAGGACTTGCACACGAGCTTGATCCGGTTGTATATATAGGTAAAAGCGATGTGACAGAGAATGTAATCAATGAAATCGATACTCTGCTTGAGCACAGAGAGCTTATTAAAGTTAAAATGCAGGAAAGTTGCAGCCTTGACCCCAAGACTACTGCAAACGAAATTGCAGATAGATTGGGAGCGGAGTTTGTTCAGGCTATAGGCAGAAGATTTGTTCTCTACAGAGAGTCCAAAGACAATAAGACTATTGTTCTTCCAAGGAGATAGTAAATGACAAGAAACATTCTTCTTACACTGGAATATGACGGCACAGGGTTCCACGGCTGGCAGAGACAGCCTGCGGCAAGGACCGTACAGGGAGAGCTTGAAAGGGTGCTTTCAATACTATGCGGCTGCGATATAGCCGTAAACGGCACCAGCAGGACTGATGCCGGAGTGCATGCGCTGGGGCAGAGAGCTTCATTTTCGGGAGATTTCACAATACCTGCGGAGCGCATTGTGCTTGCCGCAAACAATCTTCTTTCGGGAGGAATGAACAGAAATTCAGTGGGAGATATCAAAATTCTGAAAGCAGAGGAAATGCCGCAGGATTTCCATGCAAGGTTTAACTGCAAAAGCAAACGGTATATCTACAGGATATTAAACAGCGGCGATACCGATATCTTTCGCAGGAACTACTGTTGGCAGATAGACAGATGCCTTGACGCAGAGGCCATGAGCAAAGCGGCGGGACATATCGCAGGCACTCACGACTTTGCGTGCTTTCAGGCTTCCGGCGGACAGGAGAGAGAAACCACCGTCAGAACAATATATTCCCTCGATGTTTGCAGGAACGATGAAGAGATAGAAATATCGGTTACAGGCGATGGCTTCCTTTACAATATGGTAAGGATAATAACCGGCACTCTTGTTGAGGTTGGTAAAGGCAGGATGGCGCCTGAATATATTGAAGAAATAATCAGCAGTAAAGACAGAACAAAAGCAGGACCTACAGCTCCTCCGCAGGGACTGTATCTTGCAGAAGTATATTATTAGCAGAAAGGAATTTAGCAATGGAAAGACCTAGCTGGGATCAGTATTTTATGGAAATGGCAGTTCTGACAAGCAGGCGCTCTACATGCATGAGAAGACAGGTGGGAGCAGTAATTGTCAAGGACAAGCATATAATTGCGACGGGATATAACGGTGCGCCCAGAAGAATTGCGCACTGTGAAGAGCGCGGCGGCTGCATCAGACAGAAGCTTGGAATTCCGTCAGGTGAACGTCATGAGCTGTGCAGGGCGCTTCACGCAGAGCAGAATGCCATAATACAGGCCGCAACTTTGGCCCAGAGCATTGAGGGCGGTACTATTTATGTAACTCATCAGCCCTGCGTTATCTGCGCCAAAATGATAATCAATGCGGGCATCAGCCGAATAGTCGTAAAGGAAGGCTACCCTGACGAACTGGCAGTTGAGATGCTTGAGGAAGCAGGTCTCAGAATAATTATGTTAGGTGAGTAAATGGAAACAGTCAGTCTTAATAACAGAGAATTCTATAAAAAAATGCTTAAAATTGCACTGCCTATAGCAGTGCAGTCTTTAATTGCCTGTTCGCTTAACCTTGTGGATAACCTGATGGTGGGTTATCTGGGAGAACTGGAACTTGCGGCAGTTGGAATAGGCGTGCAGATTTATTTCATACACTGGATGGTGCTGTTTGGCTTTAACAGCGGTACGGCAACCTTTATGGCCCAGTTCTGGGGTACGAGGGACCTCAAAAATATAAGAAAGACAGTAGGTTTTGGAATTGTAATAAGTCTTTCTGCCGGCGTTATATTTTTTATCGCCGCAATGTTTTTCCCAAGGTATATTATAGGGCTTTTTACAGAGGAGCAGGCGGTTATCGAGCTTGCGGTAAAGTACGTGAGAACAGCCGCACCGTGCTTCCTGCTGTTGGGAATAACAGAGCCTTTTGTTATAGCGCTGAGAGCCACCCAGCAGACAAGGATACCTCTTTATGTAAGCATTGTGGTGTTTAGCACCAATACATTTTTGAACTATGTGTTCATATTCGGAGCCTTTGGTATGCCAAGGCTTGAAACCACAGGCGCTGCGGTGGGAACTCTCGCTGCAAGGTCGGTGGAGATGCTGCTTATACTTTATGCGGTATTCGGCAGGAAAAACATAATTGCAGGTAAACTCAAAGAGTTCAGAGGAATAGGCAGGGAGCTTGCAGGCAGAGTAGTTAAAAACTCGCTTCCTACAACGATTAATGAAACTCTGTGGGGACTGGGACAGTCCGCGTATATGGCGGCTATAGGTCATATCGGAGTTACGGCTTATGCGGCTGCGCAGGCCAGCAATACCATCGAAAACCTGTTTATAATGGCGGGCTTCAGCATAGGAGATGCAGCCCTTATTCTTATAGGCGAGCAGCTTGGTGAAAACAATACCGAAAAGAGTAAAGCCATGGCAAAGAAGCTGCTTAGAATTGCACTGCTGTTTGGCGCAGTATTCGGAGTGCTCCTTATAATCTGTTCAGGACTTCTTGTAAGTCTGTTTGGATTTACACCGCTTGGGGCTTCCTATGCAAAACGCATACTGCTCATATACGGTATGTTTATGGTACTCAACCTGTACAACGGAACTCTCATAACCGGAGTCCTGAGAGGCGGCGGCGATACGAGGTTTGCGGCCATAAGCGAGGTCTCGTGCGTATGGCTCATAGCCGTACCTGCTGCATTCTTAGGCGCAATGGTATTCAAACTGCCGGTATATATCGTAGTTCTCCTTGTCAAATCGGAGAATTTATTCAAGGCGGCAATCCTGACATACAGATACAAGTCCGGTAAATGGGCAAAGAACGTAATACACGGAATTAAATAACTGCATTGGCGGGTAAATGATATACCCGCCTATTTTTTTGCCCAAAAGATGCTGCAGAGATGCAAATGTCGAAATTTGCCGAATTATATTCAAAATTATTTATAGATTTTTATGTAATTAATATATATAATTTCAAAAAAAGATATGAAATGGGAGGTAGCTATGAACAAGAACTATATTATTATTGAAAATAAAAATCTTGTTGCCAGAGTTTTTTTCAGGAACATCATCTATATTGAGCAGTACAGAAGAGAAACCTCGGTAATCACCCAGAAGCGTATTTTTAAGTACAATGCAGTATTAAAGGATCTGTATGAGGAGGTCGACAGCAGGTTCTATATGTGCCACAGAAGCTATATCATTAATTTTGATTATGTGGACCTTATGGAAAACCAGTCGATATTTATGTCAAACGGAACACAGATTACAATCTGCAGAGCCAATTATCAGAGAACGAAGAAGGAGTTTGTTCAATATCTTAAAAAAGAATAGCGGTATATTGCCCTTTCTGCCGGCCTGCAGAGAGGGCATAATATATTTTTCAGCTTGTTTTGGGTAATATCCTTGCTGAATTGCAAATATACTGGCGGCATTTGTAATATGTGTGGTATGATGACAGTAGACGTATTCGGAAAACTTTGGAGGTGCCAATATGAACAGATGTATGTCAATGTATGCCGATACCGTTTTTGTAAACGGTGCGGTTGTCACTGTGGACAGAAACAATACAGTCTGTCAGGCTGTGGCAGTCAGAGATAAATATATAGTATATACGGGAGACAATGAAGGAGCGAAGCTTTGGACAGGACCTGAAACCAGAGTCATAGACCTTAACGGCAGAGCGCTGCTTCCCGGTTTTGTAGATGCCCATTGTCATTTGGGTATGAGAGGGCAGAATGCCGCTGTAATACTTGACTGCAGCGCACAGAAAGCACCCGATATACCGTCAATACAGAGGATAATCAGAGAAGAAGCGCAGAGGCTTCCAAAAGGCGCATGGATAAAAGCCACGGGCTACGATCAGGGCAAGCTCAAAGAGGGCAGGCATCCTACAAGAGCCGAGCTTGACGAGGCTGCGCCGGACAATCCTGTGCAGCTGACAAGAACCTGTCTGCATATGGGCGTATACAATACGAAAGCTTTGGAGGCAGGGGACATACACCCCGAAAACTTTGCAAAGGGCGAGGTGGTAACTGACGAAAACGGGCAGATGACAGGACTTCTCAAGGAAAGAGCCTGCACATATATGTGGGACAAGGTAATGTACACAAAAGAGGAATATATGCGGGCATTTAAGACCGCAAACGATATGTTTCTCCGCTGTGGCATAACCAGCGTACATGATGCCAGCTTTTACGGCTCCGATACCATAGGACTTTATCAGGAGGCCTGCGAAAACGGAGTTATAGATGTAAGAATGTACGTGCTGCTTTATCACGCCTGCGGCAAGGAAAAGACGATAGAATGGGTAAACGACTTTATTAAGACAGGAATAAGAGGCGGACTGGGCAATGAGCATTTCAGGCTGGGACATGTGAAAATATTAATTGACGGAAGCACCAGCGGACCGTCCTGCGCAGTTTCAAGGCCTTACGAGCACGACCCTGCCCTTGAGGGCATACAGCTTTATACACAGGAAGAGGCGGATGCTGTTTTAATTCCCGCTCACAACGCCGGATTTAATATAACGGCGCATGCTGTGGGGGACAAGGCCGTTGATGTGATACTTTCATCGATAGAAAAAGCGCAGAAATTAAACCCAAGACCCTGCAGGCACAGGATTGAGCACTGCGCCATAATAAATGATGAGATAATAGACAGGCTCAAAAAAGCCAATGTGACGGTAGTGTCAAATCCGGGCTTTTTTATAGACAACGCCGCAATGTATATCAAATACTACGGCGACAGGGTAAACTGCATGTTCCCTCTCAAATCCTATCTTGACAAGGGGATAATAACTGCCATAGGCTCTGATACGCCTGTAATAGAGCCTGACCCTATGATAGGGATATATACGGCGGTTAAAAGAGCGGACAGCAGGACTGGTACGGTAGCGGGAGCCTGCCAGCAGATAGGCATTATGGATGCAATCAGAATGTACACCTATAACGGAGCCTATGCATCTCTTGAAGAGGGTATCAAGGGCAGCATAGAGCCGGGCAAGCTGGCAGATCTTGTGGTTTTATCGGATAATATTCTTGAGGCGCAGCCTGAGGAAATTATGAATATTAAGACGGACATAACTATGATAGACGGCAGGATTAAATACGAAAGGATATGAAATGGAAACAAAAAAAGAAAAGAAAATGAAGCCATGGGTTATAGTAAGACCCCGCAAGGCAAAGGAATGGGTGGTATTCGCAATGATGATATTATCGCTGCTTTCGATGATATCTCCGGTAGTCAACCTGTTTAACATTCCGTGTATGCTGCTTGGTATGCCGGTGCTTTTTACAGTGTCGATAATAAGTCTTATCGTTACTGTAATCGTTATCAATATCGCTTACAGATGGGAGGTGCACTAGATGCTTCAGACGTGGGGACCTCTTGTCATAACTCTGTGCTACACACTTGTGGCCTGCATACTGGGCTTTTCGGCCAAAGGCAGGCTGGATATGAGCAAGGTCGAAAACTGGTCGTCATCGGGCAACACAATGGGCCTTATAGTTATGGTATTTCTGACCGGCGCGGGAAATGTAAGCGCATATACATTTTTAGGCGCGCCGGGCTGGGCATATTCCAAAGGCGTTGCAGCTCTTTATGTTGTGGTGTACCTTGGCTTTATAACCTATTCGTCATACCTTATTTCACCGAGAGTAAACAGGGTTGCCGGCAAATACGGCTACAGGACCCAGGCAGAGGGCATAGGAGCCAGATTTGAGTCAAAGGGCCTTCGTATGCTCTGCGGCATAGTAGGAGCTCTTGCAGTGCTTGGCAATTCGCTGGTGCAGATAATAGGGTCAGGACATATTTTAAATGTAATGAGCAACGGCACAATTCCCATGTGGCTTGGCGAGCTTATAATTTTATGCGCCATAGCGTTTTATGTATATAACAGCGGTCTTCGGGCTATAGGCTGGACAAATGTAATGCAGGGAGTGCTTATGCTGATACTCTCAATTACAGTATGCCTGTTTGTGCTTTATACAGTGCTTGGCTCTTTCAGTGTAAGCGAGGCTTTTAAGAGACTTATGGAGGTAAGCCCTGAGCATATGACTCTGCCGGGAGCAACCGGAGATTTTCCTCCGCTTTTCTGGACAACCTCGATTATAATTTCGGTGTTTTCTTTCTGGCCGCAGTTCTGGGTATGGGCTGCCGGAG
The DNA here is from genome assembly GCA_900547295.1 of uncultured Eubacteriales bacterium. Classification (GTDB taxonomy): domain Bacteria; phylum Bacillota; class Clostridia; order Peptostreptococcales; family Anaerovoracaceae; genus UMGS973. The sequence goes on from URGK01000014.1 coordinate 31,689, forward strand.
GCAAAGACGAGGATACAGTAAGAAAACAGTACACCTATGTATCGCTGTTTTACCTTGTAATGATCCCGATGCTTATAGTCGGCTTTATATGCGTGTTTGCATTTGAGGGCTACGACGGAGATACAGACAAGGTGGCGCTTTCCTTCTGCATGCAGAACCTGCCGTGGTGGATGGTGGGACTTCTGGGAGCAGGCATACTTGCAGCGGCACAAAGCTCCGCAGAGCCGCAGCTTCATACGCCGGCATTTACATTCACACACGATGTTATTGCTCCGGCAAGGAATATCCCTGCCGAAAAAGAGGGAAAAATTCAGAGAAAGGTTTTTCTTGTGATAGTATTTCTGGTGGCTTATCCGCTGGCGCTTACAAATCCGGCAGAGCTTGTATATATTCTGCTGGTGGCATACGGCTTTATCGGACAGCTTTTCCCTTGTATGCTGGGAGTATTCTGCTGGCCGAGGGCAACTAAAGCGGGAGCTATTGCAGGACTTGTGGCGGGAGTCATTGTTGTTGCGCTGTGCAATTTCGTATGGTCTAACCCATGCAACATACACGCAGGCATATGGGGACTTATGATAAACTTCCCGGTATTCATAATAGTAAGCCTCTGCACTGAGCCTGCATCAGAGGAAACCCTCAGAAAATTCTTCCCGGCATACATTATGGATATGCTTTATGAGAAAAAATAACCCGAAAATATGAACGAAAAATTACAGCTGCTCTGTCCTTTCGACAGGGCGGCTTTTTTCAGCAAGTTAGTAAGAAAAGGCAGCAGGTTAATGGATTGATTGGAGTTTTCTGAATTGATATAATATTCAGCAAGAACTAAACTTGTAAGGCAAAGGAGAGGATTATGTTTAAGAAAATAGGAATTGCAGCATTGTCTGCTGTACTTGTACTGGGGCTTTCTTCCTGCGGAGGCGGCTCAGATTACGGAGAGAATTTTGATAAATTCAATGCAGCCATAGATATGGATTTTGCAAAGGAAGTAATGATGAGCGTAAGCGAATTCGGAGACGATCCTGTAATGGGTATGCGCTCGGCGGGTTCGCCTGCGGAGAAGCAGACCATGGAATACCTCAAAGGCGTTATGGAGGACATCGGACTTCAGAATATAACTGTGGATGATATCACAGTTGACGGCTGGGTATTTAATGGCGCAAATATCACCTTCAAAAATGCTGACGGCAAGGAACAGAAGATAGACCTGGGCGGCTATCAGACAACCCTGCAGGCAGACAATGAGGAGATAGAGCTGGTTTATGTAAACGAGGGCACAGAGGCGGACTATGAGGGACTTGATGTCAAAGGCAAGCTGGTGCTGCTTGATGTTGACCAGAACGAAAACTGGTGGATAAACTATCCTGCATATCAGGCAAAGGTTAAAGGCGCCAGAGCCGTTATAGCTATGTCTGTATATGCCGAAGAAGGCAATGACAGAGTAGGCGTTCAGGACGTATGCGGACCTGCAGATGCGCCGGCGCTGGCTATAAGCGAGGACGGCTGCAAGGCTCTGCAGGATGCAATCAAGGCATCAGGAAAGGATTCGATAACAGTAACCCTTAATGCCGACTCAAAGGTTACAGAGGACGTGACTTCACACAATCTGTGGGGTGAAATTCCGGGAACCACAGAAGAAACAGTATTCGTATTCTCACATATGGACGGATATTTCCATTCAACCTATGACGATGCACAGGGCGTGGCGGTTTCAATGGCTATAGCAAAGGCTCTTGTGGACAGCGAATACACTCCTGACAAAACAATACGCTTCTGTATGCACGGCGCAGAGGAATGGGGCGTTTCCGGCAGCGAGTACGACTGGTCGGCAGGCGCTTATGAGGAAATTGTAAATGTTCATCCTGACTGGGTGGACGGCGCGTTTGCAATAGTAAACAATGACGGCGGATATACCGTTGAGGGCGAAACCTGCGCAGGTACCGGAAGCTCGACAGAGCTTGTAGGCTTCATCAAGGAGAGCATCGGAGGACTTAACGAGGAGTCTCCGTATGACTGGAGCTATTACGGCAACAGCACAGGAACAGAGGATTTTTACTGGACGCTTATGGGAATTCCGTCAATAGTGGCAGAAAACGGTGACGGCACAGTATATTTCGATAAGGGATATCATTCAACCTATGACAGCACAGAAGCGCAGCCTCTTAATGAAGAGGGCTTCAACGATATAATCAAGACCTACGGCAAGCTGGTAATAGACCTTGATGCAAAGGCTGTAAGACCTTTGTGCTTTACTGACAGGATCAGCAGCTTTGAAGAAAGTCTTGCAGAAGGAGCAGACTTTGAAGCAGTAATTGCAGAGGCAAAGGACGCAGCGGCGGCTTTAGAGGCAAAGATGGCTGAGGTTGAGGAGTCCGGCGACAAGGCGGCAGCGGTAGAGCTTAACAAAAAGACTCAGGAAATATTCAAGATTCTTCAGGATGCTCTTGTGGGACTTAATTTCGAGCCGGAGAATATAATCAGACACGAGCTGTACCAGGATAATGTGGCAAATCTTGAAGCAGGCATAGCGGCTCTTGAGGAAGGCAGAATTCAGGAGGCCTATGACGAATATCTGGGCAGCGTTGACTGGGCATGGTACTATATGAACTTTGATAAGGAAACATGCGAGTATATGGAGAACCAGCTGTTTGACAACAGAAAGGGCACATGGGGAGACGGGCTTATTAAGTACAGACACTGTGACATAGGCGACGTTATAATTAGTCTCGGTGATAAATACGATACAAAGGGTGCGGATGTTTCGGCAGAAATAGCCAAGCTCAAGGAACTGAAGAAAACTCAGGAAAAATATCTTGCAAACACATATGAAGAAGAAAAAGCGGGACTTGAAAAAGCAATAAAGCTTATGAAAGAATACGCAAAATAGAATAATGCAGACAGTTACGGCGTGCCTTGTCAATCGGGGCACGCTGATTTTTTTCTTGACAAGTAAACGAACGTTTACTACAATGTCTGATGGAGGGAGATTGACTATGACAGACACCAAAGAAAGAATAATGCAGACTGCGCTGGATATGTTTTCCTGCAGAGGATATGAGGCTGTGTCAGTAAGCGATATTGCAGGAGAGCTGGGGATTAGCAAGGGCGCGCTGTACAGACATTACAAGAGCAAGAGAGATATATTTGACCATATTATAGCGCATATGGAGACGGAGGACCTGCGCAGAGCCAGAGAATTTGAGATGCCCGAAAACAGACTTTCCGACAGCGAAGCAGGCTATGACAGTGTGACAGTGGAGCAGCTCGGAGAGTTTACCAGAGCCCAGTTCATATACTGGACTCAGGATGAATTTGCCGCGGCATTCCGGCGCATACTTCTGCTTGAAAGATATAACGATGAGGGAATTGAAAGACTGTATAATATGTACCTTGGAAGCGGTCCGCTGGAATATGTAAGGGATGTGCTTTCTTTTGCCCTGCCGGGAGAGAATGCAGAGCTTCTTGCCGTTAAATATTATGCTCCCATGTATTTTCTGATGGAGCTTGAGAACAGTAATGAGGCTTTGAAGCTGCTGGAGAGACATATAGAGGATTTTGAAAGGAAGCTCTTATGAGTCTTGCGGATTACGGATATACAGACAGGTTTAGAGTATACGAAAATCAGTATCCCGAATATATTCCCGCCAGAGTTATATCACAGGAGAGGGGACTGTATACGGTTGTGTGCGACCGTGGAGAGCTTAGCGCGGAGATTTCAGGCAGGCTCAGATATACGGCAGATAATGCAGTGTCATTTCCCGCTGCAGGGGATTTTGTGATGCTTTCGCTGCCCGGCGGGGAGGGCAGAGCGGTTATTCACAGTATACTGCCGAGGAAAAGCACGTTTGTAAGGAGAGCTGCAGGCTCTGCCTGCGAGGGACAGATCATTGCCGCCAATGTCGACACGGTATTTATATGCACGTCGTTAAATGGGGATTTCAATATACGAAGACTTGAAAGATATACAGCGGCGGTATGGGACAGCGGAGCTTTCCCTGTGACAGTTCTGACAAAAGAGGATCTGTGCAGTAATGCTTCGGAGAAGCTGACTGAAATTGAAAGGGCGTTGCCGGGAACAGAGACGGTTTTAACTTCTGCCTTTAATTATGATACGGCAGGGCTTGATAAATATCTTCAAAAGGGCAAAACCATAGCCTTTGCAGGATCTTCCGGCACAGGCAAATCCACTCTCATAAATCTCCTGCTGGGAGAGGATAGATTTGATACGGCAGGAATTGATAAAAACGACAGGGGCAGACATACCACAACCTCAAGACAGCTGGTGAGGCTGCCGCAGGGTGCCATGCTTATAGATACTCCGGGAATGAGAGAACTTGGCATGTGGCATCAGGCGAAGGGTATTGAAAAAACCTTTTCGGATATACGGGAGCTTATGGGGCAATGCAGATTTTCGGACTGCTCTCATACAAACGAGCCCGGCTGCACCATAAAATCAGCGATAGCTTCGGGAGAGCTTTCAAAGGAGAGGTGGGAAGCATATCTGAAACTTGAGAGCGAAAACGCCTATTCGCAGGATACAGACAGCTACCTTGCGCAAAAAGAAAAGAAATTCAAAGAAATAGCGAAGATAAACAGGAGGCGATAGCTATGAAATATATAAAGAGCGGGAAATATCAGACCGATGAATTTATGTCAAAGATAATGGGTCCCAATCCTGTCAAGCTGACAGAGGAACTGATTTCAGACTGTAAAATTCCTAAGGGCAGCGTTGTTTGCGATCTCGGCAGCGGACAGGGGCTTACAAGTGTGTTTATTGCGGCAGAGTACGGATTTAAGGTGTATGCTGCTGATCTCTGGAGCGACCCCTGCGAGAACAGAGAGTTTTTTGAGTCGCAGGGACTGTCCGAGGCAGAGATAATACCGGTTAAGGCAGATGCCGCAGATCTGCCCTTTGAAAAGAGCTTCTTTGATGCCGTTATATGTGTTGACTCATACAACTATTTCGGCAGGGACAGGGAGTACCTTGACAGCAGGCTGCTCCCATTTGTGAAGCAGGGCGGCTATGTATATATAGCGGTGCCGGGAATGAAAAAGAATTGCCATGACAATCTGCCGCAGGAGCTGCTGCTTTCGTGGAGTCCGGAGCAGCTTGAGTATATGCAGGATATCTCCTACTGGACGGATATTGTCAGCGCTTCCGGGCAGGCGGAGGTAATAGAGGTAAGTGAGATGGAGAGTAATGAAGAGGTGTGGGCTGACTGGCTTGTGCAGGAAAACGAGTATGCTGTTAACGACAGAGCTGCAATGAACGCCGGCGGAGGCAGACACCTTAATTTCATAAAGATAGTATTGAGGAAAAAATAAGGAGCTTTTAAGGCTCCTTGCAGTCGGTATCTGTATTATCTGACTGTATATCACCGGGCAGGTAAATAACCTTTTTAGGATCTGCCGGTTTTTCTTTTTTGTGTGTGTAGCGACCTTGGTTTCTGCTGAAATACATATATGCGGCTGTGCCTGCCAGAAGCAGCAGAAATAAGAGTATAAACGGCATAATTTCCTCCTTGCTGTAACTTGTTTTCTTAAAAAAATTACACTATTTTTACACTAAAATTACACTATTTCAGTTTCAGCTAATGCAATACAGGAGATGCAAGCGCATCTCCTGTCTGTAAGCTAACCCTTTATATCTTCAATCTGTTCTTTTAAAGATTTGATTTCTTCAAGTTTTTCATCAATCTGTGCCATTACAGGAGCGATGCCTGCATCTATTGTTTCGCCTGCTTCCCTCTGTTTGAGATAAAATTCAGCGATATCACACTTGAGTGATACAATATCCTTTTCGGCTGATGAAATCTTTGATTTAAGCTTGGTGATTTCTATAACGTCATTGCCCTTGTCTACGGCTTTACCTGCTACAGTAGTTATCTTGTCTAAAATTGCCATAATGCACCTCCTATAATAATGTTCCCATATGTTTAAGTGTTCTTACAAGCTGGCTTGTATAGCTTGCTTCGTTATCGTACCACGCAACAACTCTTACCTCATAGATTTTGGTTCCGCATCTCTGAGCCAGAGTCTGAGTTGCATCAAACAGTGAGCCGTAGCTCATACCGATGATATCGCTGGATACGATTTCTTCTTCTGTATATCCGAAAGACTCGTTTGCTTCCTTTCTCATAATTTCATTGATGCCCTCAACAGTTACTGTTTCTGTTTCATCTTTGAGAGTTGCATCAAGAATTGTGATTGAGCCCGATGGCACAGGTACTCTCTGAGCGGAGCCTATGAGCTTGCCGTCAAGCTCAGGTATTACAAGACCTATTGCTTTTGCTGCGCCTGTGCTGTTTGGTACTATGTTTACAGCGCCTGCTCTGGCACGTCTCTTGTTGCCTTTTTTGTGCGGGCTGTCGAGTATCTTCTGGTCGCCTGTATATGCGTGTATGGTTGTCATAAACCCTGTTCTTACTTCTCTGTAGTCGTTAAGAGCTTTTGCCATAGGTGCAAGGCAGTTTGTTGTGCAGGAGGCTCCCGAAACGATATTGTCCTCCTTAGTAAGCTTGTCGTGATTTACGCCGTAAACGATAGTAGGCAGGTCATCGCCGGCGGGAGCCGAGATGAGAACCTTTTTGGCGCCTGCATCTATATGTGCCTGTGATTTTGCCTTTGAAGTGAAGAACCCTGTGCATTCCAGCACTATGTCAATACCAAGCTCTCCCCAAGGCAGCTTTGAGGCGTCGGCCTCGCTGTATACAGGCACTCTGACACCGTCTACAATTATAGCCGTATCATCGCTTGTTACCTCGTGGTTTTTAAACTGTCCCTGCACTGAGTCATATTTCAAAAGATATGCCAGCATCTCAGGGCTTGTAAGATCGTTTATTGCGGCAATCTCTATGCCGTTGTCATCGAAAACCTGCCTGAATGCAAGTCTTCCGATTCGTCCAAATCCGTTAATTGCAATCTTCATATCTGCAACACCTCCTTACAGCTTAGAGTTTACCATTTTTTCGTAAATAATACAAGAAGATAAAGGCATTTGGGGACTGTATAAAACAGGGCAAATGTATAGGAAATATAAAAGACTGCGCTGAAACAGTCGAATGCGTCAGCTATCAGAAAGTAAAGCCAGACACGATAATGATAATATTTTTAACAGGTAAGGCGCATTCCGTAATGGGTGCGTCATATTTGTTCATAGGGCAAAAAGTGGATATAATACAGAAAAACAGTACAGAAATGTGTACAAGCTGTTGTATTTATTTGTTTTGGCATGAAAAAGTGTTTTCTTTACAGCTTACTTGTATAAGGTGCAAAATGGGAGTATAATATATTGCAATAGAAAACGAAAGAGGTGGAGTTATGGCGAAAATCGGTAAACAGCCAAGCGGTATACTTACAATGAAAAAAATGATGGGATCGGCGGCAACATTGTTCCTCGAAAAAGGATACAGCCATACAACTACTGCTGAGATTGCCAAAAAAGCGGGAATGACAGGCAGTTCTTTTTTCAGAGCTTTTGAAAACAAAGAAGCCGTACTGCTGGCACTGGTAGAAAGTATGTTTGGCAGCCAGTTTGAGATGGCCGAAAACGACGACCCGCTTATGGTATATGCAACAGAGATTGCGATACAGATGAATATTACAGAGTACAGTGAACCTTTCAGGGATTTGTATGTTACTGCCTACTCTCTGCC
>URGK01000015.1 GCA_900547295.1 uncultured Eubacteriales bacterium
GCTGGGTTCAGAACGTCGTGAGACAGTTCGGTCCCTATCCGCTGTGGGCGTTGGAGATCTGAGTGGAGCTGTTCCTAGTACGAGAGGACCGGGATGGACGTACCTCTGGTGCACCAGTTGTTCTGCCAAGGGCATAGCTGGGTAGCCACGTATGGACGGGATAAGCGCTGAAAGCATCTAAGTGCGAAGCCCCCCACAAGACAGGATCTCCTCCAGTAATGGTAAGACCCGTGGAAGACTACCACGTTGATAGGTCGGAGGTGTAAGTGCAGTAATGTATTAAGCTGACCGATACTAATAGGTCGAAAGCTTGACCAGTGGTTTCTGGAGAAAGAGCACATGTAGGCTAGAGTAGTTTTCAAGGGATAAATCCGGTGACAATAGCGGGGAGGGTACACCTGTTCCCATCTCGAACACAGCAGTTAAGCTCCTTAGCGCTGATGATACTTGGCGGGCGACCGCCTGGGAAAGTAGGACGTTGCCGGTTTTGTAAAAAGCAGACCAGATGGTCTGCTTTTTTAGTACAGTAAAACTTTGTTTTGTGGTATTATATATATGCGGCATTTGAAGAATTGCTGTAATACTAAAGAAAGAGACAGACTATGAAAATTAAAAGACTTTTAATATTACTTATAGCCGTTGCAGCTGTAACCTTTGCAGGCTGCGGCAGTAACAATTCGGGCATATCAAAGACGGGATTTTTCCTCGATACAGTTTGTTCCGTTACCGTTTACGGTATAGATGAGACAAATCAGTATTTTGATTACGGAGATAAAAAAGAACAGGAAAAACAAATCCTGCAGCTCATAACCGATGCATTTAAGCTGTGTACAGAATATGAGAATACTCTTAGCAAGACTATAGACTCGAGCGACATTGCGAGGATTAATAATTCGGATGGAGAGCCTGTAGAAGTTAGTGATGATACAATAGAAGTCCTGAAGAAAGGCATAGAATATGGTGATTTATCTGGGGGAACATTTGATATTACCATAGGCAGAGTAACTGATTTATGGGATTTTCGTTCAGAAGAAGACAGAGACAATGCTGATGCCGGCAGAATACCTGATAAAAGCAAGCTGGAAGCTGCTGTGGCACATGTAAATTACAAGGATATAGTGGTTAACGGGAATACAGTTACATTGAAAGATCCAGATATGGAGATTGATCTGGGTGGTATAGCCAAGGGATACATTGCTGATAAGCTGACAGCATATCTGGAGGAAAACGGAGTTACAAGCGCAATAGTAGACCTTGGAGGAAACATTGTGGCAATAGGCGGCAAGGCAGCAAAGCTTACAGGAGATAAACAGAGCGACTTCTCTGTGGGTATCAAGGATCCTGATTCCAAAACAGGAGAGCTCCTCGGAATTTTAAAATGCAGCAATAAAACTGTTGTTACATCGGGAACCTATGAGAGATATTTTGAAGCAGAGGGCAAACGATATCATCATATTCTTGATACTGATACAGGCTATCCTGTGGATACAGATATTGTATCTGCGACAATAATTGCGGATAAGGGACATTCTGTTGACGGAGACGGACTCAGCACCTCCTGTCTGGCGCTGGGAAAAGCAAAAGCAATAAAGCTTATACAAAGCATTGATGGAGTTGAGGCTGTGATAGTTGACAGCAGCGGTGACATATATATGTCTGATGATAATATACCTTTTGAGAGGTCTTAAAATCAGTTTACAGAGAGGAAAATGTATTTGTGATATAGAGTAGGTGTATATAAAAAACAGACAGCCGTAAAGCTGTCTGAGTATGTGGCGGAGATGGTGGGATTCGAACCCACGTGCCGGAATTAAACCGACTAACTGATTTCGAGTCAGCCCCGTTATGACCACTTCGGTACATCTCCATGCGTACCTAAAAAGTATAACATAATTATATTAAAAAGTATAGTTTAAATTATAAATATATGTACATTTATGTTGGAGGAAAGCTTTTGTGAATAATATATGTTTCTATAAATCGCCCGTAGGCGCTGTTCTTAAAATTGCAGATGACGGTGTTAATATTAAAGAAATAACCTTTGCGCATAACGCCTGCGGCTGCTGCCTCAATGCGATAGAAAGCAGACTTGGACATATAGCAAAAAAACAGCTTGCCGAATACTTTGCAGGCGAAAGAAAGTCATTTGAACTTCCTATTGCTCCTGATGGAACCGAATTTCAGAAAAAAGTTTGGAAGGCGCTTTGTGATATTCCGTACGGTCAGCTTAGAAGCTACAAGGAGGTTGCCGAAGCGGCAGGATGTCCAAAAGGCTTTCGCGCAGTCGGCGGAGCAAATAACAGGAACCCTATAGTTATTGTTATTCCCTGTCACAGAGTTATTGCTGCCGATGGATCTATAGGCGGATACGGTGACGGGATTGATATGAAAAGAAAGCTTCTGGAGCTGGAAGGAAGTCTTGACACAGTGAATGAATAATTATGCATGTAAGATTGCAAAATATGTCGAAAAAGCTTGCAATTTATACTTTTGTTGAAACTGTGAATATTTTTTATGAATAAAATAATTTTATGAAAATCTGTGGAAAACTTATACTTGACACAAATTATGAATGGAGAAAAGATTGGGATTTTAAGTGATGCAGACAATCATGATATACACAGGACATATGGGATAAAATTGTATACAATTTCGGGAAAACTGTGGGAAAGTACATCAACTGTTGAAAATAAGGGATTTTTGAATTGTGGAAAACACATTGGCGAATTTGACAGAAATCATTTATATTATGCATAAAAACAATATATGTAATATACTTGTTTGTGATTTTTGAATGAGAATTTGCTTATACAATATATAGTAGCGATGATTTGATTCGCATGTTGAAATTACAGCTTTTTAGAGAAAGCGACTGTGAAGTTATACTGACAGTGATACTATATATGCTGTTTTAAAGGAGAAAGGTAATATATATGATAGGTGTAATTGTAAATACAGTGGCAGTACTTATAGGTTCGGGAATGGGCCTGCTGCTTAAAAAAGGAATACCGGAAAAATGGACAGACCTGATAATGAAAGGAATAGGCCTGTGCACAATTTATATAGGAATGAGCAGCGCCTTTGAGGGCTCGCAGACCCTTGTGCTTATTGTTTCAATTGTGTTGGGAGTAATTATAGGCGCGGCGCTTGATCTGGACAGGAGATTAAACAGCTTTGCAGAAAGGCTGGAAAAAAGATTTTCGAAGGAGGGCGAAAAGGTATCTGTTGCAGAGGGATTTGTGACCTCAAGCCTGCTGTTTTGTATAGGTGCGCTTACAGTTGTTGGCTCGCTTCAGGCAGGACTTACAGGTGACAATGAAATGCTGTTTACAAAATCAACTCTTGACTTTATATCTTCGATTGTCTTTGCGGCAAGCCTTGGAATAGGTGTAATGTTTTCAGCAGGCTTTGTTTTCGTTTTTCAGGGCCTTATAGTTGTGTGCGCGGGGTTTCTTTCACCGCTGCTGTCAGATGCGATAATAGCCGAAATGACAAGCGCAGGAGGTCTGCTCATATTCGCGCTGGGGCTTAATCTGCTGGGAATTACAAAGCTCAAGGTTATGAACTATATACCTGCTATATTTATGCCTATAGCGCTGATGCCGCTGTATAACTGGGTAAGCTCATTACTGTGATATACAGGGAGGACAATATGGAATTAAAAACAGAAAGACTGATATTAAGACCGTGGGAGGAAACTGATGCGGAGAGCCTGTACGAATATGCAAAGGATCCGGCTGTAGGGCCTGTTGCAGGCTGGCCTGCCCATATCAGCGTTTCCGACAGCCTCGAGGTTATAAGGAGGGTTTTGTCAGCGCCTGAAACCTATGCAGTATGTCTTAAAGAGGATAATCGTGCAATAGGAAGCGTTGGCCTTATAGCGCCTGAAATATCAAATGTGAGTGTCGGGTCAGATGAAATGGAAATAGGGTACTGGATAGGTGTGCCGTTCTGGGGCAAAGGATATATACCCGAGGCGGTAAGGCGGCTCCAGAAGCACGCATTTGAGGATTTGAACTGCACCGCGCTGTGGTGCGGATATTATGACGGCAATGAAAAATCAGAGCGCTGTCAGAGAAAATGCGGCTTTACATATCATCATACCGAAAAGGACAGGCCATGCGAACTGATGGGAGATATAAGGACGGTGCATTTCTCATATATAACTAAGGAAGAATGGCTGAAACTGAATAAATAACAGAATATAAAAGGGGAGTACAGACAAGATGTATTCCCCTTTAGAAGATGGTTTAATTTTTGAGAGCCTGCATAGGAGCAGGAATACGACCGCCTCTGTTAATCATAACGGCAGGCGATTTTTTGTTGACATTCATAACCGGGCCTCTGCCGAGAAGTCCTCCGAAATCAAGTTCATCACCCTCGTTAAGACCGATTGCCGGTATTACTCTGACAGCGGTGGTCTTTGAGTTCACCATACCTATTGCGGCCTCATCTGCTATAATTGCGGATACTGTTTCAGACGGTGTGTCTCCCGGTATTACTATCATATCAAGACCTACAGAGCATACAGCAGTCATAGCTTCAAGCTTTTCTATTGTAAGGGTCTTATCTCTTGCTGCTGCTATCATACCGGCATCCTCCGTTACAGGAATGAATGCTCCTGAAAGTCCGCCTACATTTGAAGAGGCCATAACGCCGCCTTTTTTGACTGCATCGTTGAGCATTGCAAGGGCAGCGGTAGTGCCGCAGGCTCCGCACTGCTCAAGTCCGATTTCCTCAAGTATATATGCAACTGAATCTCCTATTGCAGGAGTCGGTGCAAGCGACAGGTCTATAATTCCGAAAGGCACGCCGAGAGCCATGGATGCTTCAGCGCCCACAAGCTGACCCATTCTTGTGATTTTAAATGCTGTTTTTTTGATTTTGTCCGCAACCTCGTTTAACGGTGCATCCTTTGGCATTTTGGCAAGAGCCGCTCTTACAACTCCTGGACCTGAAACGCCTACATTAAGAACGCAGTCGGGCTCTCCCACACCATGGAATGCTCCCGCCATAAACGGATTATCCTCAGGTGCGTTGCAGAATACCACAAGCTTGGCAGCGCCTATGCACTGATTGTCCTTTGTAAGCTCTGCTGATTTTCTGACTGTCTCTCCCATCATTTTTACGGCGTCCATATTGATGCCGGTTTTGGTTGAGCCTACATTGACGGAGGAACATACGAAGTCTGTTTCGGCAAGTGCTCTCGGTATTGATTCTATCAGTTCTCTGTCGCCTGCTGAAAATCCTTTCTGAACAAGCGCCGAATATCCTCCGATAAAGTTTACGCCTATATCCTTGGCAACACGGTCAAGTGTTTTCGCATATTTAACGGGATCTCCGCCGGAAGCTGCGACAAGCATTGCTATTGGCGTTACCGATATTCTCTTGTTTACGATAGGAATATCGTATTTTTTCTCGATAGCCTCTCCTGTGCTGACAAGATCCTTTGCAAGTCTGTATATTTTGTTGTAGACCTTTTCACAGGATTTATCTATGTCGGAATCACAGCAGTCCAGAAGTGAGATACCCATAGTTATAGTTCTGATGTCGAGGTTCTCCTCCTGTATCATAGTTATGGTTTCCATAATGTCTGTCATATTAAGCATAGCGGTCCCCCTAAATTCTGTGCATTGAATTGAAGATGTCCTCGTGCATCACATGTATCTGCATATCAGGAACCTCTTCCATAATATTTTTTTTGAGTGTGTCTATTTCACATGACATACATGCTATATCTATTAGCATTACCATTGCAAAGTACTCGTGAAGAACCGACTGGGTAACCTCAAGCACGTTTGCGTTTGCTTTTGCGCAGGTTCCTGCAACCTTGGCAAGAATACCTACCATGTCTTTTCCTATTACTGTTACAACTGCTTTCATTTGTTTTCTCCTTATGAATTTATCTTAACATTTTATCACAATATATTTGTTTCTATCAAGGGTTTCTTCTGCCTTAAATGATATATGAAGCTTTGGATATTTGTCTGCAAAGTATTTTCTGTTGGAGCCGCTGTGCCCTGCGGCGTTTGATATGTTTTGAGGATTGCACAGAACAGCTAGGTTTCCCTCAAAGTCTGTAAGCTGTTTTTCTATTTCCTCTCGCGCAATGGAGCTTTCGACAAGCTGCCTGAACGCAGGGTGATAGGTGCCTCCCGTAATGGCGCCGTCTTCATTTATTATGTCTGTTGATTTGAGCCCCACCCTTATTATATTTATTCCCGCAGCATCGAGAATTCTGTACATTTCCTTTGTTACAGCCACAGCCTCATCAAGTGTAAGAGGCGAGTATTCTCCCCGACGGTACATTTCAAGAAGCTCCGTATCCTCGATTATTATTGTCGGATAAAGCCTTGCTATTTCAGGGGCTATTTTTACTGTTTCGCGAGCAGAATATATGCAGCTTTCAAGGCTGTCGCCGGGAAGTCCTATCATAAGCTGGATGCCCAGTGTGAAGCCGTATTCCTTAATAAGCCGGCAGGCATCGTATACGGCGGCAGCACTGTGTCCTCTGTTTGATTTCTCAAGTACGGCGTCGTCAAAGGACTGGACTCCAAGCTCTATGACATCTACGGAATATTTCCTGAGATTATCGAGTATTTCTCTGTCTATATAGTCGGGCCTTGTGGACATATGTATTTTGTCTATTATGCCGCGCTGCTTGTATTCGTATGCTATGGCAAGAAATCTGCTTTGCTCCTCAATGGGTATGCCTGTGAAGCTGCCTCCGAAAAATGACAGCTCTATTGTTTTCATATTCATATCATTCAGTGTTGAAAGATATGTTTTAATTGTATTTCTTACATCCTCCTCTGTGACATCGCCCTGTCTTGCTGTTATTTTTTTCTGATTGCAGAAAACACAGTCGTTGGGACAGCCGCGATGACTTATGAAGATGGGTATTATTGCGTGTTTTTTCATATGATTGAGCCTATGTCCTCCAGTGGATAATCAAAGTATTTTATATCAAGACCTCTGTTTTTGATAAAGGCCTGTATCGCGTCATAATCGGGGTGGGCGGATATATCGCCGTTGAATATTATCTCATCTCCGATGCGTCCGCAGGTGCCTCCGATGAAGCCGTAGTCAAAGCCCTTCAGTATTATGTATCCGGGTCTTATGAGCAGCACATCAAGATGCGGTGAGGCAGCCTTGCAGATGCCCTTATCCGATGTGATTACAGAGGTTTCATCTATTACTGCCGTATTGCATTTGGTATATCCCTGCTTCACGTCAATTATGTGCATTCCCTTTGCCCTTGCGGCATCCAGCAGGCGCTTTGCGGTATGCGCTGTGTTGTGTATGAAATATCTGCCGGTGCAGGCGGCGTTAAATGCTATGTCGCCGGGATAGCTGCAGCCGATTTCATGCGGCTCTGCGTGAATTACCTCATCACCCAGTCTGCACATATATATGTCGGCGTGTGAGGCAATCTGAGGATAAACAAGCTCTGTTGCGCGCACGATATGAACCTCGTCTAATGTATTAAGGTATTCTTTAAGTGGCTCTCCTGCGTTTTCGGATATGTATATCAAATTAAAATCACCTCCCGCACTATCTATTATACATTATATCTATGGAAAAGCCATATGATTTGTAGTATACTTTAAATTCAGACAGGAAGAATATATAGAATGTACCGGGGGAAATATTATGGTTAATATAGGTAATGAATGGGACAAAATATTAGACGGAGAGTTTGACAAGGAGTATTATCAGAAGCTGAGGCAGTTTCTGATAAGCGAATATAAATCCAGAAGAATATATCCTAATATGTATGATATATTCAATGCTCTTAAATATACGTCATACAGTGACGTAAAGGCGGTTATACTGGGACAGGACCCTTATCATCAGCCGGGCCAGGCTCATGGTCTTTGCTTTTCGGTTAAAAAGGGAGTCAGAATACCGCCATCACTTGTGAATATATACAAGGAGCTGGAAAACGACACAGGCATTAAGCCGCCGTCACACGGCTGTCTTACCGACTGGGCGGAAAACGGAGTGATGCTTCTCAATGCAACTCTGACCGTAAGAGAGGGTCAGCCTATGTCGCATGCAGGCAGAGGCTGGGAGATTTTCACAGACCATGTGATAGAGCTTCTCAACGAAAGAGAAAAACCTATGGTTTTCATACTGTGGGGAAACAATGCGAGAGCAAAGAAAAAAATGATAACAAATCCCGCGCATCTTGTGCTGGAGGGCGCTCATCCAAGCCCTCTGGGAGCGCACAAGGGCTTCTGGGACGGTAAATATTTTTCAAAAACCAACGAATTTCTTAAAGCAAACGGCATAGAGGAAATCGACTGGTCAATTAAAGAATAAATTTAAAGGCTTTTCAGAGGTGTCTGTACCTGCTGAAAAGCCTTTGTCAGCTGTTTTATTTGCCGGAAGGAATGTGAGAGTATGAGTCGGCATATACGGACGAAAGCTCGGCATCGCTGTCAGGGCTTCCTTTGAGACTGAAAACCACAACGCTTATAATTATCACTATGCCTCCGACAAACGTACCCATATCGGGAACCTCATGAAGCAGTATCAGCGCTATTACAGTTGCAATCAGAGGGTTGATAAACAAATAGTTTGTGACCTCACTGGTACGCTCTGCAAGAGAAATGGATTTACTCCACAGATAGTATGCAAGAGCACTCGGGAATACTCCGAGATAGAGCGCCGCCATATTTGCGCCTGCTGTAGCAGCTGCAACCTCGTGAATTGTGCCCGGAAGAAAGCCCAGCATTTCAATTGCGCCAAACACAGCGCTCCATGTTGCTATTTCCATAGCAGTATAGCCTTTCTCTGTGAGCATGCGGTTAAGTACGTTGTATGCCGCAAATACCAGCGCGCACAGGAACATCCACAGAATACCTATGTCTATTGAGAAAGCCTCGCTGCCTGTGCCGAATATGTTGTTCCAGAACAGCAGAAGCACAACACCTGCGAAAGCTGTCACTATGGTTATCCAGCCGATGCCGTTTATTTTTTCTTTGTAGAGTCTGTAGACAGCAATTGAGGTCATGATCGGAACTGTGGCGCAGATGATGCTGCCCTCAGAAGATGACAGAGTCTCAAGTCCGAGATTAAAAAATATGAAATATACTGAAAACCCGGTGGCGCCTGAAACAAGGAACCAGCCGCAGTCTTTGAGGTTAAACGGTTTGCGCATGCCGGTGAAGGCTCCGATTATGAGCAGTATTACAGCAGCAAGCACGCAGCGGATAAGCCCCAAATTAAATGATGAGATCTGATCTCCTATTACTCGTGTAAAAGGAAATCCCGAACCCCATAAAAGAACTGTAACGAATGCAAAAATATTTACTTTCAGTCTGTTACTCATTATGCATACCTCTAAATATTATAGATTTTTTCAAGTCAGTATATTTTAACACAATAATATCTGTGAGGCAATAAGAATAAGGTCTGATATATACAGGACAAATACAGTCAGGACAATATTCTATGCGGCTTTGTGCAAAGAATATTTGAAATACATGCCGGCACAGTATATAATAAATGTATCTGTGCAAAAGGAGATTTGTGTATGAAACCGGGCAAATACAGACATTATAAAGGCAGAGAGTACGAGCTTCTGTGCACTGCCGTTCATTCGGAAACATTAGAGCCTATGGCTGTTTACAGAGCGCTTTACGGTGATATGAAAGTCTGGGTCAGACCGCTGTCCATGTGGGACGAGGACGTTTGTACCGAAAGCGGCACAGTCAAAAGGTTTACATATATAGATTAGAGGTGTGATTATGAAAAAACTGCTTATTGTTGTAGATTATCAGAAAGATTTTGTAGACGGAGCACTAGGCTTTGACGGTGCTGAGAAATTTGAGAAGCCTATTGCAGACAAAATAACAGATTACAGAAACAGAGGAGATGAGATTGTATTTACCTTTGATACACACGGCGAGGCGTATATGACTACAGAGGAGGGTCGCAATCTTCCTGTAATGCACTGTCTTGAGGGAAGTGACGGCTGGCAGCTTTACGGTTGCATAGGTGA
Organism: uncultured Eubacteriales bacterium; assembly: GCA_900547295.1. Taxonomy (GTDB): domain Bacteria; phylum Bacillota; class Clostridia; order Peptostreptococcales; family Anaerovoracaceae; genus UMGS973. The sequence goes on from URGK01000015.1 coordinate 10,010, forward strand.
ACTGATAGAGCCTGATGATATGTGCTTTACCAAGAATACCTTTGGTTCTGCGGAGCTGTTTGATTATCTCAGAGGCAGAGAATATGAAAGCATAGAGCTTGTCGGTCTTGTGTCAAATATATGCGTGCTTGCAAATGCGGTTATTGCCAAGACTGCGCTGCCTGATGTGCCGGTTATCGTTGATTATCTGTGCACAGGCTCCTTTGACAGCGAGCTTAATGAGAAATGCTTTGATGTGATGGAGGGAATTCACATCAGAGTGCTTAACAGAAAGGAGCAGGGCAATGCAGAAAGTTAGACTGGTGCCTGATGCACCATTTGCAACAAAGCTTGATATAGCTGTATATACCATTGACGGTGAAAGCGAGAAGAAACGATGCGGTATTACGGCAGAGTTTGCAAGAGGTGATATTGAGCAGCTCAAAAAACAGGATATGGGGCTTGGCGAGGCGCTGGACTATTACAGAAGCTGGATATATGATGTTGTAAGGTATCATATACTCGATGAATGGGAGGCCGTATCGGGTCTTGATGAAACTATGAATATAATATCTGAAAAGATAAAAGATAAATTTTAAATACGGAGGAAATATGGAACTTAGATACAAGACAAAAAACGTATACAAAGAAGGAACTGACAAAGAGCAGATAAACGGTTTCTGCGAGGGATACAAGAGCTTTCTTGACAGCTGCAGGACAGAGAGGCTGTGTGCTGAGCAGGCGCAGAAAAAACTGGAGGCGGCAGGCTTTACCAGATACAACGGTGAGAAATTAAAGGCAGGCGGTAAATACTATGTGATTTACAGAAACAAAGTCACAATGGCGTTTATTGCAGGCAGACAGGGTATCGAAAACGGTATCAATATTATAGTATCTCACGTTGACAGTCCAAGGCTTGACCTTAAACCGCACCCGCTGTATGAGGACAGCGATATATGTCTTTTGAAGACTCATTATTACGGCGGAGTCAAAAAATATCAGTGGACAGCCATTCCGCTGATGCTTACGGGCGTGATAATAAACGGCACAGGAGAGAAGATTGACGTTACCATAGGCGACAGCGATGAGGACCCCGTATTTTATATAAGTGACCTGCTTCCGCATCTTGCGGCAGACCAGATGGACAGAAAGCTTCGTGAGGGCATAAAGGGTGAAGAGCTCAATGCTTTTGCAGGTACAATTCCTGCAGAGGGCGAGGAAAAAGAGCTTGTCAAAGAGAACATACTTATGCTTCTCAATGAGAAGTACGATATAACTGAAGAGGATCTGATGAGCGCGGAGCTTACTCTGGTACCGGCATTAAAGGCAAGGGACTCCGGATTTGACAGGAGCCTTGTTGCAGCTTACGGACAGGACGACAAGGTATGCGCATACACTTCAATGAAAGCGCTGCTTGATACAGAAGCGCCTGAAAAAACAGCGCTGTGCATATGGGCAGACAAAGAAGAAATCGGTTCAATGGGCGTTACAGGTATGCAGGCCGACTTTTTCAGAAACTTCCTCGCAAGACTGGCAGAGGCAAATGATGTTAATGTATATGATGTTATAGATAATTCAATGTGCCTGTCGGCAGATGTCGATGCGGCATTTGACCCTACCTACAAAGATGTATATGATGTAAACAACTCGGCCAAGCTGGGCTGCGGCATCGTGCTTACAAAGTATACAGGCGCAAGAGGAAAGTCGGGAACTTCCGATGCACCTGCTGAAATGGTGGGCAGAATAAGAAAGATTTTTAATGATGACAATGTTATCTGGCAGATGGGAGAGCTGGGTAAGGTTGACAAGGGCGGCGGCGGCACAGTTGCCCAGTTTATAGCCAACAGAGGCATAGACACAATCGACTGCGGCGTTGCGGTAATATCAATGCACGCCCCTTATGAAATGGTATCAAAGGCAGATGTATATATGGCATACAGAGGATACAAAGCCTTTTACAAAGCAAAATAAAATATATGGAGAGTGAAAATGGAGAGAGATAAATTTAAAAGCAGGACCGGCTTTATAATTGCGTGCATAGGTTCTGCGGTAGGTATGGGAAATATATGGCTGTTTCCGGCAAGGCTTTCGGCTCTTGGCGGCGCGGCGTTTTTAATTCCCTATTTCATATGTGTAATAGTCATAGGCTTTACGGGCGTTGTTGAGGAGATGACCTTTGGACGTGCCATGGGAGCAGGTCCTATGGGAGCTTTCGGCAAGGCTACGGAAAGAGCAGGAAAGGGCAGGAGGCTCGGAGAGGCTTTCTCGCTTATCCCCGTTATAACAAGCCTTTGCCTTGCAATAGGATATTCGGTAGTGGTAGGCTGGATAATCAAATACCTGATAGGTTCAGTTACAGGTTCGGCTATCAATATGTCAAGTGTCGATGATTTCGGCGCTGCTTTCGGACAGACTGCTTCATCATTTGGAAGCGTGGGCTGGCATATTGCGGCTCTTGCCATAACTTTTGGCATAATGATTTTCGGTATTGCTTCGGGAATAGAGAGAGTAAACAAGATAATGATGCCGCTTTTCTTCGTTATGTTTATAGGACTTGCGATTTACATAGCAACACTTCCGGGAGCATCGGAGGGCTACAGATATCTGACTCACCCTGACTGGTCGATACTTCTTGACGGCAAGGTTTGGGTCTATGCACTGGGACAGGCGTTTTTCTCATTATCCCTTGCAGGCTCGGGAACTCTGGTTTACGGCTCATATCTTGGCAAGGACGTGGATGTGAAATTCAGCGCCAGAAATGTTGCGATGTGGGATACGATTGCAGCACTGGTTGCGGGACTTACAATTATTCCTGCAATGGCAACAGCAGGACAGGAGCTTACAACAGGAGGTCCCGGACTTATGTTCATATTCCTGCCGAATGTATTTTCACAGATGCCGGGAGGACGTATTGTAATGATAATATTCTTCCTTGCAGTTACATTTGCGGGACTGACTTCTCTTGTAAATCTTTTTGAAACTCCGGTTGAGGCAATCCAGACAAAATTCGGAATTTCAAGAAAAAAGGCAGTTGCGGTAATTGCCGTAATAGGTTCAATTGTTGCAATTTGTATAGAGGGCGTTGTATCAGGCTGGATGGATATATGGTCCATATATTTCTGCCCGATAGGAGCACTGATTGCAGGTATTATGTTCTTCTGGGTATGCGGCAGAGATTTTGTAAACGAGCAGGTGAGCCTCGGCGCGAAGAAGCCGGCGGGCAAATGGTTTTATCCTGCGGGAAAATATCTGTTCTGCGGACTTACCTTACTGGTGCTGGTACTTGGAACATTACTTGGAGGCATAGGCTAAACAATGGTTTTACTTACAGGTGAGCATATCGCAAAGAGCTATACAGAAAAACCTCTTCTTCGCGATATTAATATAAGTATACACGAAAATGACAAAACAGGACTTGTAGGAGTTAACGGGAGCGGCAAATCGACGCTCCTTAAAATTATAGCCGGGGAAATCGAGGCTGAGGGCGGCACGATTACACGCAACAACCAGCTTAAAACAGCGTATCTTGCGCAGAATCCTGAGTACGATCCGAAGCTTACGGTAATTGAGCAGGCTATGGAATATGCAGGCGCAGATATTCCTGAATATATGTGCAGGTCGATGCTCAACAAGGCAGGAATGGATAATCATGACAAAAAAATGGCAGACCTTTCGGGCGGTGAGAGAAAGCGTGTGGCGCTTGCCGCAGTAATGGTTAAGGACTCCAACCTGCTTATACTTGACGAGCCTACAAACCATATGGATAATGATATAATCGAGTGGCTGGAGGAGCAGCTTATACTCTACAAAGGCGCTGTGTTTATGATAACTCACGACAGGTATTTTCTTGAGAGGGTTACAGATAAAATCTGTGAAATTGAAAACGGCAGGCTGATTACATACGAGGGCAATTACGACAAGTATCTGCAGATGAAAGCGGAGCGTCAGGAAATGGCTCTTGCCAGCGAGAGAAAAAGAGCTGCCATATACAAAAAGGAATTAAGGTGGATAAGGTGGTCGGCTCCCGCAAGGACAACTAAAGCCAGGGGCAGAATAGAGAGATTTAAGCAGCTTGAGGAAAGCAAGCTTGAGATAGAGGATCCGCATCTTGAAATCGGCACATCAAGTTCACGTCTTGGCAAGAAGATAATTGAGCTTAAAAACATAACCAAGGGCTACGGGGACAGAGTGCTAATCAGAGATTTTTCATATATGGTTCTCAGAAATGATCGCATAGGTATTGTAGGACCAAACGGCTGCGGCAAGACAACGCTGCTCCGCCTCATAATGGGGCAGGAGATGCCTGACAGCGGCAGCATAGAAATCGGGGAAACCGTAAAAATCGGCTATTTCTCACAGGAAAGCACGCAGCTTGACCCCGAAAAGAGAATTATAAAGTATATAGAGGAAATCTCCGATAATGTCAAGACAGGTGATGGTTATCTTTCGGCATCTCAGATGCTTGAGAGATTTCTGTTTCCCCCGCATATGCACAGCGTGCAGATAGGAAGACTTTCGGGCGGTGAAAAACGCAGACTTTACCTTCTGAGCATACTGATGCAGGCTCCCAATGTGCTCATCTTCGACGAGCCTACCAACGACCTTGATATAGATACGCTTACGGTTTTAGAGGATTATCTTGACGATTTTCCGGGAGCAGTTATCATAGTATCTCATGACAGGTATTTTCTTGACAGGCTTGCAATAAGGACTTTCGGCTTTGAAGAGAACGGAAACATCAAGCACTATATCGGCGGGTACAGCAGCTATGCCAACGACAGAGAAAGACGGCAGGCAGAGGCGGCAAATGCCAGGAAAAATAAGGCGGAGGAGAGCGTAAGCAAAAAAGCTGACGGCAGAAATCAGAAGCCTAAAAAGCTTAAGTTTTCATATAAGGAGCAGAGAGAATATGAAGCCATAGAGGAAGATATAGAGAGGATTGAAAGTGAAATCAAAGGAATTGAAGAGGAAATACTTGAATATTCTTCGGACTTTGAAAAGCTTGCCGCTCTGTCGGAGCAAAAGGATGCTCTTGATATGCAGCTTCTTGAAAAGCTGGAGAGGTGGGAATATCTTTCGGATCTTGCCGCCAGAATTGAAAATGGCGAAACTGAGTAAATTTAAGTTGATATCGGATAAAAACAGAGTATAATATATATGGGTATGCTGATGTAGCTCAGATGGTAGAGCAGCGCATTCGTAACGCGCAGGTCAGGGGTTCAAGCCCCCTCATCAGCTCCATATGCAGAACGCTTGAAAACGCTGGAATTTAAACGTTTTCAGGCGTTAATTATTTTTTGAGAATTTACAGTTAATGTAAGATTATATCGATGAAAGGTCGTTTAAGGTCGTTTGAGGTGTTGTACCTAGTGTTGTACCTGTTGTACCGTTTATCAATCTTGCAGCCTCGAGGATAGTCGAATTATCGGCATGAGTATAGATATTTGCCGTTAATGAAATATCTGAATGCCCCATCAGATATTGTGCTGTTCTTATGTCAATTCCTTTCTTCTGCAGGTCGGTGCAATATGTATGTCTCAGATTATACGGAACAAAATCCTCTGCCAAAGGATAAGGCGCTATGAGTTGATTTCGATACACAATTTACAACGTAAAAGACCTCACATTACTGCGAGGCCTTGACTAATAGGTCTTTTTTCTTCTTTGATGCACTACAGTCAACAGGTTTGTCTTGATTAGAATATTAGACTGGAGTAAGATAGATTAAGGATAATTACAGCTTATGAGGGAGAGAAACATTATGGTTATAAATTTTGACGAAATAAAAGAACAGATACTGCCTGAATTTTTTGGCGGTATGAAGCAGATGAACACGCATATGTATATCGATGATGCCAACAAGATTTTTACGGCATCACTTGAACCGGGAGCATCAATAGGAGAGCACCTGCATGACGGCACCAGTGAGATAATATACATTCTTAAAGGCAGCGGCATCGGGACCGTTGACGGAGAGGAAATGCAGGTAAAGCCAGGTATGTGCCAGTACTGCAGAAGCGGACACACTCACAGCCTTGTAAATACAGGCGATGAAACTCTGGAGTTCTTCGCAGTTGTGGCAAAGCAGCAGCTTTAATGGAGAGATTACTATGTATGATGATGTAAACAAAGATGAAATGATAACAAGGGACTACCTTGCACTTGACAGGACGGAGCTTGCAAACTCCAGAACTCTGCTTGCATATATCAGGACAGCCATTGCGGTATTTGCAGCAGGTATAGGAATGATGGAATTTATCGAAAGCAGAGTTATATCGGTAATAGGTGTGGTATTTATGGCTGCATCACCTTTTGTGGCAGTGATAGGAATTGTCTACTATATCAGAATGAAAAGAAAGCTGGGAAAGCTCAAATAGCCGGCAATGCTTTTCAGATGATATAGTATTACATCTGTATGAAAAAGCTCTGCGCGAATATGCAGAGCTTTTTCGTAATGACTTATAATTCAACAACCTCTCTGTCGGCCTCAACCGTGAGAAATTTGTCTTTCAAAGGATTTTTGGCATTGACTGTTTTGCCTTTTTTATTTATCTCGTCGATTTTCTTAAATACACCTTCTTCTTTGCCGCCTGCAGGCTGAGCAAATTTGAATGACTTGTTTACTTCCAGTTCAGCGAATTTTTTTGACATAAGGATACTCCTTTCAATATGTAAATGTATGAATTTCATTGGTAACATTATACTTTATCCGGAAGGAAAATATAATCGCGAAATGGTATTAAAAACTATCATACTTTTTGATTAAATACGAAAATTCAGAATATATCGCACAAGTACTAAAGTACTATAGGGAGGGAAAAACATATTTTAAACATCTTTATTGTGTTGCACCGAAAAACGTACATTGCCCGGTATATAATACAGTTAAAAGAAAGCGAGGTATGATTATGGATTACGTTGAAATAATATTAAACGGCAGAGTTTTTACAGATGCATCGCTGGCAGAGGAGCTTTTACACAAGGCAGGTCTTGCCAAAACGCAGAAATTTGAATACTTTTGTGATATAATATGTCACGTTGGCAAGCTGATTGATATGTGCGGCGGCACTGCAGAAAAAATAATATATGATTATGACAGAAAAAGCGGCACAGTCAGATGCAGCATATCAATGCTCAAGGCAGAGAACGGTATGGACGGGTCACTTTATTTCTTCAAATATATGATAAACAGAGTGGATGTGTTTGAAATGAAGCCTGTATCAGCAGAGGAAATACAGCTTGATTTTGAAATAAAGGATATTTTTGCGGAGGAACAGTTATGTCTTACAGCCTAGAAGAAAGACTTGTAATAGGAATATCCTCAAGAGCGCTGTTTGATCTTGAAGAAGAAAACAGAGTGTTTGAGGAGGAGGGGCTTGAAGCCTATTCCATATACCAGAGAGAGCACGAAAACGATATACTCAAACCCGGAACGGGCTTCAAGCTAGTAAAGGCGCTGCAAAATCTCAAAGTGGGTGACAGCAAGGTTGCAGAGATAATAATAATGTCAAGAAACAGTGCGGATACAAGCTTGAGAATATTTAATTCCATAGAGCATTACGGCCTTGACATCACAAGGGCGGCGCTTGCGGGAGGCAGCCGAATAGAGCCTTATCTTGACGCCTTTGATACGGACCTGTTTCTTTCAGCCAATGAGGAGGATGTGCAGGATGCAGTCAATGCAGGCATAGCCGCAGGTCTTATCTGCCCTGCGGTATATGACGAGAACGAAATAGATGTAATTAAAATCGCCTTTGACGGAGATGCGGTTATATTCTCGGATGAGGCTGAAAAAATATACAAAGAAAAGGGACTTGAAGCTTTCTCGGAGCATGAGAGAGCAAATGCAAAGAAGCCTCTTCCGGAGGGACCTTTTGCAAAATTTCTCAAGACCATATCATACATACAGGAGCAGTTTGAGGCAGACCGCGCACCAATCAGAACAGCTCTTGTCACAGCAAGATGCGCTCCCGCTCACGAGCGGGTTATAAGGACGCTCAGGGCGTGGGGAGTCAGAGTTGACGAGGCGTTTTTTCTCGGCGGCATAGAAAAAAGCAGAGTTCTTGCATCCTTTGGCGCAGACATATTCTTTGACGATCAGCAGCTTCACATAGCTCCGGCGTCAAAATATGTGCCGTCAGCGAGAGTACCGTACAAAGAAGAACAAACTTCTATTGAAAAAGCATAGGGAGTTAATATATAATGAAGCTACTAATAATTAACACGGAGGAACCGCAATGAGAGGACTAAAACACATTGATGACGAAATAATAGAATTAAGCTACAAAAAGAATATAAGTGAAGATAAGGATTTAGATTTAGAAATAAGCATAAACTACAGGCTGGATTTTGACGAGGATGCAAGAATGTGCTATGGCAATGCAGAGATAGAAATAGATGATGACGAGCATACTCAGCTTGAAATCAGAATTCATACAATAGGCATTTTTTCATACAAGGCTGACGTACTTACAGATGAAATCAGAAGACAGCTCCACGCCGAAACAGTAGTAGAACTTAACCCTCAGTGGAACAGCCTGCTGACAAATCTGACAATGCTTGCAGGCATACCGCCTATCGAGCTTGAACCTATGGAATTTGAAGATGCAGAGATACAGCTCAGTCACGGAGAAGGTCTGAATTAAAATTATTCTGCAAAACCTGTTGACTCTTACCTGACGTTATGGCTTAGACTTACAGCTGAGGTGATGATAATATGCTTTCAGTAGGCAAAACAGCGAAGCTTCTTGGCATAAGCATAAGAACGCTGCATTATTATGACGAGATAAATCTTGTTAAGCCGTCATATACTGCTCCGTCAGGTTACAGGTATTATGACGATGATGCCGTTGAGCTGCTTCAGCAGGTTATATTCCTGCGTGAGCTTGAAATTCCGGTGAAACAGATTAAAAAAATACTGGGCAGTCCGGACTGCGACAGGGAGTTTCTGCTCAAAAGCCACAGACAGCTTCTGCTTGCCCGCAAAGCACATATTGAAAACCTCATATCACTGATAGACAAAAGGATAGGAGTTGATAATATGGATTACAGAGAGGGCATTGCAGAGGAGCAGCTTAAATCGGAATTTGCAGACGAGGTCAGAAGAAGATGGGGAGATACTCCGCAGTACAGAGAGTACGAGGAGAAAATCAAAAACCATAAATCCGAAGATAACACTGCGGGAGCAGATGAGATTTTTAAGGCATTTGCAGAAGCCGCAGGCAGTGCGCCGGGTGACAGAGAAGTACAGGAACTTGTCCGCAGATGGCAGGAATACATTACGGCAAATTATTATAAATGCTCAGATGAGGTTTTGCTTGGTCTTGCAGAGATGTATACTGCGGACAGCAGATTTAAGGACTATCTGGACAGCTTCGGAGAGGGTACAGCGCAGCTTATGAGTGATGCCATTAAGTGTTACTGCAGATAGATATATAACCGTTTTGATTTTTTTTCAAAGCGGTTTTTCCATAATATACAGCATATAACCCGGGCTGTTATGCAGATAATAATCTTGAGGTGATTTATATGAAGAATATGAAAAAGGAACTCGATAACAGCCAGAGAATAAACGCTCCGATAGGAGCAGGCAGCTTCAACAAAAGCCCTGACTATGAATTTGTCTATACGGCAGACGATATGGAAAAAGGCGAAGTGCCGGGACTTTACAACAAGGAATATCTGAGATTTGGCGAAAAATCAGAAAAAATCAACGGAAAGTAGGCAGGAAACTGTCTGCTTTCTTTAATCTTTACAAACCCTTCACATTCAGTACGCAAAGAGGACATATACATATGTATAATAGTTATTGTAGACAAAATACAATTTCATTTTCACTTTCCTTTATTTATAGGAGGCGACCTCGTTTAGAGGTCGTCTTTTTTTCTGTCATTTAGAGCTGCTTTGTGTTAGAATAGTAGTAATATATAAATGATAAGGAGAATATTTATGCTTACAATAGATATGAATGTATTAAGACCGCACAAAATAGCAGTAGGAAGAGATTTACTCAAGGACTGCGGCAAATATATAAAATGGGCGCATGGTCCATGCAGCGTGCTTATCATAACAGATGAAGAGGTTGATGAGCTTTACGGTGATACCGTTGCGGCAAGCCTTGAAGAGGAGGGCTTTGAACAGGTCAGATTTGTATTTGCCTCAGGCGAGCAGAGCAAAAACCTTGGCCTTATAGACAGCGTGTATCAGGTGCTGTCCGAAAAGGAATTTGACAGGACAGACCTCATAGTCGCTCTTGGAGGCGGTGTTGCAGGAGATATTGCAGGCTTTGCGGCATCAACATATATGAGAGGCATAGAATATGTACACATACCCACAACAATGCTGGCAATGATAGATGCGGCAGTAGGCGGCAAAAACGGAGTTGACACTTCAGCCGGCAGAGATATGGTAGGGACATTCTGGATGCCGAGCCTTGTGCTGTGCGACATTGACACCCTCGACACACTGCCTGACGAGCAGTTCAGAGACGGCCTTGCAGAGGCAATCAAGTACGGCATTATATCAGGAAACGAACTGTTCTCGCTGTTTGAAAACGGTATAGACAGAGATGATCTGGAGAACATTATAGGTAAGTGCATAGAGCTCAAAAAAGAATACGTTGAAAAGGACGTATACGACCAGCATATACGCAAAATGCTCAATCTGGGCCATACCATAGGAAATGCGATAGAAGCCGCAAGCGGATATTCAATTTCACACGGAGATGCAGTGGCATCAGGTATAGTTGCAATGGGTCAGATATTCGATACGCCTTGCGTTCAGAGATTAAAGGACACATTCGAAAACTGCGGCTTTGATATGGCAGACATCGACTTTACGGCAGAGGAGCTGGCTCCTTATGCGGCCGCAGACAAGAAAAAGGGCGGAGATTTTGTTGTAATAGTTATACCGAGAGACATAGGTGTATGCGAACTCGAAAGACTGCCTATAGACGAAATAGAGTCAAAGCTTGAAAAGGTCTGCATATAGATAAATACAAGGAGTATTACAAAGGGATTTATGGATTGTATAACCAACATTGATTTTACAGTGCTTAACTGGCTGCATGATACGCTGTCGTGCAGATTTTTAGACAGCGTGATGCCGGTAATTACAAAGCTGGGAAGCAAGGGTATTATATGGCTTGCAGTCGCATTTGTGATGATGTGCACCAGAAAATACAGGAAATGCGGCATCCTTATGGTGATAAGCCTCATAGCGGGAGTCCTCATAGGCAATCTGTTTTTAAAAAACATCATTGCAAGACCGAGGCCCTGCTGGATAAACGAGGACTTCCCTATGCTTATAGGCGTGCCGGGGGATTATTCTTTCCCGTCGGGGCATACACTGTCATCTGCTGCATGCGCGACGGTGCTTACCCTCGAGAACAGGAAATTCGCATACTGGGCAATACCAATGGCGGTGCTTATAGCTTTCTCAAGACTGTATCTTTATGTGCATTTCCCGACAGATGTAATCGGAGGAGCGCTTATAGGAATTGCAATAGGATATACAGCATTTAAACTTGCAAAAAAACAGATTATATAAAAGAGGAACATATATGGGATTTACTCACCTTCATGTGCATACCGAATACAGCCTGCTGGACGGGGCTGCAAGAATTAAAGACGTTGTGGCAAAGGCCAGGGAACTGGGGATGACCTCCCTTGCCATCACAGATCACGGCGTTATGTTCGGTGTCATTGACTTTTACAGAGAATGTATCAAAAACGGAATAAAACCGATAATAGGCTGTGAGGTTTATACTGCGGCAAGAACCATGGATGACAAGGACTCCGAAAAGGATAAGCATCAGGGTCATCTTGTGCTGCTTGCAAAGGACAACACAGGCTACCACAACCTGATTAAGATAGTTTCCGAAAGCTACACCAGAGGCTTTTACTACAAGCCGAGAGTGGACAAGGAGCTGCTTCGCAGATACAGCGAGGGAATTATCGCGCTTTCAGCGTGTCTTGCAGGCAATATTCCAAGATTTCTGATGCAGAGAAACTACGAGGCTGCAAAGCAGGAGGCTGTAGAGCTTGCGGATATATTCGGAAAGGACAATTTCTATCTTGAGGTGCAGAATCAGGGCCTTGAAGAGGAGGCGGCTATTCTGCCCGATCTCAAAAGACTGTCACAGGAGCTGGAGCTTCCTATGGTTGCCACAAATGACGTGCATTATGTCAATCAGGAGGACGCAAAGGCGCAGGACGTGCTTTTGTGCATACAGACTCTCTCTACAGTCGATGATCCTGATAGAATGAAGTTTCCAAACGATGAGTTTTATCTCAAAAGCGAAAAAGAAATGCGCAGCCTGTTTGCGGGAGTAGAGGGAAGCTGCGACAATACAGAAAAAATAGCCGAAAGGTGCAATGTGGAATTTACTTTCGGACAGCTTCACCTGCCTGAATTTGACGTACCCGACGGCAAAACGGCAAGTCAGTACCTTGACGAGCTGTGTGATGCCGGACTTAAAGACAGATATGGAGATAAGGCGGAGGAGATCAGAGAAAGACTTGACTATGAGCTTTCCGTTATAAATCAGATGGGATATGTGGAATACTTCCTTATAGTATGGGATTTTATCAACTATGCAAAAAATAAAGGCATAATGGTCGGTCCGGGCAGAGGCTCCGCAGCAGGAAGCATAGTATCCTATGTTCTCAGAATTACAGACATAGACCCTATTAAATACGGTCTTATCTTTGAGAGGTTTTTAAACCCCGAAAGAGTAAGCATGCCGGATATTGATATAGACTTCTGCTATGAGAGAAGACACGAGGTTATAGACTACGTTATAGACAAATACGGTGAGGACAAGGTTGCCCAGATAATAACTTTCGGAACTATGAAAGCCAAGGCGGCGGTCAGAGATGTAGGCAGGGCGCTTAATGTCAGCTACGGGGAAACCGATGCCATAGCAAAGGCGATACCGTTTGACCTGAAAATGACAATAGACAAAGCGCTGGAGCTTAACCCGGACCTCAAAAATATGTATGAAACAAACCCTACCGTTGCAAAGGTGCTGGATATGTCCAGAGCCCTTGAGGGTATGCCAAGACATGCATCAACCCATGCGGCAGGCGTGGTTATATCCAAAAAAAGCATCAACGAGTATGTACCGCTGTACCTTGCCGAAAAAGGCGTATCCACACAGTTCCCTATGACAACCATAGAGGAACTGGGGCTTCTCAAAATGGACTTTCTGGGACTTCGAAACCTTACGGTCATAAGGGACGCGCTGGAGATGATAAAAGAAAACCACGGCATAGATATAGATTTTTCGAGAATGAGCTATGATGACCCTGCGGTATACGAACTTATAGCCTCAGGCAACACGCAGGGGGTATTCCAGCTTGAATCGGCGGGAATGACCCAGTTTATGAAAAACCTGCGGCCTGACTGCTTTGAAGATATCGTTGCGGGTATATCGCTTTACAGACCGGGTCCCATGGGCTCTATTCCTACATATATAGAGAACAAAAAAAATCCCGCAAAAATCAGCTATATAGACAAAAAACTTGAGCCTATACTTTCCGTAACCTACGGCTGCCTTGTATATCAGGAGCAGGTAATGCAGATAGTAAGAGATCTGGCCGGGTATACCTACGGACGTTCAGACCTTGTAAGGCGTGCTATGGGTAAGAAAAAAATGGACGTGATGCTTGAAGAAAAGCAGAATTTCATATACGGCAGAGATAACGAGGACGGCAGCGTTGATATCAAAGGCTGCATCAGAAACGGAGTGTCTGAGAAGGCCGCGGAGGAAATCTACAGCCAGATGGTTACCTTTGCGCAGTATGCATTCAACAAGTCCCACGCTGCGGCATATGCGGTGGTAGGCTATGAAACAGCGTATCTCAAGACGCACTATCCGGTAGAATTTATGGCAGCCCTTATGACAAGCGTTATGGGTGAGCCTAAGCATATCGCAAAATATATGAAAAACTGCGCCGAAATGGGCATTGAAGTGCTGCCTCCGAGCGTGCTTGACAGTAATGTTAAATTCACAGTCGAAAACGGCAAAATAAGATTCGGCATGATGGCTGTCAAAAACGTGGGAGAGGGCGTAATCAGAGAAATAATCAGAGCCAGAGAGGAAAAAGGCAGAGCGACTGACATATACCGCTTCATAGAAAATCTCGATATACACGAGATAAACAAAAAAGCCATAGAGTCGCTGATTAAAGCGGGTGCCTTTGACTGCATCAACGAAAACAGAGCGCAGCTTCTTGCAGTGTACGAAAATATCATAGAGTCCGCTCAAAACAGCGCGCGAAAGAACATAGCGGGGCAGATGTCACTGTTCCAGATGAATTCAGAAGAAATGGAAATCGAAAACCTGACAGGCAGACTGCCTGAGGTAAGCAATTTCCCTAAGGAGATACTTGCAGCAATGGAAAAAGAAATCCTGGGAGTATATCTGACGTGGCACCCGTTAAACGAGCATATAGAGCGCATAGAGAAGCTTGTGACTCATACAAGTGACAGCCTTGACACAGATGAGGCGGATTCGGGCAATATAACGGACGGAATGAAGGTCACTATGGCAGGTATCATTTCCGGCAAAAAAATGCTCACAACAAAAAACAACAAGCGTATGGCATTTCTTGACGTTGAGGACATGTACGGCTCTTTTGAGGTTATTGTATTTCCTAATGTATATGAGAAATGCGCAGACTGCCTCAGAGAGGACAATATAGTTGCCGTAAAGGGCAGACTTAATTTCAAGGAGGATGAGGCCCCAAAGGTTCTTGCGGATACGGTTATAGATATCAGGGCCGCTGCAGAGGCCGGAAGCACAGTAAAAATAAGGATACCGCAGTCGGCGGAGCAGGGGCTTGTCAGGGTTAACGAGCAGATAATGAAGCACAGAGGAGATACGCCTGTAATCATATATGCAAACGGTAAAACTTTCAGGTCCAAGCCCGATATGTGGGTAAATGTTTCCGAAGAATTTAAAAATGCGGTGATACAGATTGTAGGAGCTGAGAATTTCAAGGAGGTATAGAGATGAAAAAAATAGGAGTGCTGACAAGCGGCGGCGACTCTCCGGGAATGAACGCTGCAATAAGAGCTGTGGTAAGATGCGGTATTGACAGGGGAATGACAGTCTACGGCATCAGCAGAGGATATGAGGGCCTGATTGACGGTGATATCCGGGAAATGGACAGAGCTTCCGTAGGCGGCATCATACACAGAGGCGGTACGGTGCTTGGCACTGCAAGAAGCGAAAGATTTATGACCGCAAAGGGACAGGACAAGGCTGTATCTGTTCTTGAGGCTTTCGGTATCGAGGGACTTGCTGTTATAGGCGGCAACGGTTCGCTTACAGGCGCCCTTGAGCTTGACAAAAGAGGCATTAAAATTATGGGCATACCCGGAACCATAGATAATGATTTAGGATATACAGACTATTCCATAGGCTTTGATACGGCTGTAAACACAGTGCTTGATGATATATCCAAGCTGAGAGATACATCATCTTCTCACGGCAGGACAACACTTGTTGAGGTTATGGGCAGAAACTGCGGAGATATTGCGCTTCGCGCAGGCCTTGCAGGCGGAGCCGAATTTGTTATGATACCCGAAAGAGATTACGATATAGGTGATGTATGCAGGAAGATACTTGAGGGAGCGGCAAGAGGCAAGAAGCACAGCATAATCATCAAGGCAGAGGGTTCTAAGCTTTCCTCACAGGAGGTCGTTGATAAAATATCCGAAATCACAGGCAAGGATACCAGAATGGTAGTGCTGTCATATCTTCAAAGAGGCGGCAGTCCGACCTCAGATGATCGCATACTTGCAACAATGGCGGGAGCTAAAGCGGCGGAGCTTCTGTATGATGATGCAGACAGTAAAGCGATAGGCATTGTGGGAAACAAGATAACAGTGCTTCCGCTTTATGATGCGCTTCAGATTACAAGGGATATAGATCCGTATATGCTGGAACTTATAGACGTTTTGTCTAAATAACCGGGGTGTTTGAAATGAGCAGAGTTCTTGACGAAGATCTGGTATATGAAATACTTTCTGTGGTTGAGGAAATCCCCGAAGGAAGCGTTGCCACCTACGGACAGATTGCAAGGCTTATAGGCAGGCCTAAAAATTCAAGGCTTGTAGGCAAGGTACTGTCTATGTCGCAGTTTTACGGCGATTATCCCTGTCACAGAGTGGTAAACCACGCAGGAAGACTCGCCCCGGGCTGGGATATGCAAAGGGAGCTGCTTGCAGACGAGGGCGTTGAGTTCAAAGACGAAAACCATGCTGATATCAAAAAATATCAGTGGAGGATATAGGCCTTAACTGATTAAAACAAAACATTGGGAGAAATTTTTATGAGTATTACGGTTTCTGATTTACTGAAGCTGCCTTCTCTCCGGCAGGCAGAGGTTGTAGGCGGACACAGAGGGCTTAACAAAATAGTTTCTTCAATTTCGGTTCTTGAGGGTACCGATACTAATCAGCTTGTTGACGGGATTTTCGGTCAGGGAGAGTTTTTTGGAAGCGAGATTGTAATAACAGGGTTTCTCAACTGTCTTGATGATATCGAATGTCAGTGCGCCAATATACGCAGGCTCGCAGAGGGCGGTGAGGTAGGACTTATCATATTCTATGCGGGAGTATATCTTAAGGAAATAGACCGGAAACTGATTGACACCGCCAATGAGCTGGACTTCGTGCTTATTAAAATGCCCCCGCTCAAAACCCTGAGATACGGCGAGGTTATAAGTGATGTCAACGAATTTATCTTTAACGACAGAGCAGAGGAGGAGTCCATAGTATCGGATATTCTTGCAAGAGTTTCAAGACTCCCGGAGCATCAGAGAAGCGTAGATACAGTGCTGAGAATGCTGAGTGACAGAGTTATGTCATCTGTAGTGCTGACCGATTCGGCTATGCACGTGCTGAACCTTGCGCCGTGGCCGCAGAGTATGAGAGATACGCTTAACAGCAATATTGCTCATCTCAAAGAATATGCAGAAGTCGAGGGCGAGAGCATATGCAGCTTTATACCCGACGGTCATATATATCATTTTGAGATATACCCTGACGGCAGTGATAAAATGCACATTTTCGTTATTAAAGAGGGGATGCAGCTTCATCGGAGAATAAAAGAGCAGATTGCAGATGTTGTCCGGATATGTATTAATATATGGGGCAGAGAGCACGGCACAATAGTACTGAGAGAGCTGATCAGAGCCATAATTCAGGATGACCCGATAAAAATGCGCAGACTTTCTGATATTTTTAAGATAGATATTGCCAGCATACATGAGCTGTGGATTCTGAGAGGAAAAAGCGATGAAAGCACAGCTCTCCTCAGAAACCGTGCAGACAGCATATGCGAATGTCTGAAGGAGTGCACCGATGTTGTTTTTGCAGATATGTATGAAGATGAGCTGCTGCTGTTTTCGAGCACGCCGTATTCAGAGCTGCAGGCAGAAAAAGCAGCAAAGGAAATAATCAGAGAAACAGAAGCCATAGGAGAGGATATGACGGTATCACGCTGCGGAAGTCTTGAAAACACCACTGATGTGAGAAATGCCTATATGAAGCACAGGCAGTATATATCAGATGCGGCCAAAATCTATCCGGCAAGAAAATGGTTCAGCATAGGCGATATTGAATTTGCAGCCTCCTGCCATCAGCTTGCAGACAGAGGCGAGGAGTCGCTTGACGCGGCATTTAACTGTCTGAGGAAGCTTCAGTCGGGCAATTACGAATGGGATGTGCCGGAAACCCTTGCGATATATCTTCTTGATACCGATTCGAGTGTGACAAGAACCGCGGAGATTATGTTTCTTCACAAGAATACAATTAAATACCGGCTAAGAGTGATTTCAGACGAATTGGGCTTCAGGCCAAACAAGATGCCCGACAGTATTCCGCTGTATCAGGCTCTTGCAGTCAGCAGACTGCTCAAATAAAGCAAGACAGTACCTGCCTCTTTGTCCTTTGGGACAAGCGGGCAGGTATGTTTTTTATGCCTTAATGACAATTCCAATAAACAGCTTTGGAATATAGAATTTATTATGTTATCAAAAAGCAATATTGGAGGTATTTATTATGGCAGAGAATAAAGTCAAAACAAATAAAAATGACAAGGGTCTGTCACAGATAGGACGTGACGAGAAAAGATCATGGGGAAGTGTCGCCTTTATATGGATCGGCACTATGATATGTATACCTATGCTGATGGTCGGAGGCATCTTTGCCGAAAACCTGACCATAGGCTCTATATTCGGAGTAACAGTAGCGGGGTTTGCGGTATGCTGTCTGCTGATGGTGCTCGGCGGTATGATAGGAAGCGATCTGGGACTTAATGCAACAATGACATCAACCCATGCCTTCGGTATGACAGGAGCAAATTTTTCTATGGCGCTTGTCATATTTATAGCCGAAACGGGCTGGTTTGCCGTTCAGACAGCAACCTGCGCGCTGGCGTTTAATACGCTGATGGAAACAATAGGCATTGCTTTTCCTTTCTGGCTTTCGTGCACAATATGGGGAATTGTTATGTTTATAACGGCTGTATACGGTGTTAAATGGATGGCTGTATTAAACTATATTGCTGTTCCGCTGCTTGTAATACTGTGCGGATACGGCTGCATACATTCGATAAACACTGCCGGATGGAGCGCAATATCGGGCGCAGTGGAAACCAATGCAATGAGTATTCCCGTTGCGGTATCAACAGTTATCGGTCTGTTTGCGCTTGGCGCAACCTGCAATTCGGACTATACAAGATACTGCAGATCAAGAGGCGACGTTATCAGGGCTACTGTTTTAGGTGTTCTGCCGGCTGCGGTATTTATGATTATGATAGGGGCGATAATGGCACTCGGAAGCGGCAGTTATGATGTTACAAGTATGTTTGCGGGACTTGGACTTCCTGTTCTTGCAATGCTTGTGCTTATACTTGCAACCTGGACAACAAACACAGGCAATGCATATATGTCGGGGCTTGCCGTATGCAAAATGTTTTCTATTAAAGACAAAGACCGCCCTAAGGTTACCATGGGCGTAGGAATTATAGGAATTATACTGGCGATAATGGGACTTGCCGATGTGCTCAATACATATATAAGCATAATAGGCGCTGTTGTACCTCCTATTATGGGAATAGTTATAAGCGACTACTGGGTAATCTGCAGGGGCAATAAGAATATATGGAAGCCTGTCAGAGGTATCAACTGGATAGGAATTATAGCGTGGATATGCGGCGGCGGCTTTGCACTTCTTGAAACCCTCGGCATTATTACAGTGTTCAGTCCGGCGCTGGACGGCGTAATAATTGCATTTGTAATATATATTGTTCTGTATAAGCTGCTTGGAAAAACAGCAATGGCAGGCAAGGGTGAGATGACAGTTGAAGAGGCTACTTCTGCAGCCAGATAAAAGGAGGAAACAAAGGTGCGTAAAATAGGTATTAAAGAAATTGAAGATATAGCATTGGGCGCTGCGCTGCTTGGCGCAGGCGGCGGCGGAGATCCGTATGTGGGAAAGCTGGTTGCCATGGGAGCCGTTAAGGAGTGCGGAGAGGTAACGCTTCTTGACCCGGATGAAATTCCAGATGATGCGCTGGTTGTTCCCATTGCAATGATGGGAGCGCCTACGGTGCTTGCCGAAAAGGGAATAGGGGGAAGTGAGTATAAAACTCTTTACGATATGGTTTCACAGTTCTTCGGTAAAAAGATATACGCATTTCTGCCAATTGAAGCAGGCGGGGTTAATTCAATGCTCCCAATTGCTGCCTGCGCAAGGCTGGGTCTGCCGCTGGTCGATGCCGACGGAATGGGCAGAGCATTTCCGGAGCTTCAGATGGTTACGTTTACAATCGGAGGAATGAGCGCAACTCCGATGGCCCTTACAGATGAAAAAGGCAACAGCGTTATATTTGAAACAATTACAAACAAATGGACAGAGGAACTGGCAAGAGCTGTTACCATGAGCTGCGGAGGCTCGGTATCGGTGTCACTTTATCCTATGAGCGGAGAGCAGCTCAAGAAATATGCCGTTAAAAATATTGTCACAAGAAGTCAGAAACTGGGTGAGGCAATCCGCAATGTCAAAAACAGCAGTGACAAAACTCCGGAAGAGTATTTTCTTGATTTTTCGGGCGCATACAAGCTGTTTAAGGGTAAAATCACAGATGTGCTTCGTGAAACAAGAGGAGCGTTCAACTTCGGTAAGGTTATGCTGGAGGGTATAGGAGAATGCAAAGGGCATCAGGCGTTTGTGGAATTTCAGAACGAAAATCTTACAGCTACGGTAGACGGACAGATAGTTGCAACTACACCTGATCTGATATGCCTTGTGGATACGGATACGTTTATTCCGATTACAACAGATGCTTTAAAATACGGAAAACGTGTTCTGGCAGTCGGTCTTAAATGCTTTGAAATGTGGCGCACCAAAGAGGGCCTTGACCTTGTGGGACCGAGATATTTCGGCTGTGATACCGACTATATTCCACTGGAAGAGAGATGCAAAGGAGGCTGGAAATAATGTATAAACTGGGTATAGACGTAGGCGGAACAAATACAGACGCCGTACTTATAGATGAGAATTTAAACATAATTGCGGATATAAAGCACCCTACATCAGAGGATATCTATGACGGAATAATAGGCGCGCTTCGTGATATTCTTGAGGTGACCGGTGTTGACAGAAGCCTGATTAAGCAGGCGATGCTGGGAACGACGCAGTGCACCAATGCCATTGTGGAGCGCAGGAACCTTGCAAAGATAGGAATTATGAGGATAGGCGCGCCTGCAACCACGGGAATACTGCCTATGGTTGACTGGGCGGAGGACATAAAGCAGATTGCTGCAGGCAATACTATAATTGGCGGGGGCAGCGAATATGACGGCAAAGAGCTGGCGCCACTTGATGAAGATGCGGCAAGAGAGTTTTTTGCAGAGATGAAAGAAAAAGGCGTAAAATCCGTTGCAATATCTTCTGTTTTTTCAACTGTGCGTGATGAACACGAAAAACGCGCGGCAGAGATTTGCAGAGAAGTTATGGGGGAAGATGTACATATATCAGTATCGGGTGAAATAGGCTCCATGGGTCTTATAGAGCGCGAAAATGCCACTATATTAAATGCGGCTCTGTGGCAGGTGGCCGAAAGGTTTACGGACGGATTTGCAAAGAGCCTTGCCGATGAGGGAATTATAAATGCGGATATTTATCTTTCACAGAATGACGGAACCCTTATGACTATGGAGCACGCAAGAAAATATCCTATTCTTACGGTAGCCTGCGGACCGACCAACTCAATCAGAGGAGCAAGCTATCTCAGCAGCCTCAGAAATGCCGTCGTTATAGACGTGGGAGGAACAACCACGGACCTCGGCGTGATACAGAACGGATTTCCGCGAGAGTCAAGTGTTGCTGTTACAATAGGCGGTGTAAGAACAAATTTCAGAATGCCCGATGTGATATCCATAGGACTCGGAGGCGGTTCGATAGTCCGAAACCGGGAGGACGGTACTGTAACAGTGGGTCCCGACAGCGTGGGATACCAGATTACGGACAAAGCCCTTGTGTTCGGCGGTGACACACTTACTGCTACGGATATCGCCGTAAGACTTGGTATGGCAGAGGTGGGAGACACATCCCTTGTAGCCGATATACCTTTGAATCTTGCTCAGAAAGCGCAGGAAGTGATACGTGAAATGGTTGAGGACTCCATTGATGCAATGAAAATATCAAACAGCGATATAGATGTTATCCTTGTGGGTGGCGGTTCGATAGTTTTGCCTGACAGCCTGCAGGGTGCAGCTTCTGTTGTCAAGCCTGAGCATTTCGGCTGCGCCAATGCCATAGGCTCCGCCATATCAAAAGTAAGCGGCACTTATGAGAAGCTTGTGAATTACGATGAAATCCCTCGTGAGGAAGCGCTTGAACAGGCAAAAAAAGAAGCGACAGAAATGGCGGTTTCGGCAGGCGCGATAAGAGACACCGTTGAAATCATTGAAGTTGAGGACGTGCCTCTTGCCTATTACGCGGGAAATACCAACAGAGTAAAAATAAAGGCCGCAGGAGATTTAAAAGCATAGATTTATACCGGTGCCCTTGCATTATGCAGGGGCATCTGCTATTATAATCGCAACAGGACAATAAATATTTTTATTCGTGGAAAGGCGGTAAAGCTTATGAAAATCAGAAAACCGGCATTTGTAATTGCGCTGGCGCTGTGTCTTGTTACAGCACTGTTTGTACCGCAGGCAGCGCTTACGGCAGAGGCTGCATCGGTAGTGAATATTTCTTCCGCAGCAGGACTTGCCAAAGCTCTCACAGACTCAAAGAGCGCAGCATACAAACTGACGGCAGACATCAGCGGCATCAAAAAAGAAATCAGAGTTACCGGCGGCACCAAGACACTTGACCTGAACGGTCACAGCATCAAGGGAAGCAGCACTGCAAGCTCCCTCATATTTGTCAGGGGCGGGGACCTTACAATTAAATCATCGGCTTCCGGCGGTACGATCAGAAACACAAACAATCAGGACGCCGCAGGCTGCGGAAGCGGCAGGCTGACACTTGAATCGGGAACACTGCAAGGACTGGTATACGGCATATATCAGGAAGGCGGCACGGTTAACATCAAGGGAGGTACGGTTAAGGGTATCGAAAACGCAGTCAAGACTGTAAAGGGAACTCTTAATATTTCGGGAGGCAGCCTCAAGACAACAGGCACTTCCGGCAAAAGTATATATCTTTCGGGAACCAAAAAAATCACAGCGAAGCTGTCAGGCGGTAAAGTAACGGGATCCAACTGCATTTATCAGTTTGGTAAAAACAGCAGTCTTACAATTACAGGAGGCACATATACGGGAAGCAGGCAGGCATTATGTCTTGACGAAGGCAAATGCACTGTTAAAGGAGGAACCTTCACAGGCAGCAAGAGTACGGCAATAGATATATGTCCGCTCATGGGCAAGGCTGTATTTTCGATGACCGGAGGCAAGGCTGTCTGCAAAGTCAAAGAAAGTGCGGCGCTGACAGCGCAAAACAGGACTGATCTCAGTATTACAGGCGGCACGTTCATAAACGAAAAGGGAGGATATCAGCTCCAGATATTTAATACCTTCTCCGGCAAAAAAGAAATTGCCGAAGGAATTTTCGATAAAGAAAAAATATATGATGATACACCTGAAGGCAAGGGCCTTATAGCAACATCATTTAAGAGAAACGATACGAAATACAAAGCGGGAATGACAGTTACAGATCCTGATGATCTGTATTCCATGTATATGAACGCCTGCGAAAACCTTGAAACAAACATCAGATTCTGCTGCTCCGAAAAACTCTATGATGTGTTTGCATATTATGCTGCTGACTGGAGCGAAGGTATGACGAAGAATCACAATGTCGAAGGTAATATTACGGACGGTGACGCAACCGTAACCGCAAAGGTCAGCTATATGCTGAGATACAAGGTTGATGCGCTGGGCAGGAATCCTCAGCTGGCATCAAAGGCCGGAGATACAGCTGTAAAATACAGCAATCAGATGAACACAATTCTGAAGAAAACCGTCAAATCGGGAATGACCGCCAAAGAAAAAGCAAGAGCAGTACACGACTATATGATTAAGAATTATTCCTATGACTATGCAGCTGCTAAAAATCCGTCGAAATATCCTGCAAGCTATGATTTCTACGGCCTGCTCAAAAACAAAAAAGGCGTATGCCAGAGCTTTGCGCTGCTTTACGCCATGCTTATGAACAGAGCAGGAGTTGAGTGTAATATCGTAAGCGGCGTTGCGGCAGGAAGCGCAGGAGGCACTGATTATGAAGCGCACATGTGGAATGTA
The DNA here is from genome assembly GCA_900547295.1 of uncultured Eubacteriales bacterium. Classification (GTDB taxonomy): domain Bacteria; phylum Bacillota; class Clostridia; order Peptostreptococcales; family Anaerovoracaceae; genus UMGS973. Next base: position 33,817 of record URGK01000015.1, read on the forward strand.
ATAAAACAAAAGAACGGAAACAGGTACTATGTTGATGTAACATTTGACGATGGCGCATCTTCAGGCTCAAAGGTTTCAACCAGGTTCTTCTACAAGTCAAAGAGCAAATTCTACGGACTCGGATATCATGTGGCGTACTAGACAATATGAGGAGATATATCATGAAAAACTTTTTTAAAGACTGGAACTACAAAAAACACGCAAAATTTGTTACAGGTGTATATCTGGCGCTCTATGCGATAGATATGACTGCAGGATATTTCATATGCAGGAAATGCCTTGACAAAATACAGGAAATAGAGGCGGAGGACTAGCGAGATGAAAGCATTCTTTGAAGAATTTAAGAAATTTGCGCTGAGAGGCAATGTGATGGATATGGCTGTAGGTATCATTGTAGGTGCCGCATTTACGGCTATAGTCACATCACTTGTTGACGACCTGCTTTCACCGCTTCTGGGACTTCTGGTAAGAGTCAATTTCTCAGACCTCAAGGTTTCAGTGCTGGGAGCAACCTTTGCCTACGGCAACTTCATAATGGCGGTTATAAACTTCCTGCTGGTGGCATTTGTGCTTTTCCTCATAATCAGAGCAATGAACAGAATATCATCACTTGGCAAAAAGGAAGAGGAAGCAAAACCTACTACCAAGGAATGTCCGTTTTGTAAAAGCGAAATTGCAATCGAGGCTACGAGATGTCCCAACTGTACATCACACCTTGAAGAAAAGGAGCAGATATGAACCTGTTTGACACTGTATATATAGGAAGCCTCAAGGTCAGAAACCATTTTTTAAGGTCCGCAACTTATGAGGGCAAGGCTGATCCTGACGGCTCTCCCAATGAGGAGATAACAAGGATATACAGAGAGCTGGCAGAGGGCGGCATAGGAACAATTATAACCAGTTATACATATATCGCAGACTATGAAAAGCCTGCTGATAATCAGCTGGGAATATATTCAGACGAGCTTACCGATAAATACAGGGCGGTGACAGAGGCAGCCCACAGCGGCGGCAGCAAAATAATAATGCAGCTTGTTCACGGCTCCTCATGCAAACAGGCTGACCCGGATAATGCCAGAATTATCGGACCATCGGCAATTGCACACCCCGACTCAGGTCTTACACCAAAGGAAATGAGCATATCTGATATAGCTGATATGGCAGAGCTGTTTGCAAAGGCGGCAGCAAGAGCTAAAGATGCAGGCTTTGACGGAGTGCAGATACACGCAGCTCACGGCTATCAGCTTTCACAGTGGATAACACCGATATTCAACAGAAGAAACGATGAATACGGCGGCAGCGCATTAAACAGATTCCGCATAATATCAGATGTGTACTGTGCCATTAGAGAGGCAGTAGGCGAGGAGTTTCCTGTATGGATAAAAATCAATTCCTCTGATGAGGTTCCGGGAGGAATTGCTATGGAGGATTTCCTTGAAATGGGCAGGGAAGCCGCAAGGATAGGTATTGATGCCATAGAGGTAAGCGGCAACAGGTGGAGATATCATCCTGAAACAGACAGAGCCTATTACAGAGAAGCAGCAGTAAGGCTTGCAGAGCTTATTGATAAGCCTGTAATACTGACAGGCGGCCTCAGGGAGCTTGCGCAGCTTGAGGAAATAAGCAGAAGCAGTAAAGTGAACCTGTTTGGATTTTCAAGGCCTCTGATAACCGATCCGGGATT
>URGK01000016.1 GCA_900547295.1 uncultured Eubacteriales bacterium
GTGCGATATGTGGAAATAGGAATTTCAATTCCGTACATTTCCACTTTTTTTATATCAAAAGTCCCGAAGCAGCGTTAAAAAGCATACATACGGCAATACCCGTTATTGCGGGGACAGCGACCGAAACCAGAGTCCATTTCAGACTGCCGGTTTCTTTTTTTATAGTCATAATAGTTGTGGCGCAGGGCCAGTGCATAAGTGAAAAAAGAATAAAGCATATGGCGGTAGTAAAATCCCAGCCGTTTGCCGCAAGCACCTGCGAAAGCTGGTCTATACCTGAAACCTCCGACAGTATTCCCTGATTTGTATAGGTCATAATAATTATAGGAATTACTATTTCATTTGCAGGAAGCCCCAGAATAAATGCGGTGAGTATTACACCGTCAAGCCCCATAAGCTGTGCAAAAGGGTCAAGAAAACCGGTTATATGATTAAGCAGTGAAATATCGTGAATATAGATATTTGAAACAAGGTAAATAACTGCCCCTGCGGGAGCTGCGGCAATAATTGCTCTTCTTAATACGAATACGGTCCTGTCAAATACAGAGCGAACTATAACCTTTTTAATCTGAGGCTTTCTGTAGGGCGGAAGCTCCAGTGTGAAAGATGAGGACACACCTTTTAATATTGTAAGTGAAAGCAGCTTTGTGACTGCAAGTGTTACAATCACCCCTGTAACGATAACGGCAGTCAGTATAAGCGCCGAAACAGCGGAAGAGCCTGATGCCACAAAAAATACAGAGATAATTGCTATCATAGCCGGAAACCTGCCGTTGCAGGGAACAAAGCTGTTTGTTATAACGGCAAGCAGCTGTTCACGTTTTGAGTCTATGATGCGGCAGCCGGTTACTGCGGCGGCATTGCAGCCAAAGCCCATACACATTGTAAGCCCCTGCTTGCCGCAGGCATTGCATTTTTCAAAAGGCGTATCAAGATTATATGCTATTCTCGGCAGATAGCCCAAATCCTCAAGCAGCGTAAACAGAGGGAAAAATATAGCCATAGGCGGAAGCATTACCGCAACAACCCACGACAGGGTTTTAAATACTCCGTCAACCAGCAGCTCGTTAATCTGCTTAGGACAGCCTGCGCCGGAGAGAATACAGTCTAAGCCGCGCTGCATCCTGCCAAACAGCTCAGAAAGAAGCTCCGACGGATAATTTGCCCCGGAAATAGTGAGCCAGAATATAAAGGCGAGGAATACAAGCATAACAGGGTAGCCGGTGAATTTGCCTGTAAGTATTCTGTCTGCTATTGCATTTTTGCTGTTTGTGTTCGCCTTACCGTATGATACGGCTCTGCTGCATATTTTATCTGCACATTCTAAAATGGCGGAAACCAGCTTTTCTGAAGTTATGTTAAATTCACTGTGATTAAGGAAATCAGATATTTCAGCATTTGAAGAAATATCAAGGTTCATTTTTTCATCTATAGTTTTTATAAATTCTCTGTTGTTTTCAAGAAGCCTGAGGGAAAGCCACCTTGAGTTTGCATCAGGATAATGCTTTTTTATTACAGACTCTGCGCTATTTACGGCAGCTTCAATTTCTTCACTGTATGCGATATGGCTGACACTGCTTTTTTTACTAAAATTACTGTGAATAAAGTATTTGAACTCCTGTATATTCTTCCTGCTGTTTGCAGACATTGCAAAGACAGGGCAGGAGAGCATATCGGATAAGACTTTTGTGTCAACTGAAATGCCTTTTCTTTCGGCTTCGTCCATAAGGTTTACACATAAAATAATATTGTCACATACTTCTTTTATCTGAAGTACAAGGTTGAGATTTCGTTTCAGGCAGGTGCCGTCGCAGACAACTATGACAAGATCCGGCGTTTCAAAGCACAGATAATCTCTTGCAACCTCTTCTTCGGGAGAATGAGCCATCAGGGAGTAGGTTCCGGGAAGGTCTGTTATTTTGTATGTCTGTCCATTAATTACACAGTTCCCTTGCGCATTTGAAACGGTCTTGCCCGGCCAGTTGCCGGTATGCTGCTTCATACCTGTGAGGGCGTTAAAAATAGTGCTTTTGCCTACATTGGGATTGCCTGCCAGTGCGATTGTTTTTTCTTTCATTTCAGCACGTCCTTACAGAAATATTTTTACAGTCTGAGACTCTGATTGCTATAACTGCATCGTGTATTAAAAAGGAGTGCATATTGCCTCCGGGATTACTGCTGGTGCATTTTACATATGTACCGTTTACAAGGCCCATGTCAAGCAGTCTGCGCTTCATATTTTCATCGCAGTATATGTCGCAGATATAGCCTTCCTGACCGGGAGAAAGTTCATTTAAAGTCATAATATAGCCCCTTTTTGTTCATTACTGTATTCTATTCAGGGATAATAAGATAGGTTACTGCAAAAAATAATCTCAACAGGTTTGAAATATGGTATAATGATGTGAATTTAACATTAGAAAAGGTGATATCAATGGATAAGGAAATAAAGGATTTAAACAGGGACAGGTCGTTTAGAATAGGGCCTATCAGACCGCCAAGCGAGGCAAACAGTCTGCTGCTTCAGGTGACGCAAGGGTGCACATGGAACAAGTGCAAATTCTGCCAGCTTTACAGACATACAGGCTTTAAGGCTTACAGCGCGGACAGCATCAAGGCCGATATAGACAATATGGCATATATCGCAGACAGAATAGAAAACTACAGACTGGCAGGAGGCGGCTGGGATATTGCGGGAATAAACAGGGAACTGTCGCAGACCTCAGGAGGAGAGCGGGAGAGCTTCTATATGGTTGCAAACTGGCTCATAAACGGTGACGGCAGCGTGTTTCTTCAGGACGGCAACACAACAGCTCTAAGCTCCGGCAGGCTCAGCGATGTTCTTATATATCTGAAACAGGCGTTTCCGCAGATAACAAGGATAACCTCCTACGGCAGAGCGCAGAACCTTGCAAAAGTAAGTCCGGAGGAATTTGCAGAGCTTAAGGTCGCAGGTCTTGACAGAATTCATTCGGGATTTGAATCCGGCTCGGACGAGGTGCTGAAGCTTATAAACAAGGGGGTTACTGCGGCAGAGGAGATTACGGCAGGCAAAAATGTCAAGGCGGGAGGAATTGAGTTTTCCGTATACTTTATGCCAGGCGTAGGCGGCAAAGCCCTTACAGAAGAAAACGCAAGAGGTATGTCGGAGGTTATAAATGAGATAAATCCCGATTTTATAAGGATAAGAACCGCTGCAATCAAGCCGCAGACAGGACTGTACGAAGATTATCTCAGAGGTGATTTTATTCTGTGCTCAGAGGACGACAAGGTGAGAGAGATAAGAAGCATAATTGAGAGAGCAGAGGGCATAGAAACAAGACTTGTCAGCGACCATATAACAAATCTTTTGCAGACCGTAGAGGGAAGCCTCAAAACAGATAAGGATTATATGCTTGGCATTATAGACCGCTATCTTGCCATGCCGGAAGAGGACAAAAGACTTTATCAGGCGGCAAGAAGAACCATAGGAATATTATCTCCTGAGAGCATGGATTATCTGTCAGCTAATGATATGAACAGGCTTAAAGGTATGGCAGATGCGGTTTCCGATCCGTACGAATGGGAAATTGCCATGAATGAAATTATAAGCAATTATATATAATTCATTTGACATTTGCCAGAAATTGTGTATACTGTAGTAGTATGCGGCAGGCTAATAGCCATATATGTTATAGCTGAGCCATTAATTAAATACCAGTTGTAATTTATTCCGAAGTGTCCGGATTTCTTATGCATGCGTGGGTATCAGAGCAAAAGAAACAGTTGAATCTGCAGAGCATAAACACCGGGCAGGGTGCCGGTATCCTTTTGGCATCTTCGGAATTTTTTAATGAAAGGAAATCTATGAAACCAACAGATATATTAAACAGTGTGATTAAGGTATCACAGGATAAGGCAGAGGGCTCTTTTGCAAAGCTTTTCATACTGGGAATACTGGCAGGAGCATTTATATCCTTTGGAGCAGAGGGGTCAAATATGGCAGCCTGCAATCTGCTGGCTTCACCTGAAACCTACGGACTTGGCAGAATTCTCGCCGGCGTGATTTTTTCGGCAGGACTCATAATGGTGGTGCTTGCGGGAGCAGAGCTTTTTACAGGAAACACACTCATACTCTGCGGCGTGCTTGAAAAAAAGGTAAGAGTCACTGCAATGCTTAGAAACTGGGTCATCGTATATGCGGGAAATCTTGCGGGAGCGCTGCTTATTGCGTGGCTTATGAACCAGACCGGGCTGTTTTCATCAGGCGGCGATATGCTCGGCGCAATGACGGTAAAAATAGGGGCAGGCAAAACATCCCTTTCTTTCGGCAGGGCGTTTATACTGGGTATGCTGTGCAACTGGCTTGTATGCCTTGCGGTGTGGATATCCTTTGGCGCAGACAGCACAATAGGGAAGATTTTCGGAATTGTTTTTCCGATTACGCTGTTTGTAACCTCAGGCTTTGAACACAGCATTGCCAATATGTATTATATTCCGGCGGCGATATTTGCAAAGGCTGATTATGCTCAGGCTGCCCTTGATATAGGGCTCAGCTCGCAGTCTTTAAATTCACTGGACTGGTACGGATTTTTTGTTACAAATCTGATACCTGTAACCCTCGGAAACATTGCAGGCGGCTGCATTTTTGTAGCGCTTTTATACTGGATATGCTATAGGAAGGCATAAGCTTTTTTATATATTTTTTATTTAAATAAGAAAAGGAGAACAATTATGAGCGATAGGCAGCTTACAGTCAGAGGTATGATTATCGGCGGAGCGGGAGCTGTAATAATTACAATGAGTTCCATGTTCATTGCGCTGAAATTAAGCTCATTGCCTTGGCCGATTATGTTCGTGGCGCTGGTTTCAATGTTTGCCCTCAAAGCGTGCGGCAACACCAATCTGAATGAAATCAACGTGACACATACTGCCATGTCAGCAGGAGCTATGGTGGCAGGAGGGCTGGCGTTTACTGTTCCGGGAATCTGGATGCTGGATCCCGAGGCAAAGGTAAATCCGGTGATATTAGTTATAATTACGTTTGCAGGTGTAACCCTGGGCCTTATATTCACAGCGCTGATAAGAAAATATTTCGTTGTGGACAAGGAGGCGGAAATCACATATCCCATGGGAGTTGCGGCGGCGCAGACTCTGCAGGTGGGAGATAAGGGCGGCAAAAAAGCAGGCGTGCTATTTATAAGTATGGGAGCTGCGGCCGTATTTACTTTCATCAGGGATTGGCTGGGCAAGATACCTGCTGTTTTATGGAATAACAAAATGATGAGCTTCGGTTCACTTGGCGGCATATGGCTTTCACCTATGCTGGTGGCAGTGGGATACATAATAGGGCCTGTTGCAATAGGCGTATGGTTTTTAGGAGCTGTAATAGGCGACTTCGGAATTCTAATTGCCGGACAGAGCTTCGGCTGGTTTGATGCGGCGCTTGCAGCAAATATCAAGTCATCACTTGGCATAGGACTTATGGTAGGCACAGGAATAGGCATTATAGTCAAGGGAATACTTCCAAAGGCAAAGGAGATTTTCGGAGCTTTATTTATCAAGGACAATCTGGGTGACAGCATAGTTTCAATGAGATGGGCGCCGATAGCGGCCGCTGTAATCGTGGCGCTTCTTGCAAGCGTATGTCATCTTGGCATAATACCGTCACTTATCGTAATACTTGGCGCGTGGCTCACAACCTCAATGTCTGCGCAGTGCGTGGGACAGTCGGGAATAAATCCCATGGAGATATTCGGAATAATAATACTGCTTGCGGCAAAAGCGGTTTCATCAATAGGGCAGACAGAGGCGTTCTATGTTGCGGCGATAATTGCAGTTGCCTGCGGTCTTGTGGGAGATGTAATGAACGATTTCAAATCGGGATATATACTCAAAACAGACCCTAAAAAGCAGTGGATTGCCGAATGTATAGGCGGCTATATTGGCGCACTGGTTTCAGTTATAGTTCTGCTGGTAATACTCAAAGCCTACGGCGCGGAGGCCTTTGGCGGAGAGATGTTTCCTGCAGCGCAGGCAGGAGCAGTTGCGGCAATGGTAGGCGGAATTTCCAATGTGCCTGCATTTGTAATAGGGCTTGTTGCTGCAGTAATCCTTTACTGCCTGAACCTGCCGGTAATGACGCTGGGACTTGGCGTATATCTGCCGTTTTATCTTTCAGCTACGGCATTTGTCGGCGGTCTTATCAGATTTATAACAGACAGGGCAGTTCCGTCATTTGAGCAGAAAGGTACAGGTTCTGTAATTGCGGCGGGACTTCTCGGCGGAGAGGCTATTGTAGGCGTTATAATCGCCCTTATAATTGCCGTACAGATAATGGCATAGGAGACAGAACCATGAGAGAAATCAACATATCAGATATAGCAGATTTTAAAATCGGAAATGCGCAGGACATACTAAAGGGTACGGGCTGCACCGTAATAATATGTGAAAACGGCGCCGCTGCAGGCGTTGACGTCAGAGGCGGAGGTCCTGCTACCAGAGAAACAGACCTTTTAAGACCCGAAAATATGGTGCAGGCAATAAACGCCGTAACTATAAGCGGGGGGAGCGCTTTCGGTCTTGAGGCTGCGGACGGTGTAATGCAGTATCTGAGAGAAAAAAACATAGGCTTTGAAACGGGCTTTGGAGTAGTTCCAATTGTGTGCGGCGCTTCTCTGTTTGACCTTGTATCGGGAGATAACACTGCCTATCCTGATAAACAAATGGGCTATGAAGCGTGCAAAGCGGCTCAGAGCGGCACTTTCAGACAGGGAAACTTCGGAGCGGGAACAGGCGCAACCGTAGGCAAGCTCATGGGCATAGAAAGACTTATGAAAGGCGGCCTCGGCGCATATGCAGTGTCGGCTGACGGACTTGAAATAGGGGCTGTGGTTGCAGTTAATGCGCTGGGAGATATATTTGATACGGATACAGGCAGGCAGCTTGCGGGGCTTCTAAGCGAGGACAAAACAGGACTTGCATCTACGGAGCAGGCAATGTTTGATAAAATCAATACAGGCAGAGATGTGTTTAAGGGAAATACAACCATCGGCTGCGTTATAACCAATGCAGATATAAATAAACCACAGTGCTGCAAAATAGCATCAGTAACCCACGATGGATTTGCAAGAGCCATCAAACCTGTTCATTCCTCGGCAGACGGCGACAGCATATTTGTAATGGCATCAGGCAGGGTTGCTGCGGATTTTGATACCGTAGGAGCATTATCGGCATATGTAATGAGCAGAGCCATCAGAAATGCGGTAATGAATGCAGAAGCAGCATACGGATATAAATGCGCAAAGGACTTTTTAAAATGATAGACAAGACTCAGATATTTGAAATCCTCAAAACAGAGAATATACCATACAGAAATTACGATCATATACCTGTGTATACGGTTGATGAGGCAAACAGTATAGATATACCCGGTAAGGACAAATGCCTCAAAAATCTTTTTCTCAAGGACAAGAAAGGCAACTTCTATCTTGTTTCACTTAACGGCAGCAAAAGCATAGACCTTAAAAAGCTGAGAGCATTTCTCGGAAGCACTCATCTGCATTTTGCGGGAGAGGACGACCTTTATAAAGTTACTGGGTTAAGGAAAGGGCATGTGACGCCTTTTGGCATATTAAACAGCAGAGGGTATGATGTTACCGCTGTGTTTGATACGGCGCTTGAAGATGATATAATAGGGGTTCACCCTATGCAAAATGATGCGACTTTGTTTATGGGCTTTGAGGATATAAGGCGTCTGATTGAAAGCAGCGGGTTTAAGGTAGTAATGTATGAAGTGTAGAATTAACGGCAGTGTACAGGGAACGTACGCTGCTGTTTTATTGACTTAATAAAACATTGTGATATAATGAAAAAATGTTCAGAACACATCTTTAAAAGTGGAAACAGGCAAGATTTTGAGTTTTATTAAAAGTGGGGATGATTTATATGAAAATTAACGCTAAAGGAACAGAAATTAGAGTAATGGGTAACATTGCTAATGAAGAAGCCTATATCTCATTAACTGACATTGCAAAATATAAAAATCCTTACGATGAAGTCTTTTGAAAAGTGAACCCACAGTGTTTATGCGGTTTTTCGAGCTTTTATATGTAATTTCTATCAAAAGATTTACCAAAAGTGATTTTGTACGAACAGCAATGTAGTAACAATTGGTAGTGTTAATGAAAGTAAGTTAGAAATGTTATAGATGTTGGTTAGTATAGTTAGGAGAGGATATGGATAAGAGTATATTTTTTAAAGTTAAAGATTATTTGAAGGCAAATGGAATAGCTGATATTGATGGGAAAAAATCCAAAGTGCAATTAAGAGCGGAGGGGAAATCTTTTAGCATGGAGGAACATCTACAAGGGGTGATTTATTCTTTGCTATCAGCACAAACAGTGTGGGCAAATGTTGAAAAGAATTTTAAAAGCATTGATAATCTTTTCGACAGTTATCAAATTGATAAAATTAAAATGCATGACGGAACATATTACGTTAATGGATTATATAAGATTGGCTGCGGAAGTCGGTCGACAAATGCTCAAATGAAAGTGTTGCATGAGAATATTTCTACAATTGAAAAGATAATTAACGAATACGGCTCGATGGATAATTTTGTGACATCTAAACCATCGAGAGAAATTGTTAAAATGCTATCTTCTAGAGAATCCAAATATAAGATGAAGCAGATGGGACCGGCACTTGCGTGGGAATATTTACGGAATGTTGGAATAGACGGAGCAAAGCCAGATGTTCATATGAAGCGTATTTTAGGTGCTTCAAGATTGGGCATTTCTAATAGAGAAGAGGCTACCGATGATGAAGTACTATATGCGATAGAAAGTCTTTATATAGAAACTGGATTTTGGATGAACGAAATAGATTATTTGTTTTGGGCATATTGTGCTACTGGCAAAGGAGAAATATGTACTGCAAATCCTAGATGTGATAAGTGTGTTATAAGAGATTATTGCAATAAGGATAATAAGTTTCAAGTTAAAGAAAATAAAGAAGCTACACCAATTAGGGATTTTGCTATAACACCTGTTATTTCAAAACAGAGAAAGAAGACATCATCTAAGAATAATGAGCTTGAAGAATATCGCCGTAAAGTTGCTATTGTAATTAATGAGTATGTTAGAACGTTTGGTTATGAGCAGATTAAACATAAGTCTGAAATTCAAAAGATGTTGATGGAGAAGATAGGAGATATTTATGTAATGTATCAGGAAGCTGATATGTGCTATAACAAGACCAATAAGGCAAACCTTGGAACATATACTACAGATATAATCGTGTTTGAAGCATGTGACAAACGAGGATATTTTAAGATTCTTGGACAGAATTATCCTTATACTGGAGATGTTGTCTGGACTAAGAAAAAAGGTTCAAATGAAGTTGTTGGTCATTGGGAGAATGGAAAGCTTATTTATTGGGGAGATTCGCTTATTTAGTTTGTATACGGAGTATTCTTCTAGATAAGCTGATAAAATCAAATCACAACAATAAAACTTCTGGAAATGAAATATTAAAAGCTAAAAAGTATAGAGAGGATTATATAAAGAGGTGTGATAATGAAAAATTTTGATGACTTTTTTAATGAACAGATGAAAGACCCTGCATTTAAAGAAGAATATGAAAAGCTGCAGCCTGAATTTGATTTAATCAGGGCAGAAGCAAAGGAACAGGCTACTGAAAAGCCTGCCAAATGCGATTAGATTTCTCTGTATGTGATATGCACCATCTGGTCTTTGAGCATATTCTTTGTGACGGATATAACTGTATCAAGGCCTGTGCTGTCGTAATCTCCTGCAAGCCAGTTTAGGTATACGCCTGCGATGCATACGGAAACAAGGTTTGCGGCGAATAATCGGTTCTGCCTGCAAAATCAATCTGTAATATCTTGTTTATGGCTTTCTGAAAACTGCTTCTGAAATCGGAGCAGCTTTTTTCTTTTGCAACATATATGAAAAACTCAATTTCCTTATTCAAAAATCGCCAAAGGAAATTTGAGAAAGGAGGGCATAGCTTATGAATAAGGTTATATTTTTGTTGCGGGCTATTATGCCTGCAGTGAATATTATATCAAGTATAATACTAACCAGAATTCAGAAAAAGCAAAACAACCGCCAAAAGTCCAAAATGACGGTTGTTTTAGTAATAGTTAAATAATCGTTAGGGCTAACCACCAAACTGCGGTATCCCTTGTTAAATTAATATTATCATTACTTTGTCTGAATGTCATTTTTTTCTCAAAGGCTTCAAACAGTCTATATTACAATATGGTGCGGTTTTCCCTATCTATATATTCACAAATTCAGGCACTCTGTTTTCAAAAACAGTCAAAGTATTAAAGCCAAATGATTTCAGGTATTCCATAGCCCAGTCATATCTGTAGCATATGTGCTCAGGGAAATGACTGTCGGAGCCAAAGGTGATAATGGTGCCTCCAAGCTCCCGGTACATCTTTAGTATTTCATCAGAGGGCATTGTCAGATTCCCCATATTGTATCTGAAGCTTGAGGTGTTGATTTCAAGGCCCTTATCTCTGCTTATAAGAAGCTTGAGGATTTCAGATACGATTTCTCTGTACGGGGTAAAATCCGGTATATACGGTATATATCTGTCAAGAGCGTTGATATGTCCCAGTACATTGAAATCGCTGAATTTGTTTATCGTTTCAAGTATATATTCATAATATATACCTGTTGCCTTTTCCGGAATCATATTTTCGTGAAACGGTTTCCAGATATCTTTGTAGTTTATACAGTGAAAAGAGCCAATGACAAAATCATAGGGGTATTTTACTGTCTCTGTGCATTTCTGAATTGTCCCATCTCCTGCCTGCAGACCTATTTCTATACCTTTGAGCATTTTAAATTCTTTGGTATTGTAAAGCTCCTGAACAAGGTTCTGTTTTCTGTGGTAGTTTTCAAAATCAAGATTAAATGCAAACTGCTCATCTGCGGGATAGTCAGGGTCATAGTGGTCGGTTACGGCATACATTCTGACTCCCATATCCTTAGCTGTCTGCACCATTTTTTCCATAGGTATATTGCAGTCGTCCGAAAACGACGAATGTGTATGATAATCGTACATAACTGTTGCTCCTCGTTATTTTTTCATTAGTATTATAGCACAGGTTGTGGTACAATAAATATATTCTTTTTAACGAGGTTTAGATATGGACAACAGAATTATAATTATAGATGGAAACAGCCTTATAAACAGGGCGTATTATGCGATGCAGAACCCTATGATAACCAGACAGGGCATATACACGCAGGGGATTTTCGGTTTTTTAAATATGCTGACAAAGATAAAAAACGAATATCCGTCAGGATATATTGCAGTCGCATTTGACAGGAAATCGCCTACCTTCAGACATCTTGAATACAGTGAATACAAAGCAGGCCGCAAAAAAATGCCGCCGGAGCTTGCAATGCAGCTTCCGCTGCTCAAGGATGTGCTGGATGCGATGAACATCAAACGTCTTGAAACGGACGGCTGGGAGGCAGACGATATTATAGGCACCATAGCGGTCAAAGCAGAGGCTGCCGGTCTTGAACCCCTTATTATAACCGGGGACAAGGACGAACTTCAGCTTGCGACAGACAGGACAAAAGTAATCATAACAAAAAAGGGCATATCGGAATTTGAACTTTATGATCACGACGCCATGGTTGCAAAGTATGGCTTTACGCCGGAGCAGTTCATAGACTTCAAGGGCCTTATGGGCGATCAGTCAGACAATATACCGGGAGTTCCGGGAGTCGGCGAAAAAACAGCCACAAAGCTCATACTAGAATACGGCAGTGTGGAAAACCTGCTTGCTTCAATCGACAGTATGCCCAAAAACAAATTAAGAGAAAAAATTGAGGACAATCAGCAGCTTGCTGTTATGAGTAAAAGTCTTGCGACAATAAATACAAACGCTCCCGTGGATTTTAACATAGAGGAATATACTCTTACAGAGCCGGATTACGACAGGCTGATTGAGATATACACCAAACTTGAGTTCAACAGCTTCCTCAAAAAACTGAAACTTCCCGAAAAAAAGACGGAGATAAACTACAGTCAGAGAGTTGTATCCTCGGCAGAAGACATAGCTGCAATAAAAGGAGAGATAACCCTCAAGGTATTAAGTGACGGCAATCATAAGGATACTCCTGTTATATACGGTATCGGTTGTCTGTGCGACAATGTATGCTACTATATTGACGAAAAAAACACAGACCTTTTTATAGAACATCTTAATAATAACGATATTAAACTGATGGGGCATAATCTCAAAAGCGACATATATCCGCTTATGTGCAGAGGACTTGACAATATTAATGTGGCCTTTGATACGGAGATTGCAGAATACGTACTCGACCCATCAAAGAGCAACTATCTGCTCAAGACACTTGCATTTGAATACCTGCACAGAGAAATCGCAGACGAAAAAGAAATCTTCTCAAAGACGGGGCAGATTGATATGTTCGGCAGCAATCAGGACCAGTTTGCCGATTTTACGGCGCAGTGGTGTCAGGCAGTGTCAGAGCTGAGACCTGTATTGCAGAGCCTTATTGCAAAAGACAGTCTTGACAAAGTGTATTATGAAATAGAGCTGCCGCTGATTGAAGTGCTTGCTTCTATGGAAATGTACGGATTTAAAATAGACAGCAGCGTGCTTACGGATATAGGTAGCAGCATAACAGCAAGGCTGGAGGGACTGAGAAACTCTATATATGAGCTTGCGGGAGAGGAATTTAATATTAATTCACCGGCACAGCTTGGAGTTATACTTTTTGAAAAGCTGGAGCTTCCTGCAGGCAAAAAAACGCAGAGAGGATATTCAACCAGTGCGGAGGTTCTTGAGAAATTAAGAGATATGCACCCGATAATAGATAAAATCCTCGAGTACAGAATGCTGACAAAGCTAAATGGCACTTATGTGGAGGGGCTGCTTCCGCTTATTCACAGAGACGGCAGGCTTCACGCACATTTCCAGCAGACTGTTACCGCAACAGGCAGACTGAGCTGCACAGAGCCTAATCTGCAGAACATACCTGTAAAAACTGATTTCGGCAGACAGATACGAAAAGCCTTTGTTCCGGAGGAGGGAAGCTATACACTTGTAGGAGCTGACTATTCACAGATTGAACTCAGAGTTCTGGCTCATATGTCACAGGACAGCGCGCTTATTGAGGCGTTTAACGAGGGCGCTGATATCCACAGCAGCACGGCATCAAAGGTATTCGGAATACCTGCGGAGGAAATCACACTTCAGCAGAGAAGCAGCGCCAAAGCCATTAACTTCGGCGTAATATACGGAATGAGCAGCTTCGGGCTTTCAACAGAGCTTAACATATCGAGAAAAGAAGCAGAAAAATATATAAACGACTACTTTGAAAAACACCCAAAGGTAAAGGAGTTTATGGATAATCAGATTGAACACTGCAAACAGACAGGATATGTTGAAACAATAGAGGGCCGAAAGAGATATATTAAAGAGATAAACGGCTCTGCATTTATGGTAAGACAGACAGGTGAGCGTCTTGCCATGAACAGCCCTATACAGGGAAGCGCCGCAGATATTATCAAAATAGCCATGATTAAGGTATATAACGCTCTTAAAAAAGGCAATTTCAAATCAAGACTTATATTGCAGATACATGACGAACTTATTATTGAAACCTGTGCTGATGAGGAGCAGCAGATCAGAGATCTGCTCAAGGACAATATGGAAAATGCGGTTTCACTTACAGTAAAAATGTCGGCGGATATAAATGAGGGAGCAAGCTGGTATGAGCTCAAATAAAGGAGGAAATATGCGTGTTATAGGACTTACAGGCGGCATAGGAACAGGTAAATCCACAGTGTCAAAATATCTGGCATCGAGAGGCTTTGAAATAATAGACGCAGACCTTATAGCAAGGCAGATAGTACAGCCGGGCTCGCCCCTGCTTGATGAAATAGGCAGTACATTCGGATCGCAGTTCATATTACCTGACGGAAGCCTTGACAGGAAGGCTCTCGGGGCGTATGTTTTCAGCGACAGCCACAGAAGAAAACAGCTTGACGATATAATGATGGGAAGAATAGTTTCAACCATAAGAGAGAGGATAAGAACCGCAAAATGCAATGTGATTGTAGATGCTCCGCTGCTGTTTGAAGTCGGACTTGACGCCGATGTGGAGGCTGTATGGCTTGTAGATGCTGCGGATGAAGTCAGAATTAAACGAGTATGCACCAGAGATAATATACCGGCGCAGCAGGTTTCTGACAGGATAAAAAATCAGATGCCCCAGAGTGAAAAGGCGGCAAAATCTGATGAAGTTATAGACAATTCGGGAAGTGAGGAAGAGCTGTATCAGCAGATAGACAGGCTCATAGATAAATATGCATAAGAAATTAATATCCATATTACTTATACTGGCGATGCTGTTTGCGTTTTCAGGCTGCACAAGCGTCAAAGATATTATTACGGGCGACAATTCGGATAATGCAACATACAAAAAAAGCAGCACTGTAAATTTTGCAATAAGCAATATCAAAACCCTAAACCCTGTCGTATCACACGATGAGGACACCTACTATATATCCAAGCTGATATATCAGGGTCTGTTTTCACTTGATAAAAATCTGATTCCGCAAAACGACCTTGCCAGAGATTATACCGTAAGCAAAAACAAAAAAACGGTGACGATAACATTAGACAGTAATGCACGCTTCAGTGACGGCGAGAAAGTAACAGCTTCAGATGTTGTGTTTTCTGTAAACGCATACAAGCATGCGGGAAGCAAATCAATATACAGCAGCTATGTATCGTGCATCGCATCAGCGGCGGCAAAGGACAGCAGCACTGTAAAAATAACGTTTACAGGTGCTGGGGAGGGCGGTATCAACAGACTGGTGTTCCCGATACTGCCTGAGCATAAATACCACTCATATGCGGCGCTGTCTGATTCAGATGAAAATTTCAGACCTTTAGGTTCAGGTATGTATCGCGTTGCCAAATACGACAGCAGCAGAACCCTTATACTGAAGCCTAATGACGAATACAGCGGTCAGAAAGCCGACAACAGACTTGTTTTCAACATATATCACGGCAATGCGGATATAATGAATTTAACAGACGGCAATCTCGTTTCATTCTCAGTAAACAAGGATACCGAAAGACAGACAGAAATAGGCAGCAAAAACCTCAAAACTACAGACTTCCTGTCTAACGAGGTTGAATATGTAGGCTTTAACTGCAAGGGTCAGATTACATCGGACAAGAGCATAAGGCAGGCTATAGCATATGCCATAGATTTAAACAGCATAATAAGCAAGGCATATTTCAGCTGCGGAGTAAAAAAAGACAGCCTTTACTATCCGGAGTTTTACGGTACGGAAAACAAAGGTGATATGTACAGTCTGAGCCGCAAAAAATCAAAGGATATTCTGGATAAGGCAGGTTTTAAAGACGTAAACAAAGACGGGTATCTTGAAAACAGTGAAGGCAGGGCGGTTACTGTACGAATTCTTGTAAACAACAGCAAGACAAGAAAAAGCACGGCCGATATCATAGCAGAAAGCCTTGAAAAAATATCACTGAAAACACAGATAATATCGTGCAGTCAGCAGCAGTACAGGTCTTATCTTAAATCAGGCAGGTATGATATTTATGTAGGCGGCGCCAGAATTTCAGAGTATTATGATCTGACACCGTTTATAGCTTCGGGTAATTTCGCAGGGTATGACAACGCGGAGGCTCTGTCGCTTGCGGCAGATGTAAATACACCAAACAAGGAAGAAGATATAAAGGTATCGGTAGAAGCTTTAAAGAAAATACTTAATGATGAACTGCCGTATTACCCTATATTATATAAGACATACAGTGCAGTTGTTTCAAATGAACTGACAGGAGATATTGCTCCTATGTTCTGTAATTACTATGTTAATTGCGGCAAATGGTACAGCAGTTATAAAATCACAAATACAGAAGAGTAAAAATTATTGTAAAAAAAGCCGGCGTATGCTATAATAGTCTCGTTATGCCGGCGTGATGGAATTGGCAGACGTGCGGGACTCAAAATCCCGTGGTGGCAACACCGTATGGGTTCGACCCCCATCGCCGGCACCATTTGAGATTAAATTGTTTATAAAAATCGTAAGGAGGATTTTTTTATGAATCAGAGTACTATGAGTATTTTAATGCTGGTATTAATCATTGTAGTTATGTATTTCCTTCTGATAAGACCTCAGAAAAAAAAGGAAAAAGCTATAAATGAAATGAGAAACGCAATCAAAGCCGGTGATGAAATCGTTACAATAGGCGGTATCTGCGGTAAGATTGTAAAGACTAAGGACGAAAGCCTTGTAATTCAGGTTGGCGCAGACAAGGTTAAGTTTGAAATTATGAGATGGGCAGTTTCAAAGGTTGTAAGCGAGTCATCAGCTCCTGCGCCTGCAGCAGCAGAGGAAGAAGCTGAACCAAAGAAGCCAAGCAGACCTAAGAGAATGAAGGCTGCTGCAGCTCCAGCTGAAGAAAAGGAAGTTCCTGCAGAAGCACCGGAGGCACCGGAAGCAGCAGAGGAAGCACCTGTGGCTGAAGAAGAAAAATAGTTTAGAAATATATCAAGACTGAGTTTTGTTTAAGGCTCAGTCTTTTTTATTGGTGACTATATTAAATTGTATACAAAAACCTAAAAAATATGTAAAAAATACGTTTTATAGAAAATATGGTTGGCTGATGCAAAATAGCCTCGTATAATTATTTAATGACCTTGCGTTCTCTATTAACGGAAAATCTATGTTCTTCTGCGAACAGCAGTCAACCAAATCAGGAAATATAGCACTTAGAATGGCATCATATTTTGGTAAGACGCTAGATATGATGTTTGGAAGCGAAATATACGGAACAAGGAAAGTGATGATGCCTGCACCTGTATTTTATGTTTTTTATTTAGGCAAGCCGGACGCACCGGAAGTGGAAACTTTCAGACTGTCAGACCACTATAAAGAAAATGCACCGGAAAACTCGATAGAAGTTGTGGTAAAAGTATATAATATATGTTATTCTGAAAACAAGGAAATACTGAAAAGAAGCAAGACACTTAGGGAATATAGCCTGTTCATATCGTATGTAAATGAAAATCTTGACAAAGGTATGGACCTTGAAGATGCTGTAGCTGCTGCGGTAAAGAGAGCAAAGAGAGCAGGTATTCTTGCGGATTTTCTTAATAAGTATGCAACGGAGGTCGAAGGTATGCTTAAGGGAATAACAGTAGAAGAATACGGAGAGGTTATGAAGCGTGAGGGCTTTGATGACGGCAAAGCAGCAGGGCTTGCAGAAGGTGAAAAAATCAAGACACTTGAGATGGCTAAGGCCATGAAAGACGAGAATGTTGATATAGAAATCATAGCTAAAGTTTCAGGTCTGCCTAAAGAGAAGATAGAGATGTTGTAACATATATGCATACTAGGGGGCATATACGGTCTTTTGAAGATTGTGTGTGCTCTTTTTGTGTGTTTTCAGTCTTTTTTAACTGTGCAGGGTATATACATATATCATCATAACTAAATGGAGGTATGTATGGACATATTAAAAAAGAGCATCAAAGCTTTTGTTATCTGCATTGTGCTGTTTATAATGCTGACCGCTCTTGCTTCACTTCTGATGCAGACAGGTATTCTTCCCGGCAGTACTGCAAGGCTGTGTATGTATGTTATTCTTTCGCTGTGCTGTTTCTTTGCAGGGTTTATGGCTGCAGGAGTATTTACTATTAAGGGGATACTGTCGGGGATCGGCGCTTCAATTGTTTTCGTTATTTTTGTCTGGTGCGGAATTTCGCTGTATACAGGAGAATTTAACCCTGTAAGTTTAATAAACAAGATGAATTTCATACCGGCAGCGGCAGGAATGATGGGCGGCATAGTGGGCAGCAACACAAAAAAGTGATGGTTTTGTGTCTAAAATCCTGTATTTCTCTTGTGTCATAAGCAAAAAAGTAGTAAAATGTTATGAGTTATGTTTAAGATGGCACAGTTTTATGCCAAACACAAATACATAAGAGAAAGCAGGTAATAATATGAGTCAAAACTTTAAAAGAGTACTGTCAATAATACTCATTGTATTTACAGTATTCGCATGGTATGTCACCATCTTCGGAATCGGCAAAATCGAGCCGATCAAAGACAAGCTTAACTTAGGACTGGACATCAAGGGCGGCGTATACGTCGTAATGGAAGCCCAAACCGATTATACAGGTGAAGAACTTTCAAATCTGATGGAACAGACCAAGACTGTAATGGAAAACCGTGTTTATGAAATGGGGTTTTCAGAAGCAGTTGTAACTATAGAGGGAAGCAAAAGGCTTAGAATAGAGCTTCCGGGCGCAGAAGATGCGGAAGAAGCAATCAGCCAGATCGGACAGGTTGCACAGCTTCAGTTCATGCTTGCAGACGGAACTGTTGTAGTTGACGGAGGCAATGTCAAGGACGCAACAGCCGGCACAAGCCAGGAGTCAACAGGATATGTTGTAAACATACAGTTTGACAGCGAGGGAGCAAGCAAGTTCGAAGAAGGCTCCAGAAAAGCATTCTACGGTGAAGTTGAAAACAAGATGCAGGATCAGGGCGTATCAAGCAACAAATGTATTGCTATCGTGCTTGACGACAATATTATAACTGCACCTGAGGTACAGAATGTAATCAGTGGCGGAAGCTGCCAGATAACAGGTAATTACACAAGTGAATCAGCATCAAATCTGGCTGCGCTTATCAGAGGCGGTTCACTTCCTGTAACACTCAAGGAAGTAACATCTTCAACACAGTCGGCATCAATAGGCTACAATGCGCTTGAAAAGAGCGTTATCGCAGGAGCTATAGGCTTTGCCCTTATTTTCATACTTATGATTGCAGCATACAGATTCCTCGGACTTATTGCAAATGTAGCGCTAATGCTTTACATAATACTTGTATTATGGGCAATGGCATTCTCGGGAAGTACACTGACACTGCCAGGTATTGCGGGTATCATACTCGGCATCGGTATGGCAGTTGACGCCAACGTAATCATATTCTCAAGAATAAGAGAAGAAATGAGCGCGGGCAAATCGGTAAGGATTTCGTGCGAATCCGGTTTCCACAATGCGTTATCAGCTATCATGGACGGACAGATTACAACTCTTATCGCAGGTGTTGTTCTATACGAGGTTGGTTCAGCTACAGTTAAAGGATTTGCCGTAACATTAATGCTGGGCGTTATCTTCAGTATTATTTCAGGCGTGCTTATCACAAGACTTTATCTTGAAACCTTTATCGGTCTCAAGAGAGAAGAGCCTAAGAAATCACTGTTTGGCGTTAAGGAGGACGGATCAGCAAGCTTCCACATCAGGAAGTTCTTCCACGTGCTCAGACACAGAAAGATTTACTATATTATCAGTATTGCAATAATCCTGTGCGGATTTATCGTAGGCGGTATCAGAGGCTTTAACTACGGTATCGACTTCACAGGCGGTACTACAATGACTGTCGAAATGAACAAGCAGGTTGATTTTGCAGATGTAAACAAGGTGCTTGATGAATTCGACGCCGAAAACGTAAGCCTTGTATATGGCGGAACTGATAACACTCAGGTAATAATCAGAACAACAACATTCTTTGATAATGCTGCCAGAGGAGAGATCTTCGATTCAATGCAAAAAGAATTCAATTGTCCGGATGACGGACTTATAGCGTCAGAGCAGTTCGGACCTGCCGTAGGTGATGAGCTCAAGGCAAATGCTGTCAAGGCAGTCCTTATAGCTGCATTATGCATGCTTATATACATCGTAGTAAGATTCAGAAAAATACCGTTTGGTGTAGCCGCTCTTGCAGGTGTATTCCACGACGTACTTATAGTAATCGCATTCTACGGAATATTCCATGTTACTATCAATAATCCGTTTATCGCAGGTATCCTTACAGTTGTAGGTTACTCCATAAACGATACTATAGTAATCTTCGACAGAATAAGAGAAAACCTTGGTCTTACCAAGAAACGTGACCTTATGGAGCTTACGGACACAAGTGTAAATCAGGTACTGGGAAGATCACTTATGACATCAGCAACAACTCTGATCGTTATGATTCCTATGTACATTATGGTTTCAGCATCAATCAGACAGTTCATACTCCCGCTGATGGTAGGTGTAATCGTAGGCGCAGCTTCATCGATATTCGTATGCTCACCGATTTACTATGACCTCACAAAGCTTTCCGAAAAAAGAAAGAACAACGGAGGCGGCGGAAGCAAAAAGAAATACCAGGGAGCTCCAAAAAAAGAAAAAGAAAAACCTAAAGATTACGGCGAAGGCGCAATAGTTTAGTTATTACAGTTTTTCGACAGTTTAAAGGAATACAGATGAATCGCAGACAGCAGTTTTTAGATGACATTTTGAATATTAATCCCAATTATGATGTTGACCTTATCAACAAAGCATACTCCATAGCAGAGGATATGCACAACGGACAGCTCAGAAAATCAGGTGAGCCGTATATAATTCACCCGATTGAAGTTGCTCGTATACTTGCAGAGCTTGGAATGGATGATGAAACTCTCGTTGCAGGTCTGCTTCACGATGTCATAGAGGATACTCCGTATACAAAGGAACAGCTCAAAGCCGAATTCGGCGAAGAAGTGCTGCTTCTGGTCGACGGAGTTACCAAGCTGGGTTCCATCGTATTTGAAAACAAAGAGGAAAAACAGGCCGAAAACCTGAGAAAAATGTTCCTTGCAATGTCAAAGGACATCAGAGTTTTAATTATAAAGCTGGCGGACAGGCTTCACAATCTCAGAACAATCAACTATATGACAGAGGAGAAGATTAAAGAAAAGTGCAGAGAAACACTTGAAATCTACGCTCCTCTTGCCAGCAGGCTGGGAATATACACTATGAAGTTCGAGATGGAGGATATTGCCCTTAAATATCTGGAGCCTGAAGCCTACTATGAGCTTGCCGAAAAGGTAAGCGCAAGAAAAGGCGAAAGGGAGGCTGTAATAAATCAGGTTATAGCTGAGGTTAAGAAAGCCCTCGACGATTTCAATATCAAATGTGAAATCATGGGCCGTTCCAAGCACTTTTACAGCATCTACCGCAAGATGAAATATCAGCACAAGCAGCTCGATGAAATCTTTGACCTTACTGCAATCAGAGTAATTGTAGAGTCGGTCAAGGACTGCTATGCTGTACTTGGCATAGTCCATACAATGTGGAAGCCTATACCGGGTAAATTCAAAGACTATATAGCTATGCCAAAGCCTAATATGTATCAGTCGCTTCATACTACAGTAATAGGCGACAACGGAGATCCTTTTGAAATCCAGATAAGAACCTATGAGATGCACAAGATTGCCGAATACGGTATTGCTGCGCACTGGAAATACAAAGAAGGAATTAAATCCGACAAAGAAGAAGTAAAACTTGCATGGCTCAGACAGACGCTTGAACTCCAGAAAGATATGGACGATCCGAGAGAGTTCATGGAGACACTCAAAGTGGATCTGTTTGCAAGTCAGGTTTATGTATTTACACCAAGAGGTGACGTGCTGGAGCTACCTGCTGGCTCCACACCTCTTGATTTTGCATTTAAAATACATTCAGATATAGGGTGCAAATGTGTGGGCGCCAAAATCAACGGCAAAATAGTTACAATCAACCACACTCTGCAAAACGGTGATATTGTTGAAATACTTACAAATCCAAACTCATCGGGACCTAATATCGACTGGCTCAGAATTGCCAAGAGCAGTACGGCAAGAACCAAGATAAGACAGTACCTCAAAAAAGAAAACCGCTCGGGTACTATAGACAAGGGCAAGGATGCCATTGACAAATATATGCGCAAAAAAGGCTACGACCCTAACGAAGTCCTTAAATCAGCATATATCAACAAAGCGGTAAAGGAATTAAAATATCATTCACTTGATGATTTTTACACGCAGATAAGTCAGGGAGGCACCATATTAGGCAAGGCTGCCACCCTCATTATCAGCCTGTTCAAAGAACAGAAAAAAGCAGAAGAAGAGAAATCCAAAAACGAAATTACCGCAATCGAAACAAAACCTGTCAGCAAACATACAAGATCCAGATACAACGACGCCGGCGTTAAAGTCAAAGGCGTTGACAACCTTCTGGTGAGAGTATCCAAATGCTGCAGTCCGGTTCCGGGAGATCAGATTATAGGATATATAACCAAAGGGAGAGGAGTTTCAGTACACAGAGTTGACTGTCCTAATATAGTTAATCTTCCCGAAAGTGAAAAAGCAAGATTTATAGAGGTTGAATGGAGCGGCGGAGAAAAAGCCATTTCCTACAACACAGATATCTCTATAATTGCCGAGGACAGAAAGGGTATGTTTGCAGACATTTCAAGAACCTGCGAGGATATGGACGTTCATATTGCAGGAGTAAATGCGAGATCAGACAAGGACAATGTCGTTCATATGACAATGACTCTGGCGCTTTCCGATACGGGAGAAATCCAGAAAGTCCTCAGAAATCTCAAAAACATACACGGTGTTATAGACGTATACAGGAGCAATTAGATTTAAAATGAGAGCAGTAGTACAGAGAGTAACAAAATCAAGTGTGACCGTAGACGGACAGATTACAGGTGCGACAGACGAGGGGCTTGTAGTCCTCATAGGTGTTGAGAAGGGAGATACCGACAAAGACGCCGGATATATTGCGGACAAGGTTTCGGGCCTCAGAATATTTGAGGACGAAAACGAAAAAATGAACCTGTCGGTAAAGGATGTCGGCGGCAGTATTCTTGCAATATCACAGTTTACTCTGCTGGGAGATGTACGCAAAGGCAAACGCCCCAGCTTTATAACTGCGGAAGACCCCGAAATTGCAAACAGACTTTATCAGCAGGTCTGCGAGAACATAAGAAATCAGGGGATTAAAGTTGAAACAGGAATATTTCAGGCGCATATGCTTGTAAAAATAAATAATAACGGCCCGGTGACAATACTGCTGGACAGCCGTAAAACTTTTTAAAGAGGTGGAATATGAAAATAGTAAATATACCTACAGGAATGCTGCAGGCAAACACATACCTTGTATGTGATGAAACCAGCAGACTCGGCTTTATAGTTGACCTTGGCGGATACAGCAGGGAACTCAAAAACATAATCGAAAAAAATGACATTCAGATACAGTATATAGTTCTGACTCACGGTCACGGAGACCATATAGGCGGAGTACAGGAGCATCTCAGGGATTTTCCTGATGCAAAGGTTGTATGTTCAAGAGCAGAGGAAAAAATGCTTCTGGATCCGGAATTAAACGAAGCTCATCACTTTGGTCCTGAAAAAGTATCTTTCAAGCCGGACATACTTGTTGATGACGGTGATACCCTGACTGTAGGCAATATGACAATGAAATTCATAATGACTCCGGGACATACAGAGGGCGGAATGTGCATACTGGTTGATGACGTGCTGTTCAGCGGAGATACGCTGTTCTGCAGATCAATAGGAAGAACAGACCTTGCAGGCGGTGATTTCAGAACAATTATGGAATCAATCAAAAAGAAGCTGTTCCTGCTACCGGACGAAACACAGGTGCTTCCAGGACATATGGGACCTACCACAATAGGATTTGAAAAGGAGAACAATCCTTTTGTATAATATCGTCTTAAACAATGTAACCAAAAGATATGAATACGAGGAGCTTATCAAAATATTTCTTCCCGAGGACGAGTTTGAGGTATATGCCTTAGAGCAGCACAGACAGGGAGAATATATAACGCCGCAGGAGCTTGCGGAGCAGACCGGAAATCTTCCGGACAGACTGGAATTCACCCTTGATGGCGATACTAAAACTGATAAGAACAAATTAAAGGCTCAGATTTATGACAGGCTTTCAGAGCTGACAGGACAAAGACCGCCGTGGGGAACTCTTACAGGCGTAAGACCGGTCAAGCTTGCAGGTATGCTGTCTGACCCTTACAGAGAGTTTACAGAGGACTACAGGGTAAGCAGCGACAAGGCAGGAGAGCTTGTTGATATATATAATTACCAGCAGGAAAAACTGGGAAAACCATCTGAGAACTCGGCAGGCATATATGTAGGGATACCGTTTTGTCCTACGAGATGTCTTTACTGTTCATTTACATCAAATCAGGTAGGCAGAGAGGCAATAGACGCATATCTTGAGGCGCTGTTCAGAGAAATCGAAGCAGTCGGCGCCGGCATGGCAGAGAGAGGTATTATGGCTGAGAGTATATATATAGGCGGCGGTACGCCTACAACCCTTGACGAGTATCAGCTTGACAGACTGCTTTCACATATAGAGAAGAATATAAATCTTGAGAGCATTAAAGAATTCACCGTAGAGGCAGGCAGACCCGATACAATCACAGAGGCCAAAATACAGGCGCTTTCTGAGCATAATATAGACAGAATAAGCATAAATCCGCAGACTATGAAAGAGGAAACCCTTCATATAATCGGCAGAAACCATACAAACAGGCAGATTTACGATGCTTTCAGTCTTGCCCGTAAATACGGACTTCCCGTAATCAACTGCGACCTCATAGCAGGGCTTCCGGAAGAAACCCCTGAGGATTTCAAAGATACGGTAAACAAAGTCGCAGAGCTTGGAGCTGAAAACATAACTGTTCACACTCTGGCAGTCAAAAGAGCCTCAAAGCTCAAGGATATAGACAGGGATTTTCATTTCAGACAGGCCGAAACGGTTTCGCAGATGCTTGCGGCAGGCAGAGAGATTTTAGATGACAAAGGCTACAGGCCGTACTATCTTTACAGACAGAAGCATATGGCCGGCAGCCTTGAAAATACAGGGTACTGCAAAGACGACACTTTCAGTGTATACAACATAAGGATTATGGAGGAGGCTCAGAGCATTATAGCTATGGGAGCCGGAGGTATCAGCAAGGTATATTACCCTGCCGAAAACAGGCTTGAAAGAGTACCTAATGTATCAAATTATGAGATATACATTTCACGAATAGATGAAATGATTGAAAGAAAAAACAGACAGATATTTAACGGGAGGTGAAAAAATTGCTTACAAATGCACCAAAAGGAACGAAAGATATGCTTCCTCAGGACGCATACAAATGGAAATATGTAAGAAACGCTTTTGCGGACATCTGCGCAAAATACGGCTTCAAACAGATTGCAACACCTGTATTTGAACACACAGAGCTGTTCAAAAGAGGCGTAGGCGACACAACCGACATCGTGCAGAAAGAGATGTATACTTTCACAGATTTCGGCAACAGAAGCATTACATTAAGACCCGAGGGAACTTCTCCTGTAGTAAGATCATTTGTAGAGCACAAGGCTTATGCGGACCCGCAGCCTACAAAATATTTTTATGACATATCCTGCTTCAGATACGAGAAGCCTCAGTCAGGCAGACTGAGACAGTTCCACCAGTTCGGAATAGAAACTTTCGGAACTGACAATATGCTGGCAGACGCCGAGGTTATATCCCTTGGATATGAATTTTTAAACTCTATGGGTATTAAGGATATAGAGCTTAGAATTAACAGCATCGGATGTCCGAAGTGCAGAGAAAAGCACAGAGCTGCCCTAAGAGAATTTCTTGCAGACAAATATGATGACCTTTGCGATACCTGCAAGGACAGATACGAGAGAAATCCTCTGAGAATATTAGACTGCAAATCACCCGTATGTCAGGAGCTGGTGCAGGGAGCGCCTGTAATGCTGGACTACCTGTGTGACGACTGCAGGAACGCGTTCGAGGAGCTTAAGCAGAACCTTGAGGCTATGAACATTGAATATGTTGTTGACCCGGGAATTGTAAGAGGACTTGACTATTACACAAAGACAGCCTTTGAATTTGTAACTACAAGCATAGGAGCACAGGGCACTGTATGCGGCGGCGGCAGATACGACAACCTTATAGAGGAAGTAGGAGGTCCGTCAACGCCGGGCGTGGGCTTTGGTCTTGGTATTGAAAGACTGCTTCTTACAATGGAGGCAAACGGTGTGGAAATACCAAAACCACGCGAAACAGAGGTATTTATAGTTATTATGGGCGACAGAGCCAAAAAATACGGTCTTAAGCTTGCGGGAGAGCTTAGAGCAAGCGGCATAAACACTGAAATTGACCTGCTTGAGAGAAATATCAAGGGTCAGTTCAAGGCAGCGGACAGATCGGGAGCATCTTATGCCGTAGTTATAGGTGACAATGAAATTGAAACAGGGATTTTAAATGTTAAAATTCTTGATAAATCCGAACAGGTAGAGGTTTCAATGGACAGTATAGTAAAGACTTTATGTGAGAAACTGGAGAAATAGCAAATGACTAAGATAGGGATATTTGGAGGGAGCTTTGATCCGATACATTTCGGACATATATACCTTGCAATGCAGGCAAAGGACGAGGCGGAGCTGGACAGAATAATATTTGTTCCTGCAAACCTGCAACCCTTCAAACTTGACAGAAAAGCCACAGACGGCAGACACAGGGCGGAGATGATAGAGCTTTCGGTTCAGAATTATGACGGAGCCATAGTTTCACCGTATGAGCTTAACAGGGACGAAGTTTCATATACAGTGAACACACTCAGACATTTCAGAGACGAGTTTGGAAACAGCGCTGAAATCTATTTCATAACGGGAACCGACGCTTTCCTCAAAATTGATACGTGGAAAAACGCCGATGAAATACTTTCGGGATATTCGTTTATCATAGGCTCAAGACCAGGCTACAGAGATGACGAGCTTAAAGCCAAGATAGACGAGCTTAAATCAAAATACGGCTGCAATATAATTGTGGTGCACAATACCCAGATTGATGTTTCATCTACAGAGCTGAGAGAGAAGCTCAAAAACGGAGAGTCTGTCAAAGACTATATAAATCCTAAGGTTGAAAGGTATATACAGGAGAATGGACTATATAAATAAGTGTCTTGAATATATAGATAAAAACCTCAAGGAATCAAGAAAACAGCATACTTTCGGAGTTGTAGAAACGGCAAAGCAGCTTGCGGCGGCATATAATCAGGATGTTTCAAAAGCCGAAACTGCCGCTCTGTTTCACGACATAGCAAAGCCTCTCTCGGCAGAGGAGTCCGATGAGGAGGTCAGAAAGTTTAATATAGGTCAGGAATTTATCGGAAATACAAATCTGGCTCACGGCAGAATAGCCGCCTGCTGGGCGGAAAAGTATTACGGCATAGAGGATAAGGATATTCTCAATGCAATCAGGTATCACACATCTGCAAGGGCAGGGATGTCTGTGCTCGAAAAGATAATATTTGTTGCAGATGCAGTAGAGCCGGGCAGGACATATCCCGAGGCCGCAGAACTTCGCAAAAAGGCCTTTGATGACCTTGAGGGAGTGTACGAGTTTATTCTCAAATGGACCGTTGACGATCTTAAACAAAAAGGAATCGATCCCGGCAGGGATACTATAGAAGCATATAAGGAGTGTTTTATGAACAGTAAGGAAATGGCGCTGTTTGCAGCTAAGACATTAGATGCAAAAAAAGGCGGAGATGTAATGATTATCGACATCGCTGAGAAATCTTCCTTTGCAGATTATTTCGTACTTGTAACTGCGGGAAGCGAAAGACAGCTGAATGCGCTTGTCGATGAAATGGAATTTGTTTTTGAAAAGGAAGGTATTTTTGTAAAGAGCATAGAGGGAAAGCCTTCGTCCGGCTGGATGCTTATGGACTACGGCGATATCATAGTCAATGTTCTTACAGAGCAGATGCGAGATAAATACAGCATAGAAAAAATCTGGGGAGACTGCAGCACACTGGATTTTTAATTGATAACCGGAGGATACAGAAATGAACGAAAGATATAATTTCAGAGAAATAGAAAAGAAATGGCAGAAATACTGGGCTGACAACAATACTTTCAAAATGGAAGAAAAGCCGGATATGGAAAAGTACTATGTACTTGAAATGTTCCCCTATCCGTCAGGAAAGCTTCATATGGGTCATGTAAGAAACTATTCAATAGGTGACGTTGTTGCAAGATTTAAGAATATGCAGGGCTATAACGTGCTTCACCCTATGGGCTTTGACTCTTTCGGACTTCCTGCAGAGAATGCGGCAATCAAGCACGGAGTTGCGCCGGATATCTGGACATGGGACAATATACACGAAATGGAGGAGCAGCTTTCAGAGCTGGGTCTTTCTTATGACTGGGACAGAGAAGTATGTACCTGTCACCCTGATTACTATAAATGGATGCAGTGGATTTTCATTCAGTTCTACAAAAAAGGACTGGCATACAAAAAAGAAAATCCTGTAAACTGGTGTCCTGACTGCCAGACAGTTCTGGCAAACGAACAGGTTGTTGACGGCGTATGCGAAAGATGCGGAGCGCCTGTAGGCAAGAAAAACCTTTCACAGTGGTACTTCAAGATTACAGATTACGCTGAAAGACTTCTCAAGAACCTGGATACACTTGACGGCTGGCCAAACAAGGTTAAGATTATGCAGAAAAACTGGATAGGCAAATCCGTAGGCGCAGAGGTTGACTTTGCAATTAAAGACGACGAAAGAAAGCTCAAGATATTCACAACAAGAGTTGATACACTCTTTGGTGTAACATATATGGTACTTGCACCTGAGCATCCGTATGTAAACAGCCTTGTTGAAGGCACAGAATACGAGCAGGCTGTAAAGGAATATATCGACAGATGCCAGCATATGAGCGACATCGAGAGAACTTCAACCAGCAATGAAAAAACAGGCGTATTCATAGGCAAATATGCAATCAATCCTGTAAACGGCAAGGAAGTTCCGATCTACATTTCAGACTATGTACTGATGGGATACGGTACAGGAGCTATTATGGCCGTACCTGCTCACGATGAGAGAGACTTTGACTTTGCAACTAAGTTCGGTCTTGATATCATACCTGTAGTAGATCCGGGAAATCCTGATATAGATGTAAACAACCTCAAGGAAGCCTTTGTTGCTGAGGGTACTATGATAAATTCCGGCAAATTCGACGGAATGAACAACCGCGAAGCTATCAAAAAGGTTATCGAATGGGTTGAAGAAGAGGGCATAGGCAAGGCTACCGTAAACTACAGATTAAGAGACTGGCTTATTTCAAGACAGAGATACTGGGGTACTCCTATACC
Organism: uncultured Eubacteriales bacterium; assembly: GCA_900547295.1. GTDB lineage: Bacteria > Bacillota > Clostridia > Peptostreptococcales > Anaerovoracaceae > UMGS973. The sequence continues at coordinate 29,112 of URGK01000016.1, forward strand.
TATGATTCACTGCGAGCACTGCGGCTGGGTTCCTGAAAAGGAAGAAAATCTGCCGGTACTGCTGCCTACAGACATTGAATTTACAGGCAAGGGCGAATCTCCGATAGCAACAAGCAAAACCTTTGTTGATACAGTATGTCCTGTATGCGGAGCGCCTGCAAAGAGAGAAATCGACACTATGGATACATTCCTGGATTCATCGTGGTATTTCCTCAGATACTGCGATCCTAAGAATGAAAACGAAGTATTTGATAAAGAAAAAGTGAAATACTGGATGAATGTTGACCAGTATATAGGTGGAGTAGAGCACGCTATTTTACACCTGATGTACGCAAGATTTTTCCAGATGGCTTTATATGATTTAGGTCTTGTAACAGATGAAGAACCGTTCAAGAACCTGCTTACACAGGGTATGGTAAACAAAGACGGCAAGAAGATGAGTAAATCTTTAGGAAACGTAGTAAGTCCTGCCGAAATACTTGAAAAATACGGAGCAGATACAGCACGTCTGTTTATACTGTTCGCAGCGCCTCCTGAAAAGGAACTCGACTGGTCGGATGCCGGTGTTGAGGGCAGCTTCAGATTTTTAAACAGAGTATACAGACTTGTATATGAAACTGTTCAGAAATACGGCTTCAAGACTACAGACTTTGAAATCAGAAACGATAACGACAAGCAGCTTAACTATATGGCAAACTATGCGGTTAAGAAAGTTTCAGATGATGCCGGCGGAAGATTCCAGTTCAATACGGCAATAAGTACAATTATGGAATTTGTAAACGAGCTTTACCGTTACAAGGAGCTTCCTGATGTAAATGAGGGCCTTATTAATGCCTGCATAGAAAAGCTGGTACTCATTCTTTCACCGTTTACACCTCATGTATGCGAGGAAATGTGGGAGTATCTGGGACACACAGGTTCATTATATAACGTCGGCTGGCCTGCTTACGATGAAAGCGCGCTTGTTAAAGACAGCGTTGAAATAGTAATTCAGATTAACGGCAAGGTTAAGGAAAAAATGAGCGTTGCCAGCGGACTTGGCAGAGATGAGCTTCAGAAGACTGTTATGGAAAGCGAAGCTGCAGTAAGAGCAGTGGACGGCAGAAATATTGTAAAAGTAATTGCAGTACCTGACAAACTGGTAAATATCGTTGTTAAATAATGGCCATCTGAAGATATAGATGGAGAGATAATTTATGAAACAAAACACAAATAAAAAGGAAAGTCAGGGCCTCAAGGTTATCCCCATAGGCGGGCTTAACGGTATAGGCAAGAATATGACGCTTCTGGAATATCAGGATCAGATACTTGTCATAGACTGCGGCATGACTTTCCCTGAAGATGAGATGTACGGTATAGATATTGTGCTTCCGGATTTTTCTTATCTGCAGACTGCGGGCAAGAAGATAAAAGGTGTGATTTTAACACACGGACACGAGGACCATATCGGAGCAATACCGTATTTTCTCAAGGTGATTAACGCACCTATATACGGAACAAGACTTACACTTGGTCTTGTCAAAAGCAAACTTGAAGAACACGGCCTCAAGGCCAGACTTAATACAATCAAACCCGGTGACAAATTCAAGCTGGGACCCTTTGGAGTTGAAACCATAAGGACAACTCATTCCATTGCAGATGCAGTATGCTTCTGCATAGATACTCCTGCGGGCAGGATATTCCATACGGGAGATTTCAAAATAGACTATACTCCTGTAGACGGCGAGCCGATAAACTTTACGAAGCTTGCCGAAATAGGGGCCAAGGGTGTAACGTTGATGATGGCGGACAGCACCAATGCTTTAAGACCGGGATTTACAGCTTCCGAAAAGGTTGTAGGTGAAACCCTTGCAAACATATTTGAAGATGTAAACCAGAGAATTATAATTGCGACATTTTCGTCAAACGTGCACAGGGTGCAGAAGATAATAGATAATGCAGTCAAATGCAAAAGGAAAGTCGCTATTTCAGGCAGAAGTATGGAAAATGTGGTTAAAATAGCCATGGAACTTGGGTATCTGTCGGTGCCTGCGGGTACTCTTGTGGATATCAAAAAGATAAACACGATACCTGACAGGCAGCTTCTGATTATAACTACGGGAAGTCAGGGAGAGCCGATGTCCGCTCTTTCAAGAATGGCTTCAAATGATCACAAGTCGGTACAGATTAAAAAAGGTGACGTAGTAATATTATCGTCAACTCCTGTTCCCGGCAATGAAAAAATGGTATCCAATGTAGTAAACAAGCTTATCGAAAAGGAAGCGACCGTAATCTACTCGGATATTGCAGACACTCACGTTTCAGGTCACGCCTGTGAGGAGGAACTCAAGATAATGCACTCGCTTATCAAGCCTAAGTTCTTTATGCCTGTTCACGGCGAGGCAAGACATTTAATGGCTCACAAGGAAATCGCCAAAAATCTGGGAATGAAAAACAATTCTATTTTCATTCTTGAAAACGGACAGATTTTAAATCTTACAAGAAGACGCGCCGAGATTTTAAAGGAAACAGTTCCGGCGGAGGATATTCTCGTAGACGGTCTTGGCGTTGGAGATGTAGGCAATATAGTATTGAGGGACAGAAGGCTTCTGTCAGAGTCCGGCCTTATAATTGTAGTTGCGGCCATAGACAGGGAACGTAATGTGGTATCAGGACCTGATATTATCTCAAGAGGCTTTGTCTATGTCAGAGAAAACGAGGACCTTATAGAAGATGCGCGCAGCCTAGTTGAAAAAACACTTAACAACTGCCGCAGCAGAAACACAAGAGACTGGACTGCGATGAAATCAATGGTAAGAGATTCACTTCGCACATTTATATATGAAAAAACAAAGAGAAATCCGGTAATACTGCCGATATTCTTAGAAGTATAATCACGAAAGGAGTTAATTTATGAATGTTTATGATCAGGCTCACATTTTAGCGAAGGCTATAAAAGAATGTGAAGAATACAAACAGTATATGAACGCCAAAAATATGATTGCACAGAATCCTGACCTTGACAAGATGATACAGGATTTTCAGGCGAAGCAGCTTGAAATGCAGGCAAAACAGATTGCAGGAGAGGAAATGGACGCCGAAGCGGTTGCCAAGATGCAGGAGCTTATGACTATTATGATGCAGGATCCCGCTGCTGCGCAGTATGTACAGTGCGAAATGAGATTTGCGCTGATGATGCAGGATGTATATCAGATATTAAACGAAACTATGATGCCTGCCGGCAGCGGAAACAGCCAGGGTGCAAACTAGTACTTGCAAGAACTGGTATATTTGATATAATAGTAGTTAATATGAGAGATTGATTTGACTTGGCAATGGTGTGATTTGTCTGATGAATTTGGCGGCTCATTTCACTCGCCGGGTTAGGTCTGCGCCGTAAACTTCAGCCAATCGTGCTTTGCACTCTTGGGAAGTCATGACGTTCGACCTACCGGCAGCGCATTTCATTTGCTGGGTCAGGTCTGAAAGAATGGAGAGATATTTATGATTTATGCAAGCGATTTTAGAAAAGGTATTACATTTGAAATTAACGGTGAACCTCACGTGGTTTTAGATTTCCAGCACGTTAAGCCTGGTAAGGGTGCTGCATTTGTAAGAACAAAATACAAAAACATACTTACAGGAGCTACAAGAGAAGAAGCATTCAACCCTGATGACAAATTCCCTAAGGCTCACATAGAAACAAAGGTTATGCAGTATCTCTACAATGACGGTGAGCTTTACTACTTCATGGACCCTGAAACTTACGACCAGGTTCCTCTTATGGCAGAGCAGGTTGAAGATGCTATGAAGTACCTCAGAGAAAATGATGAAGCAACTATCAAATTCTACAAGGGCAATGCATTTATGGTTGAAGCTCCAAACTTTGTAGACCTTAAGGTTATCGAAACAGAGCCGGGAGTTAAAGGCAACACTGCTACAAACGTTACTAAAGCTGCAGTAGTTGAAACAGGTGCTACTATCCATGTTCCTATCTTCATCGAAGAGGGCGAAGTTATTCAGATTGACACAAGAACAGGTGAATACTTAGGAAGATCAAAGAAATAAAGACGGGAAACTTAAAACGGGGCGTAAATTTTACGTCCCTTTCCAAATATATGGCAAAACAGAGGGATATATATGAAAAAAATAATAATCGCAGCTATAGTCGCAGCAGCAGTTATAATTGCAGGTATATTTATTGTGCTTATGTCAGGGGGACGTCCTGTTGACAAGACTTCCGAGGATATTGTAGTAACAGCTATTCCGGAGGGCAGCGGGACAATACAGATAGCCGATATACTTGAGGAAAACACTCTTATCGAAAAACCGGGAGTGTTCAGAGTGCTTTCAAAGCTCTACGGCTATGATGGCACCTACAAGGCGGGAACCTACGGTCTGTCACAGTCTATGAGTATGAAACAGATGATGCAGATGATAAGCGACGGTGATACAATATCACATAATTTCACTGTTATAGAGGGGCAGACTGTTGAAAAAATAGCAAAAAATCTCGATGAGGCGGGTATAATTTCGTATGATGAATTTATGCATGAAGCGCAGTACGGAGATTTCAGCACCTATGATTTTCTCGCAGGCAACGAACGCTCTATGTACAGACTTGAGGGCTTTCTGTATCCCGACACATATTCCTTTGAGGAAGGATCAGATGCCAGAACCATAATTGAAGCTATGCTTGATCATTTCAAAGAAATGGTTACAGCTGATATAGTAGAGCAGGCAAAAGCTTCGGGACATTCTCTCAGAGATATAGTTATAGCCGCCTCTATTATAGAAAGGGAGGCGGGGATACCTGAGGATATGCCTCTTGTTTCAAGCGTAATATACAACAGGCTTGATAAGGGTATGGCCTTGCAGATGGACTCGGTCGTATCATATATACTGCAGGAGGATAAGGTTAATCTTACTTATGCGGATATAGCAGTTGAGTCAGACTATAACCCGTACAAGAATACGGGACTCCCTCCGGGACCTATATGCAGTCCGGGAATAAATGCAATCAAAGCGGCAATATCCCCGGCAAAGACGGATTACCTTTACTTTGTTGTAAGCGAGAAGCTTGACGGAAGCGCAGCTTTTTCAAGCGACTACAACCAGTTCTTAAAGGACAAGGATGCTTACTACAAAGCCTATCAAAAAGCAGAATCAGAAAAGGAAAACTAAACTCATATGAGCAATTACAGAAATATAATCAATCCCGAAGTGGTTGAATACATCACATCACTTTACAGACCTGTAAATGAGGATTTCGGCAGGTTCAGGGCAGAGGCGGAGGCAGACAGAGTCCCTATAATACTTCCGGACACAGAGTCCCTGATATTAAATCTGCTTAGAATTATGAAGCCTCAGAGGATACTTGAAATAGGTACAGCCGTAGGCTATTCGGCAAGCTGCTTTGCCGCTGTATGTGATGCGGATATTACAACAGTTGAGGTCAAAGAGGAAACGGCCGGAATTGCAAGAGCAAATATTGACAGGTTCGGCTTTTCAGAGCGGATAGAGGTTCTTTGCGGTGACGGGGAGGAGATTGTAAACAATCTTGATATGCAATATGATTTCGTCTTTATAGATGCCGCAAAAAGCCACTACAGGCGCTTCTGGGATGCAGCACTTAAGCATTGCTCTAAAGGCGCGGTTATCGTTTCAGACAATGTGCTTTTTAAGGCCCGCGTGGTTTCAGACAAATATGATGAAACAGGTAAATACAAGACAAATATCAGAAGAATGAGAGAGTTTATCGAATATATTACTAATGTTGATTACGCAGATACCGCGCTTCTTCCTGTAGGGGACGGAGTTGCGATAAGTATATTAAAATAGAAAGAGTCATTACTTTATTATGAAAAAAATAGAATTACTCGCACCTGCGGGAAATATGGAAAATTTAATTTATGCGGTTGAAGCTGGATGTGATGCAGTATATCTAGGTTTAAAAAAATTTGGTGCAAGAGCATTTTCATCTAATTTTACTGATGAAGAAGTAGTTGAAGCAATAAATTATTGTCATTTAAGAGGGGTTAAAGTATATGTTACTTTAAATACATTAATTTATGATGATGAAGTTGATTCATTTTTAGAAAGTGTTGACTTTCTACATAAAAATAATGTAGATGCACTTTTAATTCAAGATATTGGTATGCTTGATTTAATTAGAAAGATGTATCCTAAGCTAGAAGTACATGCTTCAACACAAATGCATATTCATAATTTAGATGGTGTTAAAGTAATGGAAAAACTAGGCGTTAAAGTTGAACGCAAAACAGTTAAATTCGACTTTAAGAAGAAAATTTCTTCCTCAATTAAC
>URGK01000017.1 GCA_900547295.1 uncultured Eubacteriales bacterium
TGATGGCTGAACGTGTTCTTATAGAAGCTGATATGCGCAGAAACAAAAGAAAACAGATAATCGACAAACAGGCTGCGGTTATAATTCTGCAGAGCTATCTGGACAGTAAGTGCTAAATTAAATACTTATTAATGACATAAATGTTCCTTGTTTATGTCATTTTTTATTACCTGTTCTACTCTTTCAGTTCGTTTTGATTGACAAAATATAAACTGAAAGGGTAAAATTGTTATTGTAAATATTAACTATGAAAATTTTATATAAGTTTTGCAAGGAAACAAATATTATGATTATTAGTGCAAGCAGAAGAACAGACATACCTGCATACTATGCAGACTGGTTTATAAACAGAATAAAAGACGGAAAAATACAGGTAAAGAACCCAATGAATACACATCAGATAAGTGAGATAAATCTATCTCCTGATGTAGTTGACTGTATAGTTTTCTGGAGTAAAAATCCTTTAGGTATAATTAACCTGTTAGATGAACTAAAACGCTATAATTACTATTTTCAGTTTACTTTAAATGGGTATGGCAGAGATATTGAGCTTAATCTTCCTGACAGAGATACCTTAATAAAGCTGTTTAAAGACCTATCAGGTAAGATTGGAAAGAATAAAGTAATATGGAGATATGACCCTATACTTATTAATTCTAAATATACAAAGGAATATCATATACAGAACTTTAATGGAATAGCAAATAGCCTTAAAGGATATACAGAAAGAGCAGTCATAAGTTTTGTAGATATGTATGCCAAAACAAAGCGTAATATGAAAAATCTCTCAATAGAAGAGCTTCCAGAAAATGATATGCATGAAATAGCGAGAGAATTATCCATAATAGCAAAAGACAATAATATGGATATATATTCCTGTGCGGAAGCAATTGACTTATCATCAGACGGAATAGAGCATGGCTGCTGTATAGATAAAAGCCTGATAGGGGAAATCATTGGAATGAATTTGAAATGCAGTAAAGATAAAAACCAGAGAGAGATTTGCGGCTGTATTGAAAGTATTGATATAGGAGCTTATAATACATGCAAAAACGGTTGCAGATATTGTTATGCAAACTATGATGACTATGCAGTAGGTGAGAATATAAAGCTATATAATCCTGATAGTTTGTTGCTTTGCAGTGAAATGAAGCCGGCAGATAAAATATATACAAAAAAGATGAAATCTCTTAAAGATGATACCGGTGAATTAATAGGACAGTTATCGATAGGAATATAAATTAATAATAAAAAACAAATAACCACCGTTAGTGTCAATTGCGGTTATTGTGGCTCCAAAGACTTTCAATAGTAATTGGAGTATTGGGATTAGTTTTGTTAACCCTAGTATAGCATAGCTATAAGACAAACACAAGAGAGAGGGGGCATCTTATCAGGTGCTTCCTTAATTGTGATTTTAAATAACTATTCCTAAAATCACAATTTTGGGAATAGTTATGATAAGATTGATAACCTTGAGCATGTTCTTTGCCAATATACCCAAGGCTACCGGTTTGTTTTAGAGTTTAAGGATTATTATAATATGTTAATGATAAATATTATAATCTGTATATAATTTAACCTCTTTTGAGAATTTGTCTGAATTATCGAGGCTCTATTTTGCGTTTTAAGCGATTTTAATATGTATGACGGTGTCCTATTACCTTGAAAAAACTTGTTAAATAAGGCTTATGCGTATTCAGGTATCAGTATTGTCTGTCCCGGCTGAAGCTGGCTGTCTATCTCATTGACATTCTTTATAATATGAACTGCTTTGCGTATATCCATATCTGACGGCATATATTGTTCGGCTATGGTCCATAATGTATCTCCGGAGTTTATGTTGACTTCGATGTATTCCTGCTTTGTCAGGCCAAGCGCATCATTTAAACCAAGCATTGTATTAAATAAGCCTGTAACTGCAAATAACATAATAAGTACAAATGCTGTAAATCTAACTCTTGATTTTACCTTTAAAGTCTTTTTCATAACACTCACCTCTCTAAACATTTGTTCTTGAACATATTATAAACGAATGTTTGTTCATAGTCAAGAGGTAAATTAAACAAATGTTCTAAAAGGTGAAAAATATCCTGTGCTTTGAGATACAGGATAAAAGTATACTCTAATATTCCGGTTATTGCAATTTCTAATTGATTTCTAATAAATATGCAGAGCCGTAATGACTCTGCACAGATATCAGTATTTCAGATGACTGAGCTTGTCATATACCCTGTCGCTCCAGTCAAGTATTTTCTGCTTGTTTTTCAGACACAGCAGCGTAAGTATTATAACTGCTATGACGAGAACTACCACAAGCGCGTAGTTTTCTGTCTTTGTAAATGTACCAATAAGTATGCTTCCCATCATTGCAGGTATTCTTGCTATTGAGGATATTATAATGAACGGTCCCCATTTCAGATTTGAAAGCCCTGCGATGTAGTTTACAAAGTCTTTTGGAAATCCCGGTATGAAGTACAGTACAAACAGCAGTATATATCCGCGTTTGGAGCTGAATTTCTCAAGGTATTCAACAACTTTCATCTCGCCGAAGCAAAGATACATAAAATCTCTGCCCAGAAGCTTAGCAAGGAAGAATGTAATAGTTGCCCCCAAAGCAATACCTATTGTCGAAAACAGCAACGACTGCCACGGACCGAATACATATCCGGCCGCAAACTGAAACGGCTGTCCGGGTATAACACAAATTATAATCTGTATTATCTGAGCACCGATATAGGTGAGAACACCTGTGCTTTTGTGCTCTGTAAGGTAATTTTCAATATCACTGACACTTGTAAACTGCGTTATAAAGTCACGCTGGAAGAAATAAAAGTACAGCGGTATTCCGACGAGAATAACCAGCAGAATAAATGCTTTGAAATATATATTTATTCTTTTTCTTTTCTGTTCAGTAATAATCATATCTAATCTCCGATCCTTGTCCCAAAACCCTATAAGCTTATAAGCTGTTCATCGTAAAGCTTCTGAAGAGCCTTTATAACTCCGAACTTTGAATGTTCGTAGGTTATACCGCCCTGGAAATACACATTGTATGGCTCTCTGATCGGCGCGTCGGCAGAAAGCTCTATTGACGAGCCCTGAACAAACGCTCCGGCAGCCATTACTACAGGATCCTCATATCCGGGCATATCCCAAGGCTCAGGACTCACATAGGAATCTATTGGAGCAGCAGCCTGTATGCCCTTGCAGAAAGCAACCACAGCTTCCGGAGAACCAAGCCTTATAGCTTCTATGATATCGCTTCTTTCATCCTCCGGCTTAGGGCAGACATCATATCCCAGCTTTTCAAACACCTTGCCGCATAGTATTGCTCCCTTAACTGCGCCGTTTACTGTTCTTGGCGCAAGGAACAGTCCCTGAAGCATAGTTCTTGTCTGTCCGAATGTAAGTCCGCATTCTCCGCCTATTCCCGGGCATGTCATTCTGTAGGAAATCCTCTCAACAAGATCTGCTCTGCCGGTTACATATCCGCCTGTAAGCGCAAGTCCGCCACCGGGATTTTTAATAAGAGAGCCCGCAATTATATCAGCGCCCACCTGTGTAGGCTCATATGTATGCAGAAACTCACCGTAGCAGTTATCTACCATTCGTATAATATCAGGATTTATTTCGTGAACAAATTCAGCCCATTCCTTAATCTGGTCGATTGTTATGGCCTTTCTCCAGCCGTAGCCTGTGGCCCTCTGGACTGTAACCATTTTAGTTTTGTCCGAAATTGCGTTTTTTAATGCTTCTAAATCGATATTTCCCTCCGGTGTAAGCTCCACCTGCTTGAAAGTAACACCGTATTCTTTTAGAGAACCCTTGCCCTCTCCTCTTGTTCCGATTACCTCCTCAAGAGTGTCATAAGGCTTGCCTGTGCAGTAGATAAGCTCATCACCCGGCATCAGAAGTCCCATCAGTATCAGTGAAAGCGCGTGTGTACCGTTTACGATTATAGGGCGCACCAGTGAACTTTCGGTACCGAATATATCAGACCATACTCTTTCAATGGCATCTCTTCCGGGATCGTCATAGCCGTAGCCTGTGTTCCACGCAAAATGTCTGTCGCTTATTCTGTTCTTTTGAAAAGCATCAAGCACCTTGTACTGGTTATAGGTCATTATGTCATCAAACTCGTCAAAAATTCCGATGACTTCCTGCTCTGCCTCATTAACCAGATTAAGCACCTTTTCATTAATTCCGAATTCCCTGTTTAAGAGATTAAAAGTGTTATTTTTCATTATTTCCTTCTTTCCTTTCCAGTTCCCATTCCATATCTGTAACAAGATTTCTTTTTACATTCTTTTTGTGAGCAGCGTAAAGCTGTGTTGTTGTAACCTGTTCGTGATCTAAAAGCGCCGCCACGTCATATATTGAATTGCCTCTGCCTATAAGGCTGGTTGCTGCCGTGGCACGAAGCTTGTGGGGGGAATATCCTCCATCTCTTGAGGTTTTCATGCCGATTGAGGTGTATTTCCTGACAAGCTCTCTTATCTGTCTTTCGGTCATTCTCCTGCCCTGAAGCGACAGGAAAAGAGCGTCCCTGTGTTCCTCTGTCAGTGTATTCTCCGAGGCTCTTTCAAGCTCTATGTATTCCGTAATCACCTCGTATACTGATTTATTCATCGGCATTACGGACTCCTTACCTCGTTTTCTGTATATCTTAAATTCACCTCTGTTAAAGTTAAACGATGAAATATTAAGCTGCTGCAGCTCCGAAAGACGAAGCCCGTATGTAACAAACAGTATCAGTATGGCCTTATCTCTCCGTTTTGTTTTCTGCCAGTATTCCTGTTCTTTTTTGGTAAGACCGTTTCCCGTTGTGACGGCATCAAGCATAAGCATAACCTCATCGTCCTGCAAAGCCTTGATTTCACGCTCTCCGGCCTTTGGCACTCTGATGGGGTCAAAGCCGTCGGTGATGTTTTTGTCAAGAAGACCGTCTCTGTAAAGCTGCTTGAACATTACGGAAACCGAGGATTTCTTGCGCGCAAGGGTTTTATTGCCGTTTTCATACACTATGACTGCCTTGTCTGTTTCAACCTGATACTGCCTGCAGTAGTCTATAAACAGGTTGACATCCACAGCCGTTATTTCCTTAAAATCTTCTAATTTTATATCCTTTATATCACTGCAATGTGTCAGATCTGTGTCATTTACAAGATAATTGAAAAAAAAGCGTATATCCTGCAGGTATGCAAGCCTTGTCATAGGAAGCACGTTTCCCTTGAGGTAGTTAAAAAATCCTCTTAAAAACGACGGAAGCTGCGCCTCTATCTCCTGACAGTGCTGTAGGATTTCGTGCTCCTTCATCACTATGTTGTCAGGCTTATCGCTCTTGTTATGAATTTTTATCTGTTTGCGTTTGTCCTCAGCCATTTAAGAATATCTCCCATAGCCATAGCTTTGTCCTCGTAGGAGGACAGATTAAACCATTTGATATTGTCATAGCGCCTCAGCCAGGTAAGCTGCCTTTTGGCGTAGTGACGTGTATTTTTTTTGATAAGCTCTATTGCTTCATCAATCGTGTATTTTCCCTCAAGTGAGCCTATTATCTCCTTGTAGCCTATGCCTTTCATGGAAATATCATCATATCCAAGTCCCATTTGCATAAGAGAGGAAACCTCATCTACAAGGCCCCTTTCAATCAGGATATCGACTCTGCGGTTGATGCGTTCATAAAGCTCTGCTCTGTCCCTTGTGAGTCCTGCCAGCAGCACGTCGTAATCTGCTGCGGGAATCTGCGCATTGTTAAAGTCTTTAATTTTATTGCCGTTTTGGGCTGCCTCTATGGCCCTTATCACCTTTTTGACGTTGTTTGGGTGTATTCTGGCAGCGGCATCGGGGTCAAGCTCTGCAAGTTTTGAATGAAGATAATCTCTCCCCTTTTTTAAGGCAGTATCTTCAAGCTCTTTTCTGAAAGCTTCGTCAGAGGGCGGAGCTGCAAAGTCCATTTCATACATCAGTGAATTGATATAAAGGCCTGTACCGCCTGAAATTACAGGCACTCTGCCCTTATCAAATATCTCTCTGATTGCAGCTTTGGCAAGCTTCTGATACTGCGCCACCGAGAATTTTTCTCTCGGATCTATCTCATCTACAAGATAGTGTTTTACCTGCGACAGCTCCTCCGCTGTGGGCTTTGCGCTGCCTATATCCATATATTTATAAAGCTGCATAGAGTCTGCCGATACTATTTCGCCGTTTATTGCTTTTGCTGTTTCTATTGCATATTCAGTTTTGCCGACTGCAGTAGGTCCTGCAATAATTATTATCTGTTTCTTCATAATACAAAATATTTAATAACTCCAAAGGCTTCGCGGACATAGTAGTTAGGAATAAGTCCTGAATCTGTGCGGGCAGGTATTCCCGATATATGGGTAAAGCCTGTCTGCTCTGCAATTCTCAGGGCTCTGTACATATGAAAGTCTGATGTGACTACCACAATGCTTTTGTCCGTATCTCCGATTATATCCTTTGAAAATTCAAGGTTTTCTCCTGTATCTGCGGCCCTGCTTTCAAGGATTATTCTGTCCTCGGCTACGCCTTTTGAAACCAGATAGTTTCTCATGGACTCGGCTTCTGATATGTTTTCGTCGGTGCCTTTGCCGCCTGTAACTATTATTTGGGCGGTATCATTACTTCCTGTATATTCTATTGCCGCATTGAGCCTCTGTCTTAAAACTCTTGAAGGCTTGGTGCCGTTTACCTTGGCTCCGAGGACTATGACATAATCTGCATTTCTGTCCGGCTCTGAAACCGCGCCCTTGATTATAGGGATTTCAAGCACAGCGCATGCGCAAAGGGATACTATCATAAGTCCTGCGAGTATTTTTTTGAGAACCGATTTTTTCATACGGCCGAATATTATCAGGAATATGCCTCCTGCAAGCCATATATATGAAAACATCTGCCCAAAGCCTATAAACAGGGAAATTCCAAACCAGTAGAGGATAAGGAGTATTCCAAGGCCTGTGAATATTTTTTTAGACACGTTTGAACATCCTTTCTATCTGATATCTGCCCAGTTTGATAAACGTAGGTCTGCCGTGAGGGCAGGAAAACGGATTTTCGCAGGCTGCAAGGTCTTTAATAAGCTGCGCTATTTCCGCATCGTTCAGATTGTCGTTGCCTTTGACAGCGCTTTTGCAGGCCTTTGAGGCTATTTTGTCGAGGGTTTTCTGTGATTTAAGGTCTGTTTCCTCGTCTATTGAGGAAATGAAATCCTTAACAAAATCTTCTGCCTCTGAGAGCTCCATAAACATTGGAATTTCAGTAATTCTGTATGTACGCTCGCCGAAAGGCTCTATTGTATATCCCATATTAAACAGCACGTTAATCCACTGCTCGCCTGTTACCGTAACAGGCAGAGTGAATATGGCGGGCATCAGCACCGGCTGATGCAGTTTTTCTTCTGATTCAAACTGTTTTATCAGCTTTTCGTAAAATATTCTCTCGTGAGCTGCGTGCTGGTCTATCAGATACATATCGGCCTCGTCCTCTGCAATTATGTAGGTTGCAAAAACCGAGCCTTTGATTATGAGGGTGCTGAATTCAAAGGGTCTTGAAACGGCAGGTTTGATAATGCCGGTGTTTTCTCTGATTTCTGACTCCTCGCGCATTGTTGACAATAATTCTTTTATGTTAAGTTGACTGCTTTTTTCCGGTTTTTCTGTTACTATTACCTTTTCGGGCTCAGGTCTTGGCTCCTGCTCTGTCCTCTGTACTGCGACAGGCGTTTCTGCCGGCTTCTCCGCTGCAGGAGCTTTGCTTACAGGTTTTTCGGGCTTTATTTCTGCTATATTTACGGTCGGTGCCGCTTCTTTGGTCGCAAGAGCCTGTTTAATCGCCGCTGTGACAAACAGCTCTACTGATTTTTCATCATCAAAACGTATTTCTTTTTTGTTGGGGTGAATGTTGACATCAAGGGTATCGGGTTTGACCTCAAGAAACAGAAACGCTATAGGAAATCTTCCCATAAACAGTCTTTCTTTGTATGCGTTTTTAACTGCGGTATCCATTACCTTGCTTGATACAACTCTGCCGTTTACAAAAAATATCTGGTTTTTGCGGCTGTTTCTGCTTTCGCCCACATTGGAAACATAACCTGAAAGCTTCATTTCGCCGTTTTCGTATTCCACAGGCACAAGACTTTTGCCTATATCTTTGCTGTATATGGTAAGTATGCTGCTATATCTATCCCCTCTCCCCTGAGTCAAAAACTGTACAGCCTCGTTGTTTATGAGTTTAAATCTGATATACGGGTATGCCAGGGCCATTTGTGATACAAATTCGGTTATGAGTCCGGCTTCCGCGCTGTCTGATTTCATAAATTTGTATCTGGCAGGCACGTTGTAGAATAAATCTCTGACGATTACTGTAGTGCCGCCGTCGCAGCCTATGGCTGAAATTCCCGCAGTTTCGCCACCCTCCACAGTAATGCTTGTACCTGTTTTGGCATCTGCCGTTTTGGTTATAAGCTCTGTTCTTGAAACGGCGGCTATGCTTGCAAGAGCCTCGCCTCTAAAGCCCAGAGTCTGTATGCTGTCAAGGTCCTCCGCCTCTGTTATTTTGCTGGTGGCATGGCGTTTAAACGCTGTGGTTACCTCGTCTGCATTGATGCCGCAGCCGGTGTCGCTTACTCTGATATATGTCTTGCCGCCCTTTTTTATTTCGACAACAACTGCATCTGCTCCCGCATCTATTGAATTTTCAACAAGCTCCTTTACGACAGATAATGGTCTGTCAACAACCTCTCCTGCCGCTATCTTGTCTGCAACTTTTTTTTCGAGTAATTTTATCATTTCTTATACCTAGATTATGTCGTGATTTACAGGCTTGTAAAAAAGCTTTCTCATTTCACTGTGGTCGTCTGTCATTTCCGATATCCACATCAGCTTGGTAAGGCATGCCTCCATAGTCATATCGTAGGCCTCAAGGACCTCGTATTTTTCTTTAATTCTGACTCCTACCTTGTATATGCTCATATCGCTTCCCTCGTGGGGAACCTGTGTTGTAAGGGCAAGTATTCTGCCGCTTTCGATAAAATCCGCAAGAGCGTCTATGAAGCTGTCTATTTCATAGCAGGGAATTCCCCCTACGCCGAAGCTTTCGATTATGAGAGCGTCATAGTTTGCCTTGATATATGATATAACGCCGGGGTCCATACCGGGAGTAAGCTTGAGCACGAATATATTCTTGTTAAGGCTGTCATAAAATTTAACCTCTGAAGCGTCCGGCTTCGGCTCTCTGATATATCTTACTATCTGCTCGTTTCTGATTACCGCTATATCGGGAAAGTCAATACTTTCAAATGCATTGAAGCTTTTGGTGCGTATTTTTCTTGCTCTTGTGCCTGCTATAACATGGCCGTCAAAGACAATACTTATATTATGTGACTCGTCATCACATGCATAAAGAAAGCTGTCGTATATATTGTGCTTGGCGTCTGTTATCTCCATGCTGACAGGCCTCTGAGATCCCGTTATAACTACGGGCTTTGCGCTGTTTTGAATTAAGTATGACAAAGCCGCGCCTGTGTAGGACATTGTATCTGTACCGTGAAGTATCACAAAGCCGTCATAGCTTTCGTAATTATCCTTTATCGCCTTTGCCATTCCCAGCCAGTGACGTGGCTCCATATTGGTGCTGTCTATGCTGTAAAGCGGAAGAAAATCCACATCACATAATTTGTAGACAGACGGAATATATTTGAGAGCCGCATCAGGTCCCATTGTAGGAGTAAGCCCGCCCTCATCGGTGGAGCAGACCGTACCGCCTGTTGTTATCATTAAAATCTTTTTCATTATTTTAGAATTCCCTTTAATTCCTCAAGTATTTTGAATGCCTGTGACGGTGTTGTTTCCATTAAATCTATGTTTCTGAGTTTTTCGGTTACAGGGTCAGGCGCCAGTGAAAACAGTGAAAGCTGCTCTCCCTCTCTGAGTTCTGCAGGCTGCGGAGCCTCTGGCGCGCTTTCCGGCTGATTTTTTTCGAGAGCAAACAATCTTTCCTCTGCGTTTTTGAGAAGCTCCTTTGGAACTCCTGCAAGCTTTGCAACGTGTATTCCGTAGCTTCTGCTGGCCGAACCCGGCACTATTTTGTGAAGGAATACAATATTGCCGTTTTCCTCTGCAACATCTACATTAAGATTTGCCACTCCGTCTATCTGCTCAGAAAGTGCGGTAAGCTCGTGATAATGTGTTGCAAACAGAGTCCTTGCTCTGAAATCCTCTCTGCACAGATATTCCACTGTTGCCCATGCAATTGAAAGACCGTCATAGGTGCTGGTGCCTCTGCCTATTTCATCAAGAATTATAAGGCTTCTGTCTGTAGCGCTGTTTAGTATGTATGCCATTTCGCTCATTTCAACGAAGAATGTGCTCTGTCCGTGAGCCAGATTGTCAGAGGCTCCTATCCTTGTGAAAATCCTGTCGGCAATGCCGATTACAGCGGACTCACAAGGCACGAAACAGCCCGCCTGAGCCATTAAAACTATAATTGCGGTCTGACGCATATATGTTGATTTACCGGACATATTAGGCCCTGTTATAAGGAGCATTGACGAGTCTGTCCTGTTGAGGTAGGTATCGTTTGACACGAAAATTCCGTCTGCTATGGTCTGCTCTATAACAGGGTGTCTGCCCTTGTGTATTTCTATTTCATCACCGCTGTTGATCTCAGGCCTGATATATCCGTTGCTGCTGCTGACGGAAGCAAAAGCCGTCAGAACGTCAAGCGATGCAACAGCATCTGAGGTTTCCTGTATTGTCTTTATATGCTTTTCAATTTCACCTCTCAGCTGTGAGAAAAGGTCATATTCCATTTTGTTTATCTTTGCCTCTGCATTGAGAACGAGTCCCTCCATTTCTTTAAGTTCGGGGGTTATGTATCTTTCCGCATTGGCAAGGGTCTGTTTTCTGATATAGTTTTCGGGAACCATTTCGTAATACGATCTGGTGACCTCAAGGTAATATCCGAATACCTTGTTGTAGCCTACTTTGAGGTTTTTAATCCCTGTACGCTCTCTTTCGCTTCCCTCAAGATTGGCTATCCACTGCTGCGCGTCATATATGGAGTCCTTGAGCTCATCAAGCTCCTCCGAATAGCCTTTTTTGATTATACCGCCCTCTTTAATTGTAAACGGAGGGTCCTCACAAACGGCTCTGTCTATAAGCTCGAATACCTCTGTGAGAGGGTCTAGCCTGTGGTTAAGCTCATCAAGAAGCCCTGCTTCAAGGTCAGAAAGAGAGTCCTTGATATCGGGAAGCACTGATATAGAATTTAGCAGGGCAATCATATCCTTGCCGTTGGCATTGCCTGAGGCAATTCTTCCCGACAGTCTGTGAAAGTCATAGACTCTTTTGAGGGAGTCCCTGATGTTGTTTCGTAGCAGTATATTGTCCACAAGGCTTTCAACTGCATCAAGTCTTGCGCTTATTTCGTCAACTCTGTTGAGAGGTTCTTTGAGCCACTGCTTCATTTTGCGGGAGCCCATAGCTGTATGAGTCTTGTCAAGAACGCCCAGCAGAGAGCCCCTTACCTGCTTGTCGTACAGGCTTTCGGTTATTTCAAGGTTTCTGATAGTTGCCTTGTCAAGAGCCATGGAATTGCCTATGTCATAAAGTCTGATGCCTGTAATCTGTCCAAGACTCTGCTTCTGGGTTTCCAGAAGATATGAAAGCAGAGCACCCAGTGACAGCACGCACTGGGTTTTGTCCTCAAGCCCAAGTCCCGTAAGCGCGCCTGTATTAAACTGTCTTAATATTGTTTTTTGCGCTGTTTCGTAGCTGTAATAATTCTCGTTTAATACATTGAGAAACACATCCGAGGTTTTGAGCGCCTCCCAGATAGCATCTGTCTCTCTGTTTATAATCACCTCTCTGGCATTGGTCTTGACCAGCTCGTTTACGAGGCTGTCCTCTGTCATGCCGCCTGTAAGCTGTGAGGCATACATCTCCCCTGTGGATATGTCGCAGTAGGAAATTCCCGCTCCCGTATCGTCAATATATATCGATGCCAGATAGTTGTTTTCGTTTTCCTTGAGCATTGACTGGCTTGTCAGCGTGCCCGGAGTTACTATCCTTATAACCTCTCTTTTAACTATGCCCTTTGCTGCCGCAGGATCCTCTGTCTGCTCGCATATTGCCACCTTATAGCCCTTTTCGATAAGGCGCGATATATATGTGTCTGCGGAGTGAAAAGGTACTCCGCACATAGGAGCCTTTTCTTCTTTTCCGCAGCTTTTGCCTGTAAGGGTCAGCTCCAGCTCGCGAGATGCTGTAATGGCATCATCAAAAAACATTTCGTAAAAATCACCCAGCCTGAAAAACAGTATACATTCCTTATACTGCTCTTTGATATCGAGATACTGCTGCATCATAGGTGAGATTTTTTCTTTTGCCATTATTACCTCCGGGTTTGTATAATTTATCTGTTTTTGTAGGCTTCAAGGCCCTTTGCTATAAGCTGAGCGCCTCTTACCATATCCTCACTGTTGAGAACATATGCGATTCTGAATTCGTCCTTGCCAAGTCCCGGCGTGCCGTAAAAGCCCTGAGCCGGCGCAAACATTACTGTTTCGTTGTTATCTCTGAAGTCTTTAAGCAGGAACATCAGGAAATCCTCAATATCTTCTACCGGCAGCTTGACCATCATATAAAATGAGCCGCCCGGTTCCTGACACACCGCTCCGGGTATTTTCATTATTTCATCGTATACCGCATTTCTTCTGTTTTCATATTCGGCTCTGATTTCATCATAGTATGATTTATCCAGTCTGTACAGTGCTGCAGCTCCTATCTGGTCTACCGTAGCTGCGCAGAGTCTGCCCTGAGCCAGCTTCATAAGACCGTCTGAAAGCTCTCTGTTCTTTGTAACGGCGCAGCCTACTCTTGCTCCGCAGGCCGAAAATCTCTTGGATACAGAGTCAACTATAACTATTCTGTCTGCATATTTCTCAAACATTCCAAAAGACGTGATTTTTCTGCCGTCATAGGCAAATTCTCTGTACACCTCGTCTGCAATTACCCACAGGTCGTATTCTTTAGCTATATCAAGTATAAGCTGCATTTCATCTCTAGTGAGAATTGTGCCTGTAGGATTGCCCGGATTTACGCATGCTATTGCTTTGGTTCTGTCCGTAATGCAGTCTGTTATTCTGTCTCTGTCCGCATAGTGATAGCCCTCCTCTGCAATGGTGGTAATCGGCACCACGCTGCCGCCCGCTGCAGTTATAAAGGTATGGTAATTTGTATAAAAAGGCTCAGGCATCAGTACCTCGTCACCCTCATCAAGAATACTTGTAAAAATCATATTAAGCGCCTCTGAACCGCCTGTTGTTATGATTATATCGTCTCTGTCATAGGTCATATCGTATGATTTGAAATAGTCGATTATAGCGTCCTGAAGGTCTGTGATACCGCCTGATTCGGCATAGGCTATAACCTTGTTGTCATAATTTCTAATTGCCTCCATAAAGCACTCGGGTGTTTCTATGTCAGGCTGTCCTATGTTAAGTCTGTATACTTTAGTGCCCTGAGCCTCAGCCTCACCTGCATAGACATTAAATCGTCTGATGGGTGAAAACTGCATAGCCTGCACTCTTTTTGATAATTTCATATATTAAAATCTCCTTTTGTAAGTATATATATCTAGATTAATTCTCTGTGGGAGCTGTCTGCAATTCTGTTTATATCGTCATCTGTGACCTTGCCGTCTGTATCCTCTTTTTTCATATACAGCAGGTACTCTATATTCCCCTTGGCTCCCTTTACAGGGGAATAGGTAAGTCCGTACGAATAAAGACCTGAATCAATACCGTACTGCACCACATTTCGTATAACTTCCTTGTGAACATTGATATCCTTTACGATACCGCCCTTGCCCACCTGCTGCCTGCCTGCCTCAAACTGGGGCTTGACAAGGCATACAAGGCTTCCCGTATCCGCAAGCATTTTCGCTGCCACAGGAAACACAAGCTTAAGTGAAATAAATGAAACGTCAATTGATATAAAGTCAATATCTCTGTCTACCGTATCAAAATCAAGGTATCTGATATTGCATTTTTCCATATTGATGACTCTGTCGTCGTTTCTGAGCTTCCAGTCAAGCTGGCCGTAGCCCACATCTATTGCAAAGACCTTGCTGGCGCCCTTTTGAAGCATACAGTCTGTGAAGCCTCCGGTAGAAGCTCCGATATCCGCGCATACTGCGTTTTCAAGGGAAAATCCGTAAAGCTCTAAGGCTTTTTCAAGCTTGAGTCCGCCCCTGCTCACATACGGGCATATATTATCCTTTACAAGTATTTCGGCAGTTTCCTCCACCGGAGTTCCTGCCTTATCTATTTTGCTGTCGTTTACAAAAACAATACCTGCCATAATGGCGGCCTTTGCTTTTTCTCTTGACTGAAAATATCCTTTTTCAACAAGTAAAACGTCAAGTCTTTCTTTTTTAGCTTTCAATTATATCAACAATCCTTTCTGCTATGGTCTCTGCATCAAGTCCGTATTTTTTAAACAGCTGCTCGCTGCTGCCGTGTTCGATAAACCTGTCAGGCCAGCCAAATGAGTAAACCTTAGTATCACTGCCTGAAAGCGCTGCCGCAATCTGCGTTCCGAAGCCTCCCGCAAGCACATTGTCCTCAAGGGTGACTATAAGCTTTGTTCTTGCTGCCGATTCAAGAAGCGTTTCTTTATCAAGAGGTTTTACAAATCTGGCGTTTACAACACCGCACTTAATACCTCTGCCGTCAAGTATACTGAACACTTCAACAGCCGTCGCCGTCATTTTGCCGCAGGCCCATATTTCAACATCGCCGCCGGTAAAGAATACCTGCGCCTGCGCTGTTTTGACAGGCTGCGCCAAAAGCTCAGCCGGAAATTCAAATTGTCTGCCTCTCGGATATCTGATTGCGCACGGGCTGTCAAGCGATACAGCGTACTCCATCATAAGCTCCAGTTCCTCGTAATCCTTAGGAGCCAGCACCGTCATATTCGGTATCTGCGATAGATACGAAAGGTCAAATGTACCATGGTGAGTTTCGCCGTCTGCACCTACATTGCCGCTTCTGTCCACTGCAAATATTACAGGCAGGTTCTGAAGCGCCACGTCCATCATAATCTGATCATAGGCTCTCTGCAAAAATGTTGAATATATTGCAACCACAGGTTTAAGACCGCTTTTGGCAAGACCTGCCGCAAAGGATACGGCGTGTTCCTCCGCTATTCCTGCATCAAAGGTTCTCTCCGGGAAGGTTTCCGAAAAGATACTGAGTCCTGTTCCCTCTGTCATAGCTGCGCATACCGCTGTAATTCTGTCATCTTCGAGAGCCATATTCACAAGCTTTTTGCCGAATACTGATGAGAAGCTTTCACCGCCTGAAACTGCAACTCCCGTACCTGCATCAAAAGGCCCTATGCCGTGGAATTTGTTAGGCATTTCCTCTGCCTGCCTGTAGCCCTTGCCTTTTTTAGTAATGGCATGAATAAGCACCGGTTCTGCAGAGTCCCTTGCAATTTCAAGGGTTTCAATTACCTTTTCTATATTGTTTCCGTCTATGGGACCTATGTAGGTAAACCCGAATTCCTCAAAGATGGCGCCGCCGTCAACAATAGCGTATTTGAGGGAGTTTTTCAGATGAGAAACACCCTGCGCAAGTCCTCTTCCGATTACGGGAACTTTGTTTAAAGCTTTCTTGACGCTTTCCTTGGCACTCAGGTAGTTTGAGGAAACCCTCAGCTTGTTTAAGTGCATTGAGATGCTGCCTGTATTTTTGGAAATAGACATGCCGTTGTCGTTTAGGACGACTATGGATTTTGATTTCATATATCCAAGATTGTTAAGTCCCTCGTATGCCATGCCGCCGGTTAAAGCTCCGTCGCCGATTACGGCGATTACATTGTAGTCCTCTCCTCTGATGTCTCTGGCAGCCGCAAGGCCTGCCGCAAGGGAAACCGAATTGCTTCCGTGTCCTGTATCAAATATATCGTGAGGACTTTCGGCTGCCTTGGGAAATCCGCTTATGCCGCCGGTCTGCCTGAGCCCTGAAAATTTATCGGCTCTGCCTGTAAGGATTTTGTGAACATAGGACTGATGCCCAACGTCCCAGACTATTTTGTCACGAGGACTGTCAAACACCTTGTGGAGTCCTATGGTAAGCTCTACAATTCCCAGATTTGAGGCTAGATGACCGCCTGTTTTTGATACGGAGTCTATTAAAAATTTTCTGATATCACAGCTTAGGGTCTGAAGCTCATCTGCTGTCATCTGCTTTAAATCACCCGGAAAGCTGTAATTTAATAAATCTGTCATTATTTCGTCCTCGTTAATACATCGTCGATTATGTCGTTGAATACCTCGGCATTGTCGTAATAGCAGGCTATGGATTTCTTTGCGTCCTCTGCAAGATCCTGCGCCATCTGCTTTGCTTTTTCAATGCCGTAGAGAGAAACATAGGTAACCTTGTTTTTGGCAACGTCAACACCTGTTTTTTTGCCCATTTCATCTTCGTCGCCGCAGGCGTCGAGTATATCATCGGTAATCTGGAAAAGCAGTCCCAGCTGTTCGCCGTAGGTTGTCAGATCTACCAGTGTTTTTGCATCTGCCCCGCCAAGGTATGCTCCCGCTCTGATTGTTGAGACCAGCAGCGCCGCAGTCTTGTTTATATGAATATATTCCAGCAGTTCTTTTGAGCAGTGAGTTCCCTCACCCTCTATGTCCGCCACCTGTCCTGCAACCATACCTCTGCAGCCTGCACCCTTTGCAAGCTCATAGGAGGCTCTTACTCTCCTGTTTAAAAGCTCAGGCGTGTCAAGATAAAGCAGCATGTCCTTGTTCATAGCTTCAAAGGCGCTTGTGAGAAGTCCGTCGCCTGCAAGAATTGCTATGGCATCACCGTAGACCTTGTGGCTTGTAGGCATACCCCTTCTTAAATCGTCGTTGTCCATAGCAGGAAGGTCGTCGTGTATCAGTGAATATGTGTGAATATATTCTGCCGCGCAGGCGTAAGGCAGCGCCGAATTTATATCTCCTCCCGCAAAGTCACAGGCTGCAAGCATCAGAACAGGTCTTATGCGCTTGCCTCCTGAGCTTAAGCTGTATTTCATCGCTTCATAAAGAGTGATGCTCTTGTGATCTATTTCAGGAAGGAAATCCAGAAGATGTTCTTCTATAAGATCTTTGTAGTTGTAGTACATAATGTTTTTCATTTAAAATCACTTCCTTTTGTAAATCTGTATTTTTTGTTTTGCTTCGCTTAGTATTTCACTGCACTGCTCATAATATTTCATACCCTCCTCGTAGGCCTTGAGTGCCTCGTCGAGAGTATTGCCTTCTTTTTTGAGATCCTGCGCGCTTTTTTCAAGACCTTTTAATGCTTCTTCAAATTTTGCCATCAACTGTTCCTCCTCACAGATATTACTGCCGCCTCAGCGCTTCCGTCTGCTGCGGTAATTGTAATTCTGTCATCTTTGTTAAAGTCCTTTGCAGACGATAGAAGCCTGCCGTTTTTATCTGAAACCGCAAAGTAGCCCATTGCCATTATTCTCTGCGGGTTAAGGTTTTCGAGAGTTTCTCTCAGCTTGCCGATATGGTTTATATTCTCGCTTATAACTGTATCGGCACAGCCCGTCATTTCGGTATAAAGGCTGTCAAGCCTCATGGAATAAAGCTGTATTAAATTCTCTATCCACAGCGTAAGAGAGCTTTTGTCCATGCTGTCAAGATACATCTGCTTCATTCTGATATATCCGTCAATCCCTGTATCAAGCATATCCGCAGTATCATTGCAGTAAGTTATAAGCTGCGCTGTATCGGGAACTGCCATTACCGCCGCCGCGGTAGGAGTTTCTGCTCTCCTGTCTGCTGCAAAGTCTGCTATTGTGAAATCTGTTTCGTGACCTACGGCCGATATTACCGGTATCTTTGAATTGTATATGCTCCTTGCAACGATTTCCTCGTTAAAGGCCCAGAGCTCCTCTGCCGAGCCTCCGCCTCTGCCTGTGATTATGAGGTCAAGCTGCGGCATTGTTTCGTTAAGCTCATCAATCATTGATGATATATCCGGCGCGGCATTTGGCCCCTGCACCAGTACAGGGCATATATACACGTTAACGATATTGTTTCTCGCCTTTATAATCTTGACTATATCTCTGACCGCAGCTCCTGTATCAGATGTAACCACCGCAATGTTTTCGGGGAAAAACGGAAGCGGTTTTTTGTGCGCCTCATCAAACAGCCCCTCTGAAAGCAGCTTGGCTTTGAGGTTTTCAAAGGCTGTGCTCAGCGCGCCTGCGCCTGAAACCTCAATATCTCTGACGTTTATGGAATAGCTGCCGCCTCTCTCGTAAAGATATATATATCCGTTTACGATTATCTCCATACCCTCCGAAAGCTCATAGCGTATGTGCCTTGCATTGTCTGCCGCAAGGAAGCAGTTTATCCTGCTTGTTTCGTCCTTGAGTGAAAAATACACGTGCCCGCTGCTATGATGCTTGAGGTTTGATATCTCTCCCGTAACCGAAATGTTACCCAGCAGAGGGTCTGCCTGCAAGACTCTTTTTATATAACTGTTAAGCTGTGAAACCTTTATGGGTTTTGCTGCCATAACCTTGCTCCTCCCAGCAGAGCCGTACCTACCGCGTTGTCCGAGGAAAGCTCCGCTGCACCGAATTCATATGAAATGTTCCTGTCAATATATCTGCCGATTTCTCTGCGCACATATCCGCTGGAAGAAACGCCTCCGGCAAACAGCACATTGCCTGTTCCGCAGGCTGCTGCCGTCTGATTTACGGCCTGGGCCAGACATATTGTAATTCTGTCAAATATGTTTTTTATCAGCAAACTGTAATCCGAATTTTTATCCATGCCGGAAATATTCCTTAATACCTGTGTTTCTATTCCCGACAGATTAAAGTGACAATCTCTTACCTTGATTGGAGTGAGTATATCAGCCTTATCCAACGTGTTAAGGGCTGCTTCATCAAGCGCTTTGCCGCACGGAAAATCAAGTCCGAGAGCAACTCCTGTTCTGTCTAAAAGCTGCCCGAAAGAAATATCAAGACTGCCGCCGGCTATTTCTATGCCGTCTTTAGTGCAGCTTAGAATTTCACAGGTGCCGCCGGAAAGATGACAGCACAGAAGCTCTGTTTTGTCTTTGAAGCGGCTGTAGGTTTTAACTGCCGTTATGTGTCCCTCCTGATGTGAAAATCTGTATAAAGGCACGTCAAGGACTGATGCAATCATACTGCCTGCCGAAAGTCCGGCATTGAACACCGGCATATATGAGCCCTCTACAGGTCTTGGCCTTGAGGATACGGAAACAGCTTTGATAACGTATCCTGCCGTATCCGATTTGATATTCTCAATTATTTCAGGCAGGTTTGCAATATGCTGAAAAAGGGCGTCGGACTGTCTAAGTCCTCTCTCGCCCTGTTTTACCTTTAGAAGTTTTCTCCTGTCGGAAATTATATTGCCGCAGCTGTCGACTGCCGCGGCAGATGTTGTATAGTTGCTTGTATCTATACCTAATACACATTCATTAGTTTTCATTTTTGAGTTTAATCGCTTTGCCCAGCAGTCCGTTTACAAATTTCTGTGAGCTGTCGGTTCCGAATTTTTTGGCAAGATTTACTGCCTCGTTAAGTGAAACGGCCTCAGGTATATCCTCTGCAAAAAGAATTTCGCCAAGAGCCAGTCTGCATATGGCAAGGTCTGATTTGGCCATTCTCTCTGTGCTCCAGCCGTCACTTGATTTATTTATGAGAGCGTCTATCTGTTCAAGATTGTCCGCTATCGCTCTGTGCATATCGTCGATATATGTTTTCTGCTTGGCGTTAATCTTGTAATCTCTTAAAAATCTGTTTTTCAGTTCATCTGAAAAATCCTTTTGCACTCCCATCTGGAAAATAAGCTGCATAAGCAGTTCTCTGGCTGCTTCTCTTGTCATTTAGATTTCCTCCTCATCAGGCAGATGAACGCCTTGCACATGAATGTTTACAGCGGTTACCGATAATCCTGTCATCTGCTCTACTTCGTTTTTTACGTTTACCTGTACTTCCCACGCAACTGCGGGTATTTTAACTTCATAATCAACGATTATGAATACATCTATCTCAACATTCTGTTCATCTCTAGAAATTTTAATGCCCTTTGACGGAGGCTCATTTCCGAGTATGTTTCTTGAAAGGTTATCAATAAGGCCTCCGCTGAGCTCGTGCACTCCGTTTGTCTTGAGCGCGGCGTTTACAGCACATATTGATACAACCTCGTCTGATATTTTAATTGTACCGTATTTATCCTCTCTGTTCTGACCCATAATTACCTCTCATCACTGAATTTCTATAGTTCCTACCTTACGGCAAGGCTGCGTTCCAGAAGGCTATGCCTTCTGCTGTCCGTTTTACCTAGCCAAGTATAGCTTGGGGTAAAAAGGCAACGCCTTTATAACAATGGAACTATTATAGCATTTTAACGCTGTTTTTACAACATTTTCGGAATAGTTTAGCGATGCAAAAACAGTATCTATTCTATGATTTCATATATCTGATGCAGGTCGGATATCTCATAATCTATTCTGTATTTATCCGGAGCTTTATCTCCTAAAGGATTGTACCAGCAAGTAACAATACCTGCGTTGTTTCCGCCCTGTATATCGCTTGTAAGGGAGTCCCCTACAATCAGAATACTGCTTCTGTCAGCAGGCTTTATTTCTTCAAGTACCTTATCAAAGAACTCTATATTCGGCTTTTCCACCCCTATATGCTCTGATAAAAATATACCGTCCACCAGTTCACCCAGTCCCGAAAGGCGAAGCTTCTTTGACTGCGCCTCCACAGTTCCGTTTGAAACAACATACTGTCTGACTCTGCCCTGAAGTGACTTTATAATTTCAAGGCTGTCATCGTGATATACGATAGTATCTCCAAGACGAAGCTGATACAGGGAATTAAATTCTTCAACAACTGAAATATCAATTCCCTCTGATTTGAAAAACTCCTTAAATCTTCCCACCAGTACTTCCTGCTTGGTTATTTCACCTCTTTCGAGCCTCTGCCAGTAGGTTTTATTTATTTCTGAGTATCTTTTAATCATTTCATCTGAACATTGGCCGAGGTTAAATTCTCCGAACAAGGTTTTTATTGCCGCTTTTTCGGCCGCTATAAAATCAAGGAGCGTACCGTCAACATCCCATAATATTGTACTAATCAATTTGTTTCCTCCGCTTTATCAAATACAACAAGTCCTGCTTCATAAGGATGGTCGCGAAACAGAGTATCTCTGCTCTGTCTGCGATACATCAGCGCCTTTGCAATAATGAGAAAATCCCCTCCGCCTGACATTATCATAAGCTCTGCAACTGCAAATACAAACAGGCTGCCTGAAATTATTGAAGCTATGGCAAGTATAAATCCCAGAACGATAGTCGGCATCAGGGTTCCTGTTATGTACTGTCCCCTTTTCAGAGACTTACGGCAGGTGCAGTACGGGGTAAGGTATTTCCACATCACTCCAAACTCAATATCTTTCATGCGATTTTCGGTAAATAAGCTCCATGTAATGCCGTGAATAAGCTCGTGGAGTACAATAAGGGCAAAAAACACAAGCAGAAACAGCAATGGACCTGCCACTGTAAAATTAATACCGTTAACCGGATTTACCGTCAGATAAATCTAAGTTATTTCTCCTGCTGTGTATTTATCGTTTTCATAATAAATCTTTTTCTGTATTTAAGCTCTGCAAATCTGCCCACCTTGTTAAGGCAGGTCAGGTTTGAAATGCCTCCTGCCGCTCCCACCACGGGAATGGTCTGAATAAATTTCATATACAGTACTTCCTTTGATACAGCCTCCGATGCTGCTTTTATCTGCTGTGATATGAGACCGTAATAGGTATAATCCTCATTGTCAATCTGCTCCATAAGGGCATTCAGCTCATCGTTCAGCTTTTCTGCACTCTCGCCATATGACAGACCTGTTTCTATGAGCTTCAGTATGAATACCTGCTCTGTTTTGCTCTCGTAGTCAAAGCCGTAGCATTCGGCAAGCTGATATATATTGCGCAGAAGCACTGCTGTAAATACGGGTATGTCAGGAAGTCCTATGCCTACAAGTCCAAGTCCTGTCCCCTCTGCTGCCGTTACAACTGTATCCTTCGCAAGTATCGCTCTGGCCCTGTTTCTAAGCATGACTATATCATCATTGTCACTGCTGCCTCTGCCGTAGGTCTTTTTTATAATTCCGGTGCCGTCTCTGAATATAATTTCAAAGGCCTTAGTAAAGGCTGCCTCAAGGGTGCCTGCAAGACCCTCCGGCACATATTTCTCTATCTTACTGTCTATGTACGACTGCTTCTGTTTTTTTCGTCTGATAAGAAAATCCGTTTCGGAAATTCTGGCTTTTGTAAGCTCTTTTTTGAGAGTTTTTTCATTCATAACACACCTTACCTATCCTGCATGAGCAAGCAGAAAACGCTTCCTGTACTTTATATTTATATATCTGTGCACCTTGCTTAAATACACTATATCCGAGCAGCCTGCCACAGCCCCCGCTATGGGCACAAGCTGGAGGAATTTAAGGTAAAGTATCTGGTTTGAAAGTTCCTCCGAGGTATGCTTCATCTGCTCCTCTATATCGCCCTCACAATAGGTATACATACCACCATCTATGTTTTGTATAAGCTCGTCTACTTCTTCATTAAGCACTTCCGCCGTTTCGCCTGAGGAGATTGCAGCTTCCATCATTTTCATCATAAGGTACTGCTCCTCCTGCTTTTCGTAGTCAAAGCCGTAGCACAGCGCGGTAAGGTATATATCGCGAAAGGCCACGCTTACAAACATGGGGATATCTATAAGGCCTCTGCCTAAAAGTCCCAGACCTATTCCGATTAAGCCTGCAATGCTTCCGTCAAGAACTCCCAATCTCCACGCTTTGCGGTGAAAGGATTTGACGCTGAGACTGTTGTCTGCGGCGGCAGCAAATCTTCTGTCTTCTTCAAAGGTCATTTTCATGCGTTTTTCGCTGTAGGTTTTTTTGATGACAATACGACCCTTGCTGAATATGAGGCTGAAGGCCTTGCCGAAAGCCGCATTGAGCTTGCTGTTGAGTTTTTTGGGTATAATTCTGTTTACAAGGCTCTGTATGTATGAGCCCTCATTAGAAGAAGCTCTGTATAGAAATCTTGCTTCCTGTTTTTTTACCTTTTGAAGTTCTTTTTTTATTGCATTTCTGTTCATATTACCACCTTTTAAGGAAAACACCCTCGGACAATGTTTATCTGAGGGTGAGGTTATCTGCTGTTATTCGGTCACAGATCTGTTAAGCTGCTCTGCAAGCTCTAAAAGCTTATCCGCAGAGGCTTTTTTGTCTACGGTTACAGTGTAAATGGTTCCGTCCTCGCTGTACCATATCACAGCTCCGCTTTTGCCGCTGTTAAAGAATACAAAGGCGTCCATATCTCCCACCTTGCCTGACTCAGTCTCTGCAAGTTCCTCATTTATTCCCGATACTGTTTTGAGCATTTCAAGAGCCTCAGCTTCCTCTGACGGAGCTGCATCTGTAGTCATTCTGAAGCATACCTGCTGACCGTCAAGCTTGAATGTAAGCTGTCCTATACATTCATCAACTACAGCCCACTGCGCATCTTTGGCTTTTTCTGGGGCTGTCATTTCAAATCCAAAGTCCTCTGTTATTTGTTCCTGTGTAGCCTCTGCTGACGGAAGTGTCTCCGACGGGTTGCTGCTGTCAGTGTTATCCGTATCTGCCTCCTGTCCGCAGGCTGCAAGTCCGAACATAAGTGTCATCGCCAGTAATACATATAATAATTTTTTCATAATAATCTCAATCCTCCTCATTTATTCAACTTATTTAGTGTTAAGAAATTCCTCTACATATTCAACGTCAGACGGCGTGTCTATATACTGTGTGCCGCGCTTCTGCCTTGTTTCTCTGCCCTTGCCTGTTATGAGAACCACTGCGTTTTCGCCTGCCTCGTCTATGGCTCTTTTAATAGCTTCACGCCTGTCCTCAATTATGTCATAGCTGCAGTGCTGTTCCTTAATATGCTGTGCTATTTCTCTGCATATCTTGGTAACGGACTCCTCTCCGCCGTCTTCTTCTGTTATGAATACGTGGTCTGAATATCTGCCCGCAATCTCGCCCAGTTCTTTTCTTCTTCCCAGAGCTTTCTTGCCGGGACAGCCGAACACTATTGATATCTTTCTTCCCGGATATTCTTTTCTGGTTGACTGGAAAAGTGTTTCAAAGCTCATTTTGTTGTGAGCATAATCGACTATAACATCGAGGTTTTTGGAGGCGTCCGTATAGACCTCCATTCTGCCGCTTACTCTTGCTTTTTTGAGTCCTGATTTAATGTGTTCTACAGGTATATTAAGGCTGCGCGCAATGGCAACTGCCGCAAGGGCGTTGTCTGCGTTAAACAGCCCTTTCATAGAAAGTCTGAATTCCTCATCGAAGCTGTCGCATCTGGCCTTAAAGGATATGCCAACCGGCTCCGCCTTGACATCATATCCGTATATATCCGCATCAGGTCTGTCTATACCGAAAGTAACAACCGCAGGAGCCGCAGAAGCAGCTTTCATAACTTCCTTTTCGCAGTCTGTATTTAAGTTCACCACCGCTGTGCGGCATTGTGAAAACAGTTTCAGCTTGGAGTGGAAATAGTCGTTAAAATCAGGGTGCTCTATACCGCTGATATGGTCCTCTCCTATGTTCAGAAAACAGCCTATTTCATACATTACACCGAGAGTCCTGCCATACTTTAGAGCCTGACTTGACACCTCCATGGTAAGATACTCTATACCGCTGTTTACCGCATTTAAAAAATGCTGATGAAGCTCAAATGTTTCAGGTGTAGTCAGATGCGACTCCTCGTTTATAACGCCGTCGTAATTGTCAATTCCCGAAATAATGGCACTTCTCGGTTTGCCGCAGGCTCTGAGGTAATCGTCAAGTATATATTTGACAAAATACGCTGTGCTTGATTTGCCCTTGGTTCCCGTAATGCCTGTCAGATGCAGGCTGTCCCATATATTGTTATAAAAAAGATTTGCTATATATCCCATAGCGCTTCGTATGTCATTTACAATAACCGCTGTAACCTCTGAATTTTCGGGAAGCTCGTATTCTTTCTCGCTGACATATACGGTACTGCCCTTTTTAACAGCGTCGTGCAGATATTTTTCCGAAAAATGCGCACCCTTGCATACAAACAGCGAGTTGTCTTTAATATCCATGGAATTATAGGATATATGTCCGACCAGAGCATCTGTATCACCCGAAACCGATACCAGCAGGCCCTGCTGTTTTAACAACTCTGTATATTCTGAAACGTTGTGCAGCTTTGTTATCATTTTAATTTACCTCCACACAATGGAATAACCTTTCTGGCTACAATCTCCATAGGGTCTACGAAGAAGTCTGAAAGCCTGTACTGATCCTTTATAACGGAAAGCTCTGTGCAGCCCAGTATTGCGCAGCTGCATTTCCTTTTGACAAGCTCTGCTTCTATTTTGTGAAAATCTTTGATATTGATTTTGTTACCGCTTTTAACACCGTTATATATGATGTCCATATTGAGCTTCTGCATTTCGTCTGAAAGTTCTACAGGCACCATATCATATTTGAGTATTGCATCGTGATACATTCTCATTTTTACTGTACCGTCCGTAGCCATTATTCCGACTCTTGTATCCCTGCCGAACCGCTCGTATACCGCTGCTGCTGTTTCTTCAATCATATTTATGATTTCAATATGGCTAAGCTGCTTAATCTGATCAAGAAGCACATGGCAGGTGTTGCACGGAATTATGGCATACTCCGCTCCTGCGCGTTCAAGTATTCCCAGATCGTTTTTGAGCTCGGAAAACAGTACGTCAAGTCTGCCCTCAAAGATTGCTTTTGTTCTGTCAATCATAGATGCGTGGCTTAATATAACCATGTCTATATGGTCCTGGTCACACTCCGCCCTGGTATTTTCAATAACGTATTTATAAAACACATCAGTCGCAAGAGGACCCATTCCTCCTATAACTCCTAAAACCTTATCCCTCATCTCAAGCTCCTTATTTACCTAAATATTTTCTGAATTTGTAATGCTGTCCCATCAGCGATTTGAACAGTCTGAGTTTCCTCATAAACTTGTTGTCCTCTTTGTAGAGAAGCGGATTTACATATCTGTCCTCTTTAATCAAGCGCTTCATTTTAGCTCTGTATTCTTCAGGTTTGATATAGTCAAATGCTACTTTTTTAGGGACTACCATCCACAGATTTTCGTTGTCAACGGCCTTAAACTCAAGAGGTCTGTCATAGATATAGTCCTCCACCAGATACTTTGTTATATTGGCGCCTGCGCCTGTAACATAGAAATTGCTTCGGCCCTGTCTGGTGTTTATCTCAAACACCTTGTATTTGCCGTCCCTCTGGTCGTATTTGATGTCAAAGTTTGAAAAGCCCACATAGCCTATGTCCTCAAGAAGTTTTTTGAAAGACTGCTCAAGCTGCTCGTTGTGTTCTGTAATTATAACGGCGTGGTTGCCTATGCCGTGAGGAGTATGCTCCTCCAGCAGCACATGTCCCAGACACATCATCTTAACCTTTCCGTGCTTGTCCGAGTAATTTGTGAGAACTCTCATATATGTGTCATCGCCTGGTATGAAGTTCTGTATTATGATTGAGTCGTCATAGCCTGCGTCATATATATCGTGAAGCACCTGCTCAAGCTCGGCTCTTGTATCCACCTTGTAGACCTTTTTCTGGGTTGCAAACGGGTGCCTCCAGTATTCGATACCGTTTGACGGCTTGATTATAAACGGTCCGTCAAATGGCAGTCTGAAATCATACCCCCGCTCTTTGCGGTGTACAAATGTATCCGGGTAATCAACGCCTATCTTCTCGCATCTTGCATAGAATTTTTCCTTATGTATAAGGTCATTCATAAGTTCTGCATCTATATACGGTGCTATAACGTTTTTGGGGAAATACTGCTTGTTTTCGGCCATAAGCTGAACATAGCTGTCACCGCAACCTACAAGCAGTACGGTTGTGTCACTGTGCTTATCTGCAAAATCCGTAACAAGCTGCAGGAATGTATCTTTGCAGTCAGCCTGCGGATTTGCGGTATAGTGCATTATCTTTGTATCAATGCACGGACCCGACATAAATTTGCCGTATACATAAGGTTTAATTCTATATTCTTCGTGAAAAGCTCTCGCTACGCTATATACATTAATATCTCCTGCAAAAAGCAGAGGAATAAAGCTTTTTTCCATAATTGCCTCCAAAATTTAATCTTCTGTTAGTCATCTAAAAATATCATTCATTCTATTATATCATTTTTACCTGTTTTTTCAATAATATCAGCGGCAACTGCATCTATTTTTTCAAAATCCATTGCAGGAATATAAAATGCCTCAAGCTCGTCGTGTTTTTTGTGAGCCTCGCGGATATGCTCAATCCCCTGTTCAAGCAGGCTGCGGAACTGTTCTTCGTTTCTGACCATATCTGTTTCGATTTTTTCACAGGAAACCATATCGCTTAAATCAAGCAGCATTATTTCCCCCGCATCAAGCTCCCACGGCTCTGTATCGTGGTAATTGTTGCAGGTGATAAATGCAACTCTCTCCTCAGGGAAAAGCAGATGCTCTATTTTTTCCGCAGGCTTCATCGGGCAGTAGAATTCCTCCACGTCAATTCCTCTGTAAACCGCTCCCTCCGACAGTATGTTAAACATCATAGAGGCATTTAGGCCTGTCGGTGCATTGATAAGATAGATGCGTTTGTAGTCCTTTACCAGACTTTTTATGTAATTGATGTTTCCCTCCGGAGTTATGGCGCTTGCAAAGAATTTCTTGCGGCTTCCGCAGGTTAGGGAAAGACTGCTGAATTCAAATTCCGAGTCTAAAATCTCTGCTACTGTCTTGTAAATTTCGGCATCATTTATACATCTTTCGTATTCCCTTTCCATAATCTGATGCACATTTGAAGCTGCTGCCAGCATATTGTAGGCTCTTGCAAAGCATCTGCCTATCTCGCTGTTCAGCCTTATAATATCCCTTTTGGCTGCTGTAAGGTCAGAGTTTTTCCACATTGCCCCCAGGTTTATAATCTCATCCACCGCGCCCGGATTAATTGGGTCCGTAACATGAGGTCTTGTAGCGTCTATAAAGGCTGTTCTTTTGTTCTTGATTATTATTCCGTCAAGTGAATTGCTGTCCGATGAGCAGTGGAGAAAATCCACATTCATACCTCTGTCAAGAAATTCCTCACCAATCTTTCTCATAAATGTTGATTTACCGCTGCCGGGTCCGCCCTTGATGCAGTATATTCTCTTTGCTTCTTTCTGGTCCAGTATGTAGCTGTAATACGAAAAAAAGCCCTCCGGCGTGTTGTTGCCCGGAAAGTAGTGTCGCTGTGTTCCTTTCAAAAAAATCACCTCATATTACAATATTGCATATGAGTGTAATCCGTACCTTGTCTGTGTGAAATTTTTATAAATTTTTCAAAAAAGCAACCGGAATGTGTTTAAATCTCCACTCCGATTGCTCTCTGATTTTCTTATTAAATTCTTATTCCACTATGGTAAATTCAGCCTCTACAGTCGCATCTGCCTGCGGTCTGCCCTTGAGCATATCATAGAAATTAACCTCTGTGGCAGTTATGTATGCCAGAACCCACAGCATTGGAATTTCTGCAGCAAGGATAAGGATATCAGTCCAGAGGCCTGTAATATAGAAGCCCTCTGTAACTCCCCTTATTATTCCCGATGCGAGACCTGCAAGTATTCCCCAGCCTATAAATGAAAGATACAGACAGAACAGCTTGCCTTTGTTTCCCATCATCATTTCCTTGCTTTCGTTGATGCACTGCATTATGTTCTTCGACGGATCATCCGCAAGAATAAAGAAAGCCTGACTGTATCTAAGCGCTGCGATTATTCCCGGAAATACAAGCAGCAGCGACCAGAGCGCTGTGAATAGTGATGTCATAAAGAACAGTCCCAGCGATTTAAGCGCATATTCAAACCCGTTAAACACATCCACAGGGCTTGCCTGTCTTCTTCTGACTATGGCCATAAAGAACATCGCCACTCCGATTGAAAATATGCCGGTGATTACAAATGTATATATGCCCGACAGCGGGGATGTATCTATTGTCAGCTCCTGTTCTCCGTAAAACATCGGTATGTATTTAGGATAGCCCATAATCCTGTCCAGTATAAGCGGCGGGATATTTAATATAGCCTCATATATCAGAAGTCCTAATACTGCTGTCTTCCACATTCCCTCAAGAGAATTTCTGCCGCGCGCCCTAAGACTGCTGCTGGGCTCTGTTATTATTATTTTTTCATTCATTTCACATTTCCTCCTGTTTCCTTTAGTGTGCTAGAAAAAGCTGAACATTGCAATGCTGCCTGCCAGAATTAAAATAAACACGATTATGCCTATGACCGCTGATGCGATACCGATAATCGACAGTACAAATGCCGCCGTAACAGTACTTGACGGGTTGCAGGCTCTTTCTTTGGAACTTAATACAAGTCCTATGACAGAACATATAAGTCCTATAAATGCAAATTTGCCGGTAAAGGCAGTTACCACACCTGCAATGCCCAGCACCAGCGCCGCAGTGGCCGTGCTGCTGTCGCTCTGTTTCTGATTATTATCCTGACTGTTGCTGCTGCCGCAGCTGTAGCTGTGAACAGTAGTGTCGCTTTTTACTTCTTCAAATTCTGCATCAATTACGTTTTCTCTGCTATTGTTCTCTTCCATTCTGATCCCCTGTTAACTCCTCTTTAATTTTTTCGATAGCTTCCTTTATCAGCGCTGTTTTATCACTGCAAATACGCGCAGCCTCCGCCTCTGACCTGCCCTGAGCAAATATGTACGCCTTGAGCTTTGGCTCTGTCCCCGACGGTCTGATATATACTATGCTGCCGTCATTAAAACGATACTTGAGAATATCGGCTGCAGGAAGATTATCTCCTCCGTTTATGTAATCCTGCGCCTCAGCGTCAAATGTCGCTTCTCCTGCTCTGAGCATAGCCATAATCCCGGCAATTCTCGCTTCTCCGCCGGTCTCGTTATCTTCATAATTGAAGGTACTGCTGCTACAGTAGCCGAACTTCTTGTATATCTTGTCAAGACCCGCTAGAATATTTTTATAGTAAACCGCCATTTCAACCGCTGTCATAGCGGCTCCTATGCCGTCCTTGTCCCTGCAGTAGCTGCCTATCAGATAACCGTTGCTTTCTTCAAAGCCGAAAACAAATTTTTTCTCATCCTCAAGGGCAGTAATTGCCTCACCTATATATTTGAAGCCTGTCAGAGTGGTTTTGACCTGCACCTTATGCTTCTTTGCTATGCTTTCGATAAGCGGCGTGCTGACTATGCTTTTGAATACATAGCCTTTTTTGATATGTCTGCGGTTTTTGCATATGTAGTTAAACATAAGTATGCCGATTTCGTTGCCTGTAAGAATTCTGTAGCCGCTTCCGTCCTTAACTGCTATACCGGTCCTGTCACCGTCAGGATCTGTCACAATAATAAGATCTGCGTCTGTTTCCTCTGCTTTCCTGATGGCCTGCTCATAAACCTCCGGTTTTTCGGGGTTGGGATAAGGGCAGGTCGGAAAATCTCCGTCATGCTCTATCTGGTTTTCGACTATATATAAATTCTTGAGGCCCGCTCTTTCGAGTACAGTTTTGACATATTTATATCCTGCGCCGTAAAGCGGCGTATATACTACTCTGATATTGCTGCCTGATATGTCCGTAAGCCTGAGTGCAAGTATGCTCCTGATAAATTCCTCGCATATATCATTGTCAACATAGGTGCATATACTCCATTTGAACGCATCTTCAAAATCCATATATGATACGTCCTCAAAGGTATCAAGGGCCTGACACTCCGCAAGTATCGCTTCGCTTGCCTCATCTGTAATCTGATAGCCGTCACTGCTGTATACCTTGTAGCCGTTGTATTCCCTGCTGTTGTGACTTGCGGTTATCATCAGACCAAGTGAAGCGCCAAGGCGTTTTACGGCAAAGGACAGCAGCGATACCGGAGCCATTTCGTCAAATATATACACCGGAATACCGTTTGCCGCCATAACACACGCAGCTTCCTTTGCAAATTCCTCCGAGTTCATGCGGCAGTCATATGCGATGACAAACGACGGATCGCTGTAATTCTTCTTTATATATGAAGCAACACCCTGAGTAACCTTTCGTACCACATATCTGTTCATTCTGTTGGTTCCAGCTCCCATAATGCCTCTCAGCCCCGATGTGCCGAAACTCAGTTCCTTATGGAAAGCGTCATATATTTTATCTGTGTCCCATCTCATATCGGCAAGCTCTGCGCGCATATCCGCATCCAGCTCCTTTTGGGATATCCACAGGTTATATTCTTTGATTGAGTTTTCCATTTTACATTTCCTCCAATGGTATTAATATTCTATCATAGATGAATATAAAAAAACAGAGGCAGAATATGAGTAATTCCGCCCCTGTGATATACAAAAGGGTTATATCCATTTGTGTTTGTCGGAGTCTTCCATATCAAGATTCCAGTCCTTAACCTTGGTATGAAGGTATTTGTGAGCTTTGTGTGACAGCGGCGATTCAAGAAATTCCTCATAGGCAAGTTTAACTGTAGGATTTTCATGTGAAAATCTGATTTCGTTGTTCTTGTCAAGGAAATACAGGACCTCTGCACGCTCGGAGGCTTTTTCTCTGCCCTCTTCGCAAGGCTGGCCGCCTCCGCCGACGCAGCCTCCGGGACAGGCCATTACCTCTACGAAATGATAATCAACTTCTCCCGCTTTAACAGCCTCAAGCAGCTTTCGTGTGTTTCCGAGGCCTGAAACCACTGCAACCCTTATTTCCTCTCCGGCAAGGTCAAACTTGGCTTCTCTCCAACCGTCCATACCTCTTACCTCTCTGAATGCGTCAGGCTTTGGATTGGAGCCTGTTGTCAGATAATATGCGGATCTAAGCGCGGCTTCCATAACACCTCCTGTTGATCCGAATATCACGCCGGCGCCTGTTCCCTCTCCGAAGAAATCATCAAACGGTTCTTCCGTAAGATCCTCTGCTCTGATACCGTCTGTCCTTATCAGTCTGTCAAGTTCTCTTGTAGTAAGCACAAGATCCACGTCTGACCCGTGTCCTCCGTCGTTTACAGCCTCAACGCCTCTTTCATATTTCTTGGCAGTGCAAGGCATAATCGAAACAGAGAAAATCTTATCAGGGTCAACGCCCAGCTTGTAGGCTATATAGGTCTTGGCCATGGTACCAAACATCTGCTGCGGTGATTTGGCGGTAGACAGGTTCTCTACATATTCAGGATACTGCGTCTTGCAGAACCTGAGCCATCCAGGACAGCACGATGTAAACATCGGCCATTTGTATTCGCCTGCATGCTTTACTCTGTCGAGGAATTCCGTTCCCTCTTCCATAATAGTAAGGTCTGCCGTAAAGGTCGTATCAAATATGTAGTCAACACCTATTTTTCTAAGTGCTGATACCATTTTGCCCATGGTAGCCTCCTCGTGTGAAAGTCCTATCTGCTCTCCCCACGCAGTTCTTACCGCAGGCGCCACCTGAACCATAGTTATAATTTCAGGATCTGCCAGAGCCTCTATGAGTTTTGATCTGTCATCACATTCACGAAGCGCTCCAACAGGACAGTGAGTAATACACTGACCGCAGAGTGCACATTCCGATTTGTCTATCCTTTCATTGTCTCTGACACCTACTGTAGCTCTGTAGCCCGATCCTACCATCTGCCAGATATCAAGTTCCTGTATCTTGTGGCATACCTGTACACAGCGCATACATTTGATGCACTTTGAAGCATCACGAACTATCGGAAGCTCCATTGTCCAGTTCATCTTCTCTGCAACGTTTTTGAAGTTAGGCACTATGAAGCCGAGGTCGTTTGCCAGCTTCTGAAGTGTGCAGTTACCCGATTTCATACAGTAAGGGCAGCTGTCGTTGTGGTCGGACATCAGAAGCTCTACATTGATACGTCTTGCCTTGCGGGCGCGGGCTCCGTTTGTCTGTATAACCATTCCCTCCTCGCATACGGTATTGCAGGCAGTGGCGAGCTTGTCTTTGCCCTCTATCTCAACCACACATACGCGACAGGCTCCGATATCGTTTATATCCTTTAGATAGCAAAGGTGCGGGATATCTATTCCCACCGTTTTGGCAGCTTCCATTATGGTAGTGCCGTTTTCCACCTGAAGTGGTTTCCCATTTATAATTACATTTACCATTTATGATCTCTGCCTCCTCTGAATGCACCATATCCGTGATAGTCGCAGCGCAGGCAGCGGTTGCATTCCTGCATTGCTTCCTCATATCCCATAGGCTCCTCGACAGCGTCAAAGTCGTTGCCTCTGTGCCTTGCATATCTTTCTTTCATTTCGGCTCTACCGGTAGGTATATCATCCTTGTGTTCAGGCAGCGGAATATCTATTTCTATTGATATTTCGTGATTAAAGCCCAGCAGATTGTCAATATTTGCAGCCGCAACCTTGCCTGCCGCTACAGCCTTGATAACTGTAGCAGGACCTGTTACGCAGTCGCCGCCCGCATAATATGACTCCGAGTTTTCGATAAGTGAATTGTTTTTGGTTCTGATGTTTCCTCTTGATACAGGAATACCGATTTCCTCGAAAAATCTGCTGTCAGTCGCCTGACCTATAGCCGATATTATTATTTCACAAGGGATTTTTTCCTCAGGACCGTTGGAATCGGTAGGACGTGGACGTCCCGATTTGTCCGCCTGTCCTGCAATCTGAGGCTTAACCCACAGTGCTTTTACTCTGCCTCTCTTGTCGGTTTCTATTCTTGACGGCGCCTTAAGCTGTACAAGCTCGCAGCCCTCTGCTACAGCGCCTGCTATTTCTTCGTCAAGCGCAGTCATATCCGCACGTCTTCTTCTGTATACGATTGATACCTCCGATGCGCCCAGTCTCTTGGCTGTTCTTGCAACGTCCATTGCAACATTGCCGCCTCCCACAACGACTACGGTCTTGCCGTTGAAATCAGGAAGCGAATCATCGCCTATGCCTCTTAACATATCTACGGCAGGCACAACGCCTCTTGCAAACTCTCCCGGAATACCGAGACTCTTGGCATTATGTGAGCCTATTGAGAAATATGTGGCGTCATAGTTTGCCTTGATTTCGTCCATAGCCTCCTTGCTGTTGACATCGTATTCAAGTCTGACGTCAATATTGCCGGTTGATAAAATAGCGTCAATATCCCACTGCAGTCTTTCACGTGGAAGTCTGTAGTTTGGAATACCGTATCTAAGCATACCTCCAAGTTGCGCGCGTTTTTCAAATACCGTAACCTTGTGGCCCATAATTGCAAGGTAATATGCGCATGTAAGTCCCGACGGGCCTCCACCTATTACTGCGATTTTTTTGCCTGTGTCGTCCATTACTTCAGGAACAGGTACTGTTTCGGAGCAGTTGTCTACGGCATAACGCTTCATGCCTCTGATATTTACAGGAGCATCGATAAGGCCTCTCCTGCAGCGTATTTCGCAAGGATGCTCGCATATGAGCGCGCATACTGTAGGGAAAGGATTATCCTTTCTTATCAGCTTAACCGCATCGTCATATCTGCCTGCCTTGACAAGCGCTATGTAGCCCGGTATGTCTATGTTTGACGGACAGCCGCCCACGCAAGGAACAGGCTGCGCCAGATCATGTATCGACGGGTCGCAGGTGTTGTTTTTGATGTGGCTTTCAAAGTCGCTTCTGTAGCCTGCAAGTCCGCGAAGCACCATATTGGCAGCCTCTGTGCCTATGGCGCAGTCTGCGCTTACGGAAATGGCTCTTGCAGTATCCTCAAGGACTTTAAGGTCATACATATCTGCCTCTCCGTTTAAGCTTAAAATATCCTCAATTATATATCCAAGCTGCCCCAGTCCCACACGGCACGGTACGCATTTGCCGCAGCTTTGTGAATGGCAAAGTTCCAAAAATGAAGCTGTCATTTCCGCAGGACACTGTCCCGGCGGGCTGGCAACTATTCTTCTTTCGAGGTCCTTGTAAAGCCCGTCGACTGTTCTCTGGGCAAGGTACTCACTTCTTATCGTTAATCTGTCCAATTATTTTCCCTCCTCAAAATATAAGATAGTTACAAAATCCCATACTTATGAGATAATACACTTCAATTCTGCCAATGATACAGAGGTATGGGCTGCCCATACCTCTGTATACATATATAAGTGTAAGT
>URGK01000018.1 GCA_900547295.1 uncultured Eubacteriales bacterium
GAGATTGGCACTCCCGAGAGGATTCGAACCTCCGACGCACGGTTTAGGAAACCGAGCAGAAACAATGTGATTTCAACGGTTTCAACCGTATGTGTCGCAGGGTATGTCGCAGCCATTTTTATCCCCATCATTTCACTATTTGTTATTAATTTTAGAGCTACATAGCAACATTGTTATCTTACACAGAGCACCCTCAATGTTATTATAAACAAAGAGAGTGCTCTTGTAAATTAGAAAGGAAAATTAATCTGTAAGTTTATTTCTAAGTTCTTTCCATTTCTTATCCGTCAGATATCCGCCCGGGCAACCTTTGCCTGTTATATCGTAGTGTCTGATAACCCGGCTGTCTGGGATATCATATTTCCTCTGCAGGTACTTTACCAGTACTGCAGCCTTTTTTATAGCCTTTGGATCTACGACAAGTCTGCCATTCTTTTTGA
The DNA here is from genome assembly GCA_900547295.1 of uncultured Eubacteriales bacterium. GTDB lineage: Bacteria > Bacillota > Clostridia > Peptostreptococcales > Anaerovoracaceae > UMGS973. The sequence goes on from URGK01000018.1 coordinate 441, forward strand.
TGCAACATAGCTCTATGGATATGCTGTTTGCATTTCTGCACTTATTGCCGTACTTTGAGCCTTTGCTCCCCTGAGAGAACGGGCCTCCGCCTACAGCCCATGCTGCGTTTTTGTCCAGCACAGACTGCCAAATCTCATCTTTATCTACAAAGTAATGGGCGGAAGCATTTCTATTTGCTCTGGCGAAAAATTCCGCATTGTTCTTCGCGGTAGATACTGCACCTACCCAGTGGATTACTATGTACCTGATGTCCCTGCTGCGATAGGCAGTATAATTGTAGTTTGATATCTTCTTATTAATCTTTGGCGCCATTACATCACCTGCTTATCTTCCGGATCACGTCTGTCGGTTATTTCCTCTATTGCTTCAACAAGTGATATGCCGTTTTTCATTGTTTCTTTTACGCGATCTGCAGAAATAGCTGCGTGAGTGAATGAATTATTTTTCCACCATGCCCACGCTGTTACTACTACCATATATACGGCTGATACTGCATCATAGATAACGCCCTCATCGAGCTCCAGCGGGTTCCAACCCAATAAAACGCATACTGTGTTAATTACTCCGATTAAAAGCATAATGCTTCTGATTATTGTTTCTTTTGAAATCTTCATATTATATGTACCTCCTCATATTACTTATGCGCCTGCTTATTCAAATATTTATCCAGCTTATCTTTGGCAACCGGTACGTTGTGGTTCGCCCCAAGCTGTACCAGCCCATCAAGACAAGCGGACAGCGCGAAGCACAAAACTGCATTTTCGTCTTTAATGTGGCTTATCTCAGAGCCTATATGTTCCATCTTCATATACCATCTGTATGCTGCAAATATTACGCCTAAGATAGTAACCACTGCTCCCATTACTGCTGCAACTGTTATGATTATATCTGCTACTGTTGTCATCTCATCACCTATTCCTCATATATCACTTCAAGCCCGTAGGCTTTCGCAGCTTCGTGTTCTATCCTGCAGCCTCTTGTTTCTTCCCAGCCTTTACAGAAATATGCCACATGACACAAGCTCATATTCTCTAAGGACTTTGCAAGGAAACATAGCGGTATCTGAACAACACCCCTTTTGACCATAGCATTATCAGAATACCATTCATCAGTAAACAGAGTGTTCACTATCTCATAGCCTTTTTCCTTAAGAGTTGCTATGGCTCTTTCCCTTGTTTCTCTTATTTCTTTTTCCGTTCTGCCTGCCATAGGCTGTGACAGCATTACTTTTCTTACATTACACATTTTAATCCTCCGCTCCTGTAATATATTCATACTCCGACTGTGTTATTTTTCCGCTTTCCTTTAAGAACTCAATATATCAGATTGTTATAAAATATTTCTCGCCATAGAGCCTCTTAAGGCTTTTAACAAATACACTCATTATAAAACTCCTTCCCCGATTAACTGCTTTGTATAATCGTCAATAATACTGTTATAAGTTTCATCTGTAACAGGGGAAACATTCGCTGGGTCAGGATAAATCTTTGACAGTTCCTCATATTCCGATTGTGTTATCTCAACCATATCAACTATGGTAATAAATCTGTCTTTGTTTCCATCTGCTGTCTGATATGCCCATTTTCCGTCTGACGATATAACTCCGTCTGCTTCCGCTTCACTGCAGGTTATTAAACAGCCGTTTTTCTGCAGTCTGCAATATAAAGGATTTTTCAGGACATCTAATATCCTTCCGTTATTTATTAATTTATAAAACATATTCACTCCTTCCTAACGGATACACAAACCGACTGCCACTCCAGCGCCAGCCACCGCAAAGCTGTGGCTGGCGCTGCCGTCCGAAAAGACGAAAACAAAGCGAGTCGAATTGCCCGAATAAGCTGAACGCAACCACCAACCGTCAGCAGACCCATTTACTTTCTTAATTCTACTAGCGTTATCTGTAAATATCGGATACTTTGTACCCTCGCCATTACCTATTGTGTAAGAAACACTATCAAGTACTTCTGCTTCTGCTAATAGCCATACGTTATAGCTTGCTTCGCTAAGTGAGCCTGCTTGATTGTATGTCGTATAGCATTTCTTTTTAACAGGTGCTACTATAGCCTTCAAATCACTAGGCAGTTTATTGTAGATATTAGTTTCTACATATGTTTTCATTGCTGACGCAGGATAGCCACCTGTGTTAATACTGCTACTGTTCATTTTAGAGATTGTGTTTAAACAATTCTTCATCACAAGTGTAATTGGAGCAGTTACGCCGTCTGAATATGTATCGTGGTTAAAACCTGCAATTTGTAACTGAATAATTTCGCCAGTGGTCAAAGTCACATCTTTAATATCACCTACAGCCCAGTAGTTAGACAGTATAAGTTTGCCACTAATAGCTGCCTGTACCATATCGTGTATCTGTCCCCAAGTGCCACTTGCGAACGGTACAATTTTAACCGGTACGCCCACAGTGACCGTTGCGGTTTTGGTCACTCCGTTTTCTGTATATGATATTGTTACAATCTGATTTCCTTCTGATGTAAATGTTTTCGGAGAATAAGTATAACCGTATACCTGTTTTACTGCTCCATGGTCATATGTCGCCTTAACAACCATTCCTGCAGGGTCAAAGCTATCACCTATTTCATATGACATCTTTGTTGGATTTGTTGTTATGGCTATGCTTATTAACACTGGCTTTTTAACAGTAACCCTTTTCATTGTTTTCCCAGGAGATGGAGTTATTACTAAAGGCTCGCCTTCCCAGTAAACCGTCTTTTCTTCCTCAGGCTTTCCGCCGCCTATCATATTGATTACATTTCCCATTATGTCACCTGCTCTTTCTTGATGTTAACTACAACTGCCACCGTTGGTTTGGTTGTGCAATGGAATGTAATGCTGTTAGCTGTTGCAACATCATCTGCGTATATTCCTGCTTCGGTCCATACTTTATACTGTGACGAATCGGGATAGGCTGTGTAGACATACCCACTTGTAGGGATATTGCTTACAGCCACTATCTGCTTAAACCCATCACCGTCTGCCTCCCAACCATCTATGGTTAGAGTTGCAGTGATGACCTTTATTGCAGGAATTGTAATATATCTAATACTCCACTTATTGTTAATACAAGTAATTATTCCGTTCTGTCTGGTAAGAGTGTTCGGGTCTGCCCAAGTAAATACATGATAATCCTCACCACCTCTTCCTATAAGCGGAATAAAATATTGTGATGCACCGTCCACTTTACAATACACAACTTTTCCAGTTTGATACGCCGCTTCTATTTCGGCATTGGTCGTAGTGCCGAAAGTTGCAATAAAAATCTCATCAGGTGCTGACGTAAGAAATCCACTGTCATTATTAAGTTGACTTGTCTTAGTTGGTAAAGTGGTTCGTGTTATCTTCCAGGCGCTTTTTGTTGATGAACTAAAAAGAAGTTCTAACGTAATCTGTTGAAAATCAACGGGGCTATTACTTATTCCCTGTGAGAAAGATGATTTAAACATCAAATCTCCCCCTGTAAAACCAGTCGCAATAACTAATGGCAGAATTAAATGCGCTCCTGCATTAACTATGCAATACACATCTTTACCCTCATTATAGGCGGCATAAATTTGCTCTGGGGTTTTATCAAGCGTAGTGGTTGTATCAGACGCATTTACCGTTGCATTAACATAAAATGTAGGTTTGTAATCAGATGATAATGCACCTACATCTTCAGCAGTACTAGGAATAGTTGGTTTGTTTGTGAGGTCGTTATAACTTCCCGATTTAGCAACAGCAGATAAATCATCAGATTTAGCATATCCTGCAAGACTTTGATGCTCTTTTAAAAATCCCTCATCATTCTCCAATTCAGACAGCTTTGTCGGAATACCTACAAAACTAGATATATCCTTTGCCAACTCTTGTATTTGTTCCGTTGTCAGGTCATCATATGTAAATGGATCACCTTTGTCGCCCTTTACTCCTTTAGGGACTACCAAATCATAGGTGGTGCCGTCAGAAAGATTTATTGTATAAACTTTATCTCCATTCGCTCTTTCTTCCTTATAGACAACACTGGTTATCCCAACACCATCATTGCCAGGCACTCCCTGCACACCCTGATCTCCTTGTTCACCTTTAGAGCCAGTATTGCCTTGTTCACCTTTGTCTCCCTTATCCCCTTTATCACCTTTGTCGCCTTGGTTACCTTTTTCACCTTGAGGGCCTCTATTAGCTGTAAAGGTATAGGTTTTCTCATTTGTAAGAGTTATTAGGTATATATTATTACCTGCTTCATCGGTGTTTTTAAGCGTTATCGAGGCAATACCTACTCCAGTGTCTCCTTTATCTCCTTGTTCACCTTTGTCACCCTGCACTCCGGTATCACCTTTATCTCCCTTGTCGCCTTTTGCCCCGGTATCGCCCTTAGGACCAGTCGGTCCTGCAGGGCCTGTATCACCTTTGGGACCAATATCACCTTTCGGGCCTTGTGGTCCTCTCATAGAAACTTCTTTCATCTCCAGTTCTACAGGTGTAACAATTTCCATTTCAATGCTCATTTAATAATCACCTCGCTTAAAACCTCACCTATGTTTACCTGCTTAGTGTCTGTTCCTTGTACTTTAAAATCATCAACAAACATTACCCTTGCCTGTATCCCCACATTCGTATCGGGAAAAGCAAGACTCTCTGCCTGAGTAACCGGAAAGTTAAAAACTCCATTATCGCTGTCATAAGTGACTTCTCCACTTCCGTCAGAGCGATACATCTTACTGATGTTATGAATCGTAAACTCTATAGCTTTGACATCTGCCATCACAACCGATTTGATTTTCAGCGAGATATATCCCGCATCGCCTCTGGTCATTAGCTTCATACTCATGCCTCCTTTCTCTTTTTTCTAATAATAAAACAATAAGCCGAGGACTTTCTAACCCTCGACTTACCATACTTATTCAGTTTCATCCCATTCAGAAAAATCTTTTATGGTTCCATCCGCATATTCCCATACGCTTCTGCCATTAACACTTATCTGAGATATTCTGCTTGTTATCGTACTTCTTTCACTGGTATCCGCCACCTGATAAGCACCTTTATAGTAGTTTGATAGGCTGCTTCTTACTGCGCTCATTGCCTGACTTTCAGACTTGCCCTCGTCAATATACTTCTGATATCTGCTTTCAGCATCTCTTTCTATTGCCTCAAGAGCGCTTTGGGATTTATCCTTATCCTCAGAAAGCAACGCCGCATAATTGCTTTTCCTGTTAACATCATCAGGATCAGCATACATAAACTTATCAATAAGAGCCTTACCTTCCTCAGGAAATGCAGCTTTGATTGTAGTTTCAATTTCCCTCACAATATTTGCGGCCGGTATTCCAAATATCTCACCAGAGTGAAGTGCAAGCTGTCTTATGCAGTATTCATATGTATACTTGGCATCTTCACCCTGCTCATAGGTTTTCTGCAACCTTTCAACATCTTTATATATTGTTGCAAATGCTGCCATATCCATTCTGGCAACATCATATCCTGAAAACAGTGAGTATATGTCCCTTGTAAAAGGTAGCATATTAAGCGGATTAGCATTATCAAGTATATTAAGTGCTGTATACTTCAGATACTTCTGAAGCGGCGTAAGGTTTTTATCTTCATCGTCATCGTCACCGGTATAAGCATCTCTTAAATAGTCTGCAATAGCAGCAGCGGCCGATACCCCCACAGCATTAGTTATAAACACAGGAATCAATGTAGCCATTCTTTTTGTTGCAGCCTTTTTATCTCCTGATGACCACTCTTTTGCTGTCTTGATGGTTTCAGTACGCATCATATTGAATGTTGTTGTTGGCTCAGCCATGAATGATGTCATCATCTTCATAAGAGTATCATCGTTCCTCATTATCTGAGACCTTGATAACATACTGTCTACAACCTGTGTTCTATAGAATATATCTCTCGCTCTTTCATTGCATTTATCCCAGAACTCCTGCGATCCGGACTCGATGTCCGGATTGTTTTTCTCAACTTCCTTTTTAACAGCTTTCCAAATATATGACCAAGTAAAATCATCAGCTTTTCCGTATGCGTTCATAAACAGCTTGTCAAGCTTACTTTCCTGTCCGAGGAGAATCTCCTTCATTGACGGCGCAACATCCGTCTGATAAAAACCCCACCCTTTCCATTTGGCAATTGGGCAATGTTCCTGCATTTCCTTTATAGCAGGCTTGCCCTGTGCTGCTATCAGATACTTAGGATTAATCATCATTGCCGACCTTACAATGGCTGTAGGCTGCTGAACGAAAACTCTGAAGTTAAATCCTATTTTAGCCTTCTTGTAATTCGCAAGCAGCCTATTGGGAATCTTTGCATCCACTTTGTCTTCACGCTTATTTGCGTTGTTAAGGTCTCTCATAAGCTTGTTGATGTAGTTTGTTGCTTTATCACCATAAGCACGTCTTATCTGTTCCTTGACTGTGGTTCCATTATAGTACGTTTTGTCTCCGCCTCGCTGCTTGTAGTTATATATTCTCTCAAAATCCAGCAGTGCCGGTGCCAGCGCATTATACATACTCATTTCTGTTATATGTCTAGTCACAACATTAAATATGTCATCGAGCATAATAGGATTGTTTGCTCCCGGAGTTAAAGCTTTTGTAAAGCCGGCAGTCCATAGTTTTGGCATAAGTTCAGCCTTATCGGTCTGTCTACTCTCAAGGAAATCTTTATCAGATTTCATAGGGAAGTAATTAGGATCTTCAAATTTCTTATAACCATGTATCTTCATTGAGGTTTCATTACCCCACGCAGCACAATCTTCGGCCATAAACTTCTGCAATTTATCTGCAATATTCTTTTCTTCCTCTGTTAAGCTATTTATTATTCTGGCTGCATCGGTATAAGTAATTTGTTTTCTTTTATCATCTATAATGCCTTGTGTCTTAAACTTCTTTTTGTATTTAAGGCTTGTAGGCACAATTCCTCCCTTTGTAATATGTTCAACGGCCTCCGGACGTTTCATGAGACAATACAAGCTCATTACTTGAGACGGCAGCAGTTCCACAGTTTCTTTTGATTCCAGCTTAAACTTTGCAGGTTTCATTTTATCATTAGATAGCCGATTCAGTGTTTTCTTGGCAGCCACGCCCTGAATGTATTCCATAGCCGTATCAACATTGCGAATATGCTTGTCAAATCCGTCAACTACAGATCCAAACACTTCCTTTGCCGTTCCTCCCATAACTTCAAAGAAGTCAACAGGTTTAACATTGGAACTGTTAAGGAAATCGTCAAACATTTTAAAGAATTCGCTTCTGTGCTTTTTATCCTTTATCTGCATAGTTTCTGAGATTATGTTATCCGCAGCCTCTGCTCTGGTCTGCCTTATATTATCAGAGAATGTTCGATTAATGTTTCCTATGCCGTATCTTACAGCCTTGAGTAGCGTTTTCACGTCCTGCAGCTCGCCATTGGTCAGACTGTCAAGTCTCCTGCCATCAAGATCCTTTGACAGCTTTTCGGCAAGGTCTGTTATAAAGCTGTCTACAACTATATCGCTCTCACCGCTTTCAGCAATTTTCAGAAGCTCTGCATTTAAGTTTGCGAAATTAAGCATTCTTCTTGACATATGCCCATACTTTTTCGTCCATGCGTCTGTTCTTGTAGTCGAAAAATCAAATCCTGCAAGCATCCTAGCTATAGCTGACTGATAGCCTTCCGGTATATGCTTCATATCTGTAGGGGATAAAAGCATACCTGTAAGATATTTAACATCTTTTTCAATCTGCATTTTAACGCCTCGCCTGTCAGTTCTTGCTCTGGTGTCTGCAGCACGCTGTTCATATTTCGCTTTCTGCCTTGCAAGCTGCTCTTTTGCTTTGTCTCTCTGAGCTGTCAGCTTCTGATTGTGTTTTTTCCTCTGCTCTGCCATTCCCTGCTGATATTTTTCTTTATACTGCCGCTTGATAGCATTTATCTTTTCCTTATTCTTTGCTTTTTCCTTAGCTATCTTTTCTGCCTGCTGCTGTTTTTTCTTGTCTGCAAAGGTAACCATTTCATTTGTCTGTGCAACTTCATTGGCTATTTCGGCCGCAAGCATATCTGTTGCATCAGTAAGGTCAAAGCCAAACTCATTAACATAGTCCTCACTCAACGCCTTTGTGATTTCCGCAAGCCTTACACCCTGCTCCGGCTCAGTGAGTTCAGCATCAAACAGTTCCGGATAAACTTCTGCCCATTCCTGCCATTTTTCATCAAGGTATATTCCGTTATCAGATGTATTCACTCCTTTATTTATTCTTTTGTATTCAGTATATGAACCATACACATATGCTACTTCTTGCTTTTGTGTTTCAGACAATGCAACCTTGCTACTCTTTATATCTTTTAGAATTCCCTTAGCATAATCGGATATTTCCTTATTGTATGTACTGTTTGTTATGATATCGGTGGCAATGCTTCTCGCAACATCCCATACCTGATCCGCTTTGGCATCTTTCTCTGCCATATAGCCATACAGGTTTGTGAGCGCGTTTATCAGCTGCTCCTTATCAACCTTTGAGCTGTATTCTGCACGCAGTCTGTTCACATACTTATTAATCTCGCCTTTATCCGGTATACGACCCTTTGACAGCCTCATCTGTTGTTTCAGGTCTGCAACAAGCTGTTTATATTTCTTGTTCTCTCTGAGTAGTTTCTGAGTGCTGCGGTCAGTTTCCTTGATGGAGAACCTAATGTCCTTATCCGTAGTAGGACTTGTATTGTCTATATTTTTAAACTGATTAGACTCAAATGTAACATAAACATTTGACTTTATAGTTCCTACTTCTGCATTTCCATAACCGCCTTCGTCATATACATTTTTAAATATTACACCATCATAGTCTGCAATACCTTCATCAACCGCATCTTCTGCCATAGAAACTATATCAGCTGTTGAAGTTCTCATCATTCCATCTTCTTCAAATGGAGATAATCCTGATATCTCCATAAGCTCATCAAGATTGTCAACCTCAATATAATTAATGGGTATTCCGGAGAACTTTTCATTATGTGCATCTATAATAAGTGGATTGGTTATATTAAGATACCCCTCATACATACCATCATTGTTTGTGTATGTTCCAGCCAGTTCTTTGCTGTCGGAATAGTAATTCTGATTCTTATTAAAGACAGTAAATCCTGCTGAAGGTGTACCATGGTATACTGCTATAAGCCTGCCCTTTTCGTCCCTTACCTTACTATTTTTAAAGTATTCCTGCTGTTCTTCTGACAATACATTTCCTTTATTATCAACCTTAAAGGAATAACGGAAATTAGAGAGTTCGGAGACGTGAGGATTTTTACCTTCCTCAAAATATGCAGTAATATCCGCTAAGACTTTATTGGAATGAGTTCCTTTCGGATACTTTGTGCTGGAAACAGTTTTACCGTCAGTAGTGTCTAAATCCAGCACCACCTCACCATGCTGCTTGCTTATATAATCAGATAATATCTCCTTTTGTGCCTTAGTAGGCATTACAGACATATTTATTCCATTGATTTCAGGACTAATGCGTATATTACCCTCAGACATAAACTGAACCATACTGCCACTGTAATCTTCTCCACCATAGTCCTCACTCAATGCATCTCTAATATCTCTATGATCCACATATCGAGAGCCTCCCGGTCCGCCTTCATGTCTGCCTGAGAAATCAAGCTGTTTACCATTGGCAGTAACATATCCTGTTTCCGACCATTTGCGTGTATACCCGAAATACTCGCTTGCATCTTTGATATGTTGCTTTTTCTCTTCATCTGTATACTCTTTAATAGAGTATCTGATATCTTTATTTATTGTAGGGTTCGCATTATCTACATTTTTAACCTGCTCAGAATGCAGTGCAATATATGCTTTTGTTTTTCTTCCGAAACTGCCTTTATCTTCTTCCAGAATAACTCCATCATATCCTTTTGCCTCAAGGTAGTTAGTTATAATCTCCTTGCTTTTTGCCGACAATGCATCAGCTTCAGCTGTCCATGCCTCTATTATTTTATCCTCGGCCTCCCAGACTTCCTCAAACTTTGGATCGTTATATATATCACTTCTGCTCGCATTAGGATTCTTTCTCCTATATTCTGTGATATACTCTGTTAAAGCAGCTTTGGCATCTTCAAATTTCTTCTTATAGTCAATGTCTAATTTCCTGTACTCATCACTTACCTGTTTGTACTCAGCACTTTCGCTCAGCATCCTGTCAAATTCGCCTCTATCTGCAGCAATAAGAGGATTTGTAATGTTAGCATACAAAGGCATCTGCTTATTTCCCGATAAACCAATATCATTTTCAGTCGGTTTCAGGAAGATACCATACGGCGTTCCACTATCTCCAGAGCCTGCGCCTTCGTGTTTTGTATCAAATACTGTAAAGTCGTTTCCGGTCTGATGATATAAAACCATAAGCTTGCCATCTTTATCTCTGACTTTGCTGTCCTTGAAATATTCCCGCTGTCTCTCGGATAAGCTATTGTCGTTGGAATCTTCTTTTATTGAGTATTTCTCATTGCTTTTTTTGTCTGTTTCTGATATGCTTTTATTAGAAACAGGACTGATGGCTGACCCCTGTCTGCCTTTCGAGGTAGTCATGCCAGCACCGGTAGGTTCTGTTTTTTTATTGAATTCAAATTCAGAACCATCCGGCATAAGTATTCTGTGAACGTGATATCTGTTTTTACCACCTACCTTTACAACTGCTGCCATATAGCCACTCGTACCATTTATCACAACGGGAGCTGCTATTGTAACTGTGTCAATCTTTCTTTTTTTATGGTCAATATGTTCATCTATTACCCTACCTCGCTTCAGTACTTGAGGTAGCGCTTTGAATGCTGCAAATTCACCGTCTGTGTACAAATACTTTAAACTTCCCGTAACTTCATCTTCTCGCAAAATTATATGTCCAAAGTCCTGTCTATCGATACCGTCCTTAAATTTTTTGTTGTAGTCATTCATTATGACCTTGGCTTTTTCAGAGCGGTTCAAGTTCTTTATGCTTTCATATTCCACATCCGCAACAGGTTTCATATCCTTGAGTTTTTCCATATTCGCCCGCAATTGCTTCTTAATAGAACTATCCTCACCTTTTTTAGAATATTTCACACTGCTTTCGTTCGCGTTTGCTCCTGTCTCGGCACTTGCATAGGTTTCTGAAGCCTTGTTTAACGCATCTATGTATATCTTTCTTACGCTCTCGGCCCTCTGCTGGTTCTGCTTTGCAAGCTGCCTCATATCTTTTGATACCTTGGACAGGTCATTTCCTGTAAACATAGCTTTGATATTTGCAATTATGCTGTCAATTACATCAATAAGCTTCTGCAGGACAGACTTCTGCTGCTCTATGCTGTAGCCTGATTTATCAGTAAGCCACTGAGCAAAGCTTTCTGCGCCCTTGTCATTTGAAAACAATCCTGCAAGAGCATCGGCAATAAATTCTTCCTCTGCCGTAACCTCATCACCATATCTCTGCTTCTTGCTTTCAAGAAGCTCTGATAGGGACATCATACCTTTTTCTTCCGCATACCACGAAAGAACCGCATCTCTAAGCTCCTTTGCGCCCTCTTTATTGAGTGCATAGGTATAGTGTGTGAGTTCATGTGCCAGCGCCTGTCCCAGATTATCACTGTCAAGTGAAAGCTCCAGCGTTCCCATTGCTACATTAATCGCACCGTTAAGCTGTACATTTGCTCCGTCCACAACCCTATGCAGCTTTTCTGCAATAGTAACATCAAGCCCTGTCTTTTCAGCCAGCGCCTTTGCCATATTCTTTTGTGTTTCGGATAACTTATTACTCTTGTCCTCTGCCTTGCTTTCGCCTTTCTTTGCAATATCAGTTTTGGCAGCAACTCTTTTTTCTTCCGTTATTCTTGCAGCTTTAATTCCTGCAAGGTATGCATCTCTTGCAGCATTGGCAGTCAGATACTCTTTCCATGCGCTGTTTATCTTGTTTGCCCAAGTAAAATTGAATCTTTTAGGATTGCTATACGCTATTTTACCTGCATCATAGAAAGCATTAAAAGCAGCCGTATAGCTGCCTGCAGATACAGTTCCTGTGTAGTCTGCAGCAAGTTTCTCAGCGACTTCACCAGTATATTTTCTGACGCTCTTTCTGAATGTAGCAACATCTGCAGGAGATGTAATCATCACAGGAGTTTCTACTATAGTTCCGTCACTGGCTCTGAAACTGCCACCATTCTCAGCTGCAATTTCACTCTCAATATCAGCTCTCATATTCACAGCCATATTATATGTCGCATTTGCAGCATACTGAGTAATCTGTTTTCTTGTACTTTCGTTGTCTGCAGGAAGTGCAAAACCTGTTACATTTTTAAAAGCGTCCTTTGCTGCATCATTACCCTGAAAAACTTCTGTATCAGTATAGTTTGCTGTTCCAGCAACAATCCTTCCTATAGACTGCGCATACTCATCTGCCTGAGTTTCTTCCACCCCCTGTTTAAGAAGTACAGCTTTCGCCTGCTGTGCCGCATTGCTTTCTCTGCCTGCTGCAATTCCTTTAGCTCTCTCAACATCTTCCTCATCAAAACCTTCCTGTGCTTTTCTGAATGTTTCATTATCGAGCGCATTTCTGTATATATCATTATACTGTTTCGCTGCTCTGTTATCCGCTGCGGCGTTTTTCTTGACAAGGTCATAGAATTGCCCCGGGAGTATGTTTTCGCCCCTCTGGGACTGATTCAGAAGCTGATTTGCATAGCTGTAAGATTCACTTGACTCATCAGATTTAAGGCCTTTATTAATTTCTGCTTCCTGCTGCTGACGGCTCATATTACGTCCAGCTCTGTATTCTATAGCCTGTCCTCCGCTACCCATAATTCCGCCTAAGGCTGCACCAATAACATAATCATACGCAGAATCTTTCCAATACTGCGGATTGCCGTACTGTTTCAGAGCTTTATCATCATATGAAATTCGCTGTATAATAGGATTAACTGCATCAGCTATGACTTCTTCAAAACCTTCTTCATTGGCAGCAAGGCCAGCTTTAACTGCATGATAAAGCACATTTTGTCCTTTATCAGTTTTGACAAAACGTTTTGCTGCATCAGTTATCTTCTTTGCGGTTGTTTCAGACACTCTGTCCAGTGCACCTTTTCCTCCATAAATAAGCTTTGAACCTCCTGAGAACAATCCTTCTGTTCCTATTTCCACACCTGCAGATAAGCCACCATAGAGTCCCTGCTGTTTAAGATCAGCGCCTGAATTTGCAGCCTGTTCTACAGAACTTCCAAATGCTCTAACGCCCATAGGCAGGAGTGAGAGTCTGCCTCTGCCTAATGTCACAGCTCTGTCAAGACCCATCATTACGCCCTGCGATGCAATATCTATTCCTACCTTTCCAAGCTTACCTGTTCCTTTTTTGGCCGTATCTATATACTCGCTCCCCTCTCTCAGAAGCTGAGAGCCTTTTCTTTTCTGAGGATTCTTTTCTTTTGTAAGCCCTGTCACGTCTCCAAGATATTCGCCAGCTCTGATTATGCCTCCAAGCCACTCACCCATGGCGCCATTTGTTATGTAATCAAATCGGTTCCACTCGTCCTTATCTTTTTTCAGTATGTAATCGCCAGTAAAGTAATCCTTAACTCTTTCAAAAGCAGTCTTTTTCTTTCTCTGACTTCCGCTACGACTTGTAAATGACTGCTGGCCCTTACCGAACTTGCCGTAACTACCACTATGTTTGACTGTTTTCCTCTCATTGCGCATATAGTTCCTGCTGGCCTGCTGTCTCTTATCATTTGAGCTGCTTGCTTTATTCTTTTCTCTGCCTTTAGCTGCAGCTTCTTCATCAAGCTTTTTGCGGTCATTGTTTTTGAGATATTCATCATATTTTTTTCTCTGCTTCTCACCTTTTTTATAGTTCTTAACAAAATCGCCCATAACGTCTCCTATTTCCATCTATATGTGTCCTGAGTATACTTGTTATATCCGCCTTTATCTCCTGTACCTTTGCCTGTTTTATTGGCGGTTGCATATGTATGATATAATTCTTTACCCTTAGCTTCTGAAACCTTACCACTTTTAATAAGTGTCTGTACATAATCATATAACTTATCATTACTTTTATATGACCTGCAGGCTTTCTTTATTGAAGCGAACTCACTACTGTCAGCAGTCCCTCCGGAACCTTTATATGTGGTGGATTTGCTTCTCCTTCTGCCCGAGCCACCACTTCTGCTACTACCCGAGCTAGAGGCTTTTTTTAATGCAAGGTTATAGTTGAGCTTATCCATCTTTTTATTCCATTTGAACTGGTCTTCATCTAATTTCTGAGCTTTCTTGCTAAGGTTAAGATTATTCTTGTTGTAATAATCATTGTTATAAGTATCTGCAATATCTGCCAGCATACTATATCTGTTGTTGAAAGCAGTTTCTCCTTTGTCGTACTGGTCAGAATATACTCCATACAGGAATTCTCTGTCTGTGTTATAGTCTGCTACCTTATCTCTGTACTCACCATATTCGTTGCCATACAAAGTATTTGCTGCATTAAATGCAGTATTGAGCTGGTCCCCCTCAAGCTGATACTTGTTTAAAGCCATGCCATAAAGCTCGGGTATCATCTCATTAAGCTGCGTAAGATATCCGTTATACGCCTGCTGGCCTACATTCTGAGAATAGGTGCTACCATATCCCCCTGTAAGCCCCGCAGCTGCTCCCATAGTATCAGCCATAGCCTGCTTACCTAATGCCGTATACTGGTCCTTATATTGCTGCCACATCGGATCTGATGTTAAATCATAGGAAAAGTCAGGCCTGTTCATTATCTGGTTGTAGATAGTATCAAGCTGTCCTTTATATGTAGACTGGAAATCTCCCGGCTTATTAGCAACAAGATTATCATAATCACCTTTTGCTGAAACAACATTCTTGTCTTTTGTAGGCTGATAGCCATTCTTGGCTGCCTCCCTCAACGAAGCTGTCACCTGATGAGGTATCCCGGAGATATCTTTCCATTTCTTTGTTTTTGACTGTGAGCCGGTTCCACTCGAAGAAAATCCTGTGGATTTAAGTTTGTATTTAGGATTCGGATCACTTTTAAGTTTATTTTTTGACTTGTTTTTGTTTTTCGCTGTGCTCATTGCCTTTCTCCTCAAATTCTTTAACTGCAGCAAGGTATGCCTCAGCCTCACTTGCTCTCTGAAGCATTGCCTGTCTGCTTACCTCGGAAAAAACATCTTTTATAGCGGCTTCAACCAATACCGGTGCCAGCCCGCTTTTATTAATAGCATTAACAACTTTACCTTTAAGTTCGTCCATAATTAACGTAACCGGTTTAACCGGCATACCTTTAACAGCTTCTCCTTCACATTTTTTCACTTTTCATCACCTCAGCTTTCTAAAATATCAATACGTTCTTTCAATGCATCTATCTCTTTTTTATGTTCTTGAATGAGTGCAAGCATAGGCGGAATAATATATCTCATTTCCCAGTTCCTTGGCTTGCCCGTTTCTCTGTCAGCAGCTATCGGATAAACATTATTGACCTGTTCAGCTATAAACCCTATGCAGTCTATACCATATCGCTGGTCATTTTCGTTTAAATAATCATCTTTGTATTTAAATTGATATACCTTAATATCATACAAATGGTGCGGATCTAATTCCTCATTTTCCACTGGTTTAATATCGTGCTTGTACCACATACTTGAACCTGAAGAATAACCCAACTGATATGGCGAAGTAGCTGCCAGTCTGGCATTAGGATCTCCCGAAATATTCCCCGCGTTTGATACATACAGTTTACTTGCATAGATATTATCGCCAGACTCATAATATTGAGAATGCGTATGACTAGAAAGGGCATACCCAGATAAATAACTGCTAATATCTGATGTGGTAATAACAGATGATCCATTAACCTTTATACTAGCACCAGCACTACCACCAACGGTTATAGCACCAGCAGAAATATTTGTAGTATGGCCAGTCGAAGAATTTATAAATAACAACGCATTGGCACTAAATGCAGCTCTTTCGTTTGTACCAATTGATTGCATAGCATTAGGAGATATTGTTGTAGAAAGTTTAGGTCCACTAAGCTTGATAATGCTCGTAGCATCTGAACTAGTCGTAATGTCAACACTCCCACCAGTAATTGTCAGGTCATTAGCTGTTAAACTTCCACTCCATATCGCAGTGTCTGTAATTGTAGTTCCATATTTTCTTATAAAGTTTGATGTGTCGGGTATATCATCAGTTGTAGCAAGATTATCAGGTTTATTGTTTATGTTGTTCCAGCTGATAACTGCATTTTCACCCATAGTAATATTCTCACCGACTACAAGGCCCTTAACAGTAGCATTGGTGCAATCAAGTACAGTGCACTTTACATTACCTGTTATATCTGCATTTTCCGCTTTCATATTTCCTGAAAGGTCCACAGTGAACTTGTTATTAATATTCAAAGTTCCACCTGTGATATTGGCAGCCGGCATATAAAGCGCGCCGTTATTTATATAGGCAACCTTTTCCGCGTTCTGCCAGAATGCAATCTCATCAGCTGTGTATGTCGCAAGCAGATTGCTCCTGTCGAGCACTGTCTGACCATTTGCATCAACCTTTGTGGCAAGTTCACCAACTCCAACGCCGTACACAGGCAATGAATTCTCATCGTAATATAAAAGGCCGGTCTTTATGAAATTGTGTGAGCTAACAGTAATATCGCCGAACTCACCTGTAATGCCTGATGTATACCTATAAAGCTGCGTTATTCCTACAGGTGTTCCCTCTATATCCACAGTCGCCTTCTCAAAGTAATCTCCAAATTCTGATTTTGCAACATAATCTCCGGCCATAGAAAGCTTTATCTTCTCACTGTTTTCAACCGTATACTCCGCAGTCTTTATGATTAATGACCTCATTGCTGAATAGCTTGCGAGTATATCGGCCTTTTCTTTTGCGCTTGCTTCCTTATCGCCCAGCACTGACAAGGCTTTCTCCGTATCTCTCCATATCGCCTCAGCGGTAGTGTTGGCAAAATTGAGATTGATTTTTTCTGCCAGCTGATGCAGATATGAGTTCACCTGATCCAGTTCCGTAAACCTGTTGGGATAATCAGCCTTTATCATTTGATATCACTTCCTATCTCAAGTATTTTTGCAATAGAATATAAAGTCATACCGCCTTTGCCCTCAAGTTTGATTTTCATATGATCACAGCGCCTTGGAGGAACAGGAAGTGTAAATGTCTTAATGCCCTTGCCTGTCATTCTGCCCTTGAGCTGCCATATACCATCTGAGTCATACTGAATAGAAACTCCCACCGTAGCAAATGTCTCAAGATTTATACGAATATTAAACCTGCTTATATACTTGTTATCCGGATATGAGTATCCGATATTGCCTGTTTCAGCAAACCACTCAAAATCATCTTCCAAACTTCCCTGCTGTCCTGTTATGCTCATAAGCTTCTTTGTATCAGCATCTATGTAGTACAGGTCCTGACCGTTCTTTGCAAACCCGGAAGCCTTTATGCCATCTTCCTTGCTCCATATTCCCTTTTCTGTATCGAATACAAACATCTCGGAAACACCTGCAGCATTCTTCATAGTCATATAAAGCTTATCTCCAAGCGTACCTCCGACTGCATCAGAATACATAATACTGCCAAAAGCATCACTTACGGACTGTGGCAGTGAGCCGTCATATGCACATACATCTATAGGTGATTTGTAATAAACCACTTCGTTTACAATCGTCAGTGACCTTGCGCTGCCTTTCTGCACACCGCGCAGCTGAGTTTCCACAATCTGATGCGCTCCTGTATTTGACGGATATACCTTGTGAACACAGTTTTCTTTGAAGAACAAAGGATATCCCATATGTGTAATAGCTCCGGTCCATACACCGTCAGAACCTACAGATGCGGCATAGCTGTCAGTTGATACGCCCTGATAACATTCCCAGTTCTTGAAATCGCCCAGCTTGCAGCAGTAGATTTCATTTACTACCTTGCCGTCAACAACGCCATACTTGCAACCCCACAGCCTGTTTCCTGCCTCTGTGATATAATCCATTGCCGGGACTCTCCTTTTTACTGTGAGTTCCCCTGCATTAACAGTTGTCTGTGTGTAGGTCTGATCAAGCAGCCCGATTACAACAATATAGTTGTCGCCTTTATCAAACAATAGCTTTGAGCCGTTAAGCTCCTTTACCTGCTTTTTCAGTTCGTCAGAAACCTGCTCCCCTGTTGCCTCACAGCCGGCTATATAGACTCCATCACCTGTTTTAAAGCCCTGTCCTATACCGTTTGCACTTATCTTCGTGTAAACAGTTGCAACCTGTGACCACATAGATGAATTGGCTGCATATATTTTGAGCACATGAGTACTTCCCGATGTATCAAGCCATATGTCACCGTTTTCAGGACTTTCAGGTGCAGTCTTGCCTGTTGTCTTAACATTGTAGGCTTCACCGTCAGGCCTGCATATTGAAAAGGTTACTGATATACCTGCAGCATTGCTCCAGCTGTTTTCAAGGTAACCATACTCCGTAAGATCCTCAGTGTTTATATAGAACTTATCCGGCCATATAACAAGGTATGCGCCCATACCTATCATCATTTTATCTGTGTCCGTAAGTACTATGCCTTCTATTTTTTCATTGTTGTAATAAAGGTCTGTGCCGTCAACCCACGCCAGAGCATCTTTTGCAACAATGCCATGCGGCTTTGTCATTTGAAAAACACTGCCACGTTTCTTCCTTGTGGTAAGCAACGGGTATGCATCAGACGACAGGTTCTTCATATCATAAAACTGTCCGTCCTGTATTCTGAGGTTGTGGTTGTATCCCATAAATTCCTCACAGTACATTCTCTGTGTTGCCACTTCATTAAGCTGTGGAAACAGCATATGCTTCACCTCCTACCATAGTTTCACCTTCTTGGCAATCGGCATATGGTGCCGTATATACCAGTTGCAATATTCCTCCCATTTGCTCTGAAACAGTATCAGCGCATTGTTATATCTTGCTGTTTCACCATTGGCTTTACCTATCTGCGCTTCCAGATACCATCTGTACAGGTCAGAGAACATATCCGGAGCAAGCAGCTCTGTATCGTCATACTGTTCAACATCATATTCGCCCATTGATATTTGCTCGTACCCCTCACAACCTGATATCACTTCATCGTAAATCTGCATGTCAAGATGTTTGAGCCACTGAATCTTGTCTATAGTCTCATAGGCATTTGGAGTCAGCTTATCAACCATATCTATCATCTCTTTAATCTTCATTTGCTTCTCCTAATAATAAAGGGAGCAAATAATGCTCCCCGTTCTGCTCTATATGAGCACTACTCATCAGTATCTTTAGTATCTTTGTCAGTTTTTGCTTCGATATAGTCTTCGGCTATATCTGTTAATCTCATTGATTCCCTGTAGATTTCAGCGACAGGTCTGGGAACTTCAACCTCTGTGCCTTTCTTAATCTGATAGTGCTTGCCATTCAGTGTAATAAGCACAAAGTTTTCCTCTCCTTTCCTTCCTCTAGGTATAAATAATCTTTCCTTGATATCCATAGGATTTACAGGCTTTGTTTCCTCCGCCTGTTTTTCATTGGTTTCTTCAACAGCTTTCATCTCAGCTTCTTTAAGTTTGGCTTTTAACCTAGCCTCTACTTCAGCTTCAACTTCTGCAGCTTTCTTAGCCTCAACTTCTGCAGCTTCATTAGTTGTCTTTTTCTCTGCCATGGTTTACCTCCTGATTAGTTTGCCTCTGTAACCTCATCTGAATACTCGGAGCAGGTTTCTACTCTGAGAATGTATTCCTCAATAAGTCTCTTGCAGGCAAACAATGATTTCCAGCCAATAGTTGACCTCTGGTTTAATGGGTCTGCTGTTCCGGCTGAACCTTTAGGTTTTACGATAACTTCTGTACCGCCGCCCTCAATATCGATTGTTGCGTATGCATCTTTACCGAGGAACAGGCTTGCATATACAGCAAGGTTGTCCTTCCCTGCATCTCCTGCGGAAATCTTATCTTTAGCTGCAATTGCACCATGCGGCTGCTTAACAGTAAGCTTTGCAGCACCTGCTGCGCCTGTAGTAACACCTACTACAACAAGCTTCGTATCACCAATAACTACATTAACTGGAACAGACGATGATGCTGATGCAATTCTGTCCGAAGAAGCAATTGCCTCATTTACTGCAACATCTGATGTAGCAGTACCGGTAGATGCTTCTACCGCAGTTTTAACTGTCAGCGTTTCAGCTCCCGATGTTAAAGGTTTGCCCTTAAATACCGCAGCTTCTGTTGACTCTACAAATCTGCAGCTGTGGAACTTACCGAGTTCTCCCTCAAATATCTGAGTTGAGCCTGCATATCTTGAAGCTTCTACCCATTCAGTATCACCCGAAATATCATACCCAACATGAGGGTGAATGATTGACACATAAGAGCCGTTAATCTTAGGTGCATTTACTGCTTTAAGGTCTGTTACAGCCTTTCTTACAAGCTTTCCTGTCATAAGGCAGTTCTTATCAAGCTGGTATCTCGAAACTGTTACAGTTTCTGTTCCGCCTGACACTTTTGGAGCATATCTTACCTGAGTACCTGCAATAAGCTCATTTCTTGCAATGGTATCAAGTGTAAGTCCTGCATTATCTCCATGCTTTTCTGTAACTTCAACGATTACAGGGTCCACTGCAGTTAATTCGAGTATGTCAGATACGGTAGTATAGTCACCGTACTGAGCAACCTCTGCCTCGATGTAGGAAACATTGAGAGTGTTACCGTCCGGTGTTACACCTTCTGTTAATGGTGTAAGCGCCTTCTTGAAGTTTGACCACTTTCTCCACTCAACCTTTTTGCCATTTCCTTTTGGAATAGGTCTCTTTAAACCAAACTGCGTATGCACAAGGTTAGGCTTAGCCGTTCTTATCAGCGCAGTCTTGTAAAAGGTTTTCATTTCAGGGGACAGGTCATTACCAACTGCATTAAGTAATGTTGTCTGAGTGTTCGGATCTGCAAATCTCTGCAGATTTAATGTGCGTAATATCTTCATAAATTCCTCCTATTCATCAGGAGAAAACTAGAATGTTATCTTTTCTCCTGCTGCTGCTCTTCTTTTGATTTCTTCATACTGTTCATATGTCAGTTTTGAAGGGTCTAATGTTCCTGCTGCGGAAGGAGCTCCGCCTTTGCCTTCGGCAGGTCTTGTCCCGGAAGCTACTGCTTTTGCCGTATCCTGCACTGCTCTGTTTGCTGCAAACTGCATTGCAGTTCTTGCAAATTCATCCTTATGGATAACCTCGTATGCCGTTCTCACGTCAATTCTGCCGGTTTCAATCAGCCTAGCAAAATCAGGGTTATCCATTTCTGTATCAAAGTCAAACTCCGGATAAACGGCTGTTGTACTTTGAATGTCAGCAGCAAGTCTTTCCATACTCTCGGCTCTTGCAGCCTCATACTCGGCTTCCTGTCTCTGCCTTTCAAGCATATTGTTCTGAAATTCGAGCTTCTTGGTCTGCCTCAGTACATTTTCATCAATGCCCAATGACATTGCTTCTTCTCTGATGTATGCTTCATCTTCCACAAGCTTTGAGGCAAGGTCCGTAAAGTCTATGGCATCAAAATCCGTAACATCTACTCCGTACCTTTCACCCAGCACTTCCATCAGAGGGTTCATTTTCTCGTACTTCTTGGATTCATTTTTAAATCTTCTCTTGATAGCAGCCTCTATCTCTTTTCCGAACTCGTCCTTATACTCACCCTTTATCAGTTCCTTGAAGGATTTTTTAGGTGGTTCTTCTGTTCCCGATGGTTCAGTGACCCGCTGTCCATCATTGCCTGCAGCGACCTGGCCGTTATCAGCTGCTCCTACACCTGCTGCACCGCCGGCATCTCCTGCAGCGGATCCTGCTGCACTGCCGCCTTCTGCAAATCTTTGTAGGTTTAATAAATACTTTTTCATATGTTCCTCCTGTGTTATAGTCACGACACTTTATTGTATTTATATATAAACACAAACGGCATACACTTTTCTAACCCTCCACTACAGTTGAAATTGCAACGTTTTGCGGATAGTTCTCTGAAAGTGTTACAAAACCTTGAAAGAAATAGTCCGTAATCTTATCTATTTCCTCATCTCTTTTTACCGAAATCTCTCCGGCTTCATCATTAAACTGCACTTCCCTTCCCGATGATGCAAGGGCTAAGTGCAGGGTATAAAAGAGGATACTTACAGAAGCACAGATTATATCGTATCCTATCTTTGCATACCCTGCGTGCCCGGTTATCTTAATGTTTATCGATTCAGGAGTTTCAGTTTTAACAACATTAATCAAAGTTTTACCTCGGCTGAGTTGTCGCCTGTGCTTCTGCTCTTGCTTTTCGTACAGTTCCGTGTTCTTTTCTCTGCACGTCACCTATATTATTCGCCTGTATACCAGAACTTCCGCCCGGAACACTCTGTGTTGCAGGAAGCTGAACACCCTGCATGGCTGCAAGCTGCTGAGCCATTGGGTCACCATACTGCACAGCCAGCTGAAGTGCTATCTGCTGTAGCTGCTGTACCATCTGCAGCAGTGTTCCGTTCTGCTGTATCTTCTGCATCACATCATTCTTCCCTTTAAACTCCATAACATCTAAAGCTGCAAGCGCCTGATCTGCCATTTCCGGATTAAAGAAACCCTTTGCGTACAGCTCTAAAGCAAACTCGTTATATGCAGTTTTGTTGTAAGGGCTCTCTTTCTGAGCATTGACTTCTACATCGAATACCGGCAGCCTGTACATATCCTCGCCGTCAGGATACTTTGTATCAAGCTGCTGTCTTACAAGCTTCTGGTTGGAATAGGTTATGAACTGTTCCTCACCATGTTTGCCCACTATTCTGAACTGTCTCGGCAGGCTGTAGAACTGCCTTATAAGCTCGATAACCATTGTGTAGATATCTTTCATACACCTGTATGAGCTCTTAATCATATCTCTTGACTGCTTGCCTGACTGTTCCTGCATTGCGGCAATAGCACTGGCAGCGGTTACACCGGATACTGAACCGCCATTATTAACGTCTCTGTTATGAGATGTTTCTTTCAGCTCATTCACCTTGTTGTCAAGTACGTTGAGAACATATCCTGGCAACGGTTTGTATGCAATAGGCACCGCTGTAGACTCATCAATAACTCCCTGCACATGAACTATCGTTTTTGTGAAGTCGCAGAACTCGCTCTCGTTTATCTGTCCATCTTCTCTAAAAAAGTATCTCGGTCTTGCTGCTATTATGCTGTTCTCAAGCACTGCCTGATCAAGTCTGTCTATGTATTCCTGCGGACTTCTGCAGACGTCTACAAACGAAAAGCCTGCAGGTGTACCCTCACAAGGGAAGCACGCATCAAATACAAACGGATACATTCCATGTTCATACCAACCGGTTTCTGCAACGCTCAGTCCTGCAGGAACTTCTATAAGCTCTCCTGTCTCCGGGTCAGCTGCAAGCTTTGTAGGTACTTCTGTGTCATTCTCTGAGGCGTACAGAACTATATCGTCAACATACTTGCAGAAGTGCAGAACTTTCTTTGTGCCAACAGTTTTCCTGTAGTACACATCTACGACCTGACTCATATCGCTTGTATCCACATTGTCATCATATACATATTTCTTGACAAGTTCTTCGTGCTTTCCGAGCCTGTCACCTACCTGTGGATATGCTGCCTTTATTTCTTCGTTATCCATAAGCTTTACATGAAACAGATATGGCGACTCCTGTATATCTTCGATGCCCGGCTTCCAGTATAGCGATAATATATCTATCGCCTGTATTGACACATCACCCAAACCGTTAAGCCTGCTGCTGTCCCAGAACACACCATATACACCTGTACCGCCTTTCAGCTTCTTGTACCACGCCTTATCATATGCCTCTTCAAATCCTGCCTGCTCAAGCACTACAGGAACGATTGATGATAACCTTGCAGCTTCCTCTCTGTCACCTGACTCTCTTGGCAATATATTAGGCTCAGGGAATGAGTCCATTGCATCTGCATGCTTTGAGGTTATGCAGTTAAACAGCCACGCTGATGCAGGCTCTGCAGCATTCTTCTCCTTGTCAGAACTGCTTTCCATCTGTCTCCACTGCCTCAATCTGAACCATTCATCATTGGCAACGATTTTGTTATCAAGGTTTGTCTTGCCCTCTCTGTACCTTTGCAGTATTTCAGAAAACCTTTTAATCTGTTCTGCTCCTATAGGTTCTGGCGCAGGCGCTGAGGCTTCTGCTTTTCCCTCAGGTTGTTTTAATGGTTTTTCTTTAGGCGTTATACCTTTGTTTTTTTCATCGCTCTTAGCAGCCATTTAATACCTCCTAAACATTCTATTGTTCTGTTCGTTATATAAATCAAGCGGGTCAAACTCCGGCTTTGTTTCTTTATTCTTGGTTCTCGGCTTAATCTGGTGCTCCATAAGAAAATACCTTGTCTCATCTGCCACATGGTCCTCAAGGTCAGTATCAAGATCCTCGATATGTGTTTCGGAATATATCTGCAGCGGAATTGTTCTTATGAATGCCTTGCAGGTATTAAACACATACATCATCGGATACCCCTCGCCGTCAAATGCAAACCTGTAATGCATCTGCATCCAGCCCGGTATTCTCTGATTATCACCCTTTGAGAAATATATCTTATTGTCTGCCGCAAACCTGTAAATACTCTTGCCCCTTGACTCGTCCCATATAGACGGGTCAGCAACTCCTATTATCTGCTGTCCTTTCAGGTATGGGTGTTCTCGCTCAATTCGTGCTATTTCAGCAAACTGCTTGTTCGGGTCCCACTTTACACCCTCATTAGGCTCTTTGGTGCAGCCATACAGCTCTGCAATTCTGTAAACAGTTCCGTCTCTGTCTACTCCCCACCAGCCGCAGGAAAACGGCTTGGCATATCCGAAGTCATATGACCTGTATATCTTCATAGCTCTGACTGCCTCAAGCGGCAGCGGATTTATAACGTGAGTCCATCTCCTGTCATCGTAATGCTCAGGATTATCTATGAAATCTTCAAAGAACTGTCCCTCGAAAATGTCCCACGAACCATAAAGCCACGCTTCCCTGAGCTTTGGCGGAAGATTTTCAAGAGTTGCCACATAGTCCGGATCTGACTCCATAAGTGCTTTGTTGTCAGTAACAAGGCTTTGTATGAACGTGTAGTCCTCTGGCTTCTCGTTACCCTCATACTTCCTGTCCACAAACAGCCGTTTAATATATCCATGACTTCTGCCTCCGGGATTGCAGGTGTAGTATATTCTTTTGGGAAATCCGTTGACACCTCTGCAGCAGGCTGTGATCTTCTTTATCCATGACTCATCAAGCTGCGTTGCCTCATCAAGAAATATCACATCATATTCTGCACCCTGATATTGGTCAAGGGCACCGTCATTATTGCAGTATCCGAATATAATCATTGAACCGTTAAGGAATGTAAACACCTTGTCTGTCTTGTTGTATGTGGCAATTCCTTTAAGACTTGCTTTAAGCGGCTCTATATGGTTATTCCACAGTTCCTTGTATGTACGCCTGACAATAAGAACCTTAATTCCTTTATAGTTCAGCGACAGCATCGTTGCTTTGGTTCTTATTCCCCAGCTCTTGCCTCCGCCTCTGGCACCACCGAACCCCACGTGCTTTGTCTTTGCAGCAAGAAACAGTTTTTGTTTTTCATTTGGTTCGGGAATTTTTATAGTTATCACTCGGACCACTCGCTTTCGTATCCTTGAATGACAACGTGAATATCTCTGTCAACCTGTTCATCTTTGCTGGCCTTTTTCTTTTCAAGCTCAAGTCTTTCCGCTGCAATCTCTCTTGCCTGTACTTCTCCTGCTGTAGGTATGTCGTATATATCCCTCATAACTGCAGCGAGGTCCTTTATAGCTCCAGTCAGATCCTTTATAGCTCTAGTGTCCACCTTGCTAAAAATCTTTTCTTCGTTTTCAATAGACATTCCGCCATCTTCATCAAAATATTTATTCATGACAATGTGGCGATTGAACTGCTGAGCATCTTTGAACACCTTATCTATTACATCAGCCATTGAGCTTGCAGCCGTCTGAAGCTTTGCTAATCTGTTAACCTCCTGCGTTTGTGATTTTTTTATCGCTTTCGCCACCAGTTCGCTATTGTATTTCTTTTTGGCCGGATACCATTTTTCCGCAACAGCTCTTTTGGTTATTACAGACTCATGTATGCCATATTTCTC
This sequence comes from uncultured Eubacteriales bacterium, assembly GCA_900547295.1. Taxonomy (GTDB): domain Bacteria; phylum Bacillota; class Clostridia; order Peptostreptococcales; family Anaerovoracaceae; genus UMGS973. The sequence continues at coordinate 26,624 of URGK01000018.1, forward strand.
AGCTAGTTTCCTGTAGGAAGTATCACTCCCTGTAATATATTCAGCTTTTATTTTGCTCCAATCAACTTTCCAATTAACATCTGACATACGTTCTTCTCCTTTGCTTTTTATAATACGGGATTTGATATGCTGATTTCTAACCCTCGACTTTTGCGCACGAAAAAACAGGCCTTAATCAAAAGACCTGCTTCATATATCCTGCTTAATATTAATATAACTGGCTTATATAATATATATAATAATATAGAGTAGAGTATTAATAATACATATTATATACTAATCACTCATCATCAGAAGGCAATTCAGATATTACACCTTCTTTCGCTTCAATACATAATGATAAGAGAAAACATAACCCATTAGAACCTATCCCTAATTTCCTTTTAATATCACTATAATCATAAAACGGTGCTTCTTTTGCAAGGTAATCATCTAGGTCTGGATTACATTCTGTCCAGTCATATCCCGCATATTCATTAACTAGATAAGAACTCAATCCACCCTCATATACTTTGTCATAAATAAACTTAAGTGGAACTACTGTCCCCTTGTCTAATTCTGATATGAGATTCATTCTCATCAAATGCAAGCCGGTGTATAAGTCTTTTTGTTTTTTATTCATAAAAACAGCTCCTTTCAATGTTACCCCTTTATTATATTTTACGATATATTGCAAGTTTTTCAACAAAAAAGCAAACGCTAAGTTGCACTATTCCCACACAAGCGCCACCGTAACATTAATCCCAGTGAGTTCTTCTGCCCACTTAACTATATCTCTTACAGTGCTGCTTTGCTTTGGATTGAACACCTCATTTACCATAGCCACATACCCTTCAAGCCATCTGCTCATTCTTTTCTTTCCAAATCCAGCAAGGTTGTTTAAGGCTATTATCATACAGCTCATCACCAGTCTGTCTGCATCAAGTATATAAGCATTATTTGCTTTTATCGGGAGCTTAAACAAATCATCGTCAACCAGATACTGAGCATTTCTCATAACATCTGCAGGCTCTATTCCTTTTCCTGTGAGCTTCGCCTTTCTCACGCTGGTTTCGTGTACGCTTACCATCGTGTTCCAGTATGCATTGATAATATCATTACATCTCTTTTTTCCCCAGCCATATTCACAGTGCATATAGATAAATGTTTCAGCAAGCACCATATACGATGCAGCCATTATCTTTCTCTGCTGGCTCTTGTCAGGTATGTACTCCTTTTTTCTTTTAATCTTTGCCCTTTTCATCTGTTTCTCCTAATCAATTACATACCAGTCCTCTGCAAGCATATCTGCCTGTGATGCAAGCCAGCCAACTTGAGTTCCTGAAGTTCCGTTAAACACTATTGCTCTACTTCCCATATCTTTATGTTCTGAATTTCTCACAGTGTCATCTAAATCTATATAGGATATTCCCACTGCTATGGATATGTACTGACCTTTGCCGTTCCAGCCTTTCCTTGAAAGTTTCAGTCCTCTCTTTACAAGCTTTATTGCTTCTCCAAAGTCAAACAATGCAGTGCCTCCAGCTATCGGTGTATTGACATTAGTTGCTACAATCCAGTCATCTGCGGCAATATTTTCAAGCGTGTATAAAAGTCTGTCAGTTTCTCTTATTTCGATTACCTTTCCCTCTTTTGTGTGCATATTGAGCACCTCGTTTTCGGTATCCAGATGCCAAAAACCTGCCCAGTGCGGTCTTTTAACTGTATACCCCTGTTTCATTTTTTCCAATGCTTCTTTAAATGTCATATTTTTTCCTCCTGTTTCACTTTTCTTTTTCTTCGTTTTGGCTCATACTTGTCACAGTTTGCATCAGCTGCACAACCTCTGGAATGACCTGTATGTCCTATGTAATCACAATAGTTAAGGCTTGTTCTATCGCTTCTGTATTTACACGTTGAACACTTCTTATCCATTCTTCTTCCTTTCTGTCAGTATCCGTTTCAGTCCCTTGTAGAAACCCTCTATATCACCAGCACATATCTGACCTCTGAATGTCCTGTACTGCTGATACGTAAGCATATTTTTATGCTCGTACAGCTTGTCCATTGCTTCTTTCTTGTTCATCTTCATTACCCGCTCTCCTGTTCCATAGGTTTATAGCTTCGTCTTTCGTTTTAGCTCCAATACTTACTGGGCATTTGCTGCACACTGTCATAAAACTGCTATCAGGCATCAATTGCACTACCTCAACATCATCACTTCCACAGAACGGGCAAGGCTTTAATTCATTCATTCCTGCTCACCTACCCTTTTTCTTGTTCTTCTTGCAATATGCGTACTTGCAGCCACCATCTGTCAAGCATATCCAACCGAAAAGTATGTATTTTTCTGCAGACACATAATGTTTGCAATGTGTATTATTGCATTTCATTCCTGTTCACCTGCCTTTACTAGTGCTTCTTTAATTGCGTCTTTTGTTTTTTGTGTTATGTCACATAGACATTTCATAATCGGCTCATTATACATATGCGGAATTGCTCTCCAATGCTCACCATTTTGAATTACGATTGTTCCGTTAACTAGATAATATCCACATTCCCAATTTAATTCTTCATTTACAAAATGCTTAATAATTACTACTTCCATTCCTGCTCACCTATCTCAATAAATTCTATGTCGATAACTTTATAACAGCGTGGTTGTAGATTGTTTTTATTGATATAATCAATAACAGCTTTTGCGGCTATTTGAGAAATTTCTTTATCCTGTTCAGCAGTGAACCCAAAATCCTCTATGGTTTCACCTATCTCGTCAAATAACGCTTCGTTCAACACATCAGTTATTTCGATGTGAGACATATCGTTTTCGACAAATTCTATATTAACAAGTCTGCCGATATATCCACCGTCATACCTGTAATTGTCTTTTATGCTTTCTATCGCTTCCTCTTTGCTATTATAACCATCATCAAAGAAATACTCCCCATCGGTGCTTATGCACCATTCATTTGTTTCTATTGATTTCATTTTTGCTCACCTCTCACTATCTCTACAGCTTCTGTCAAATCTATCATTCGCACACATTCTCTACCCTGTTCGTTGCATTCGTAACAATCACTTGCCTTATCTAATTGTTTCACAACCTTGTCTATGTCGTAAGCTGTAGGTTGTTTGTCAATTATCTGACACATTACTTCTACCCCACCTGTATGGCTGAAATTTCTATTCAACACTTCTTTTAATCTATCAGCATATATTAATCGCATTTATCTTCACCTGCCCATCCTTTTAACAGTTTTATACAAGTTTCAAATGCTTCCGCCTGTCCATTATAATAAATTGCAGTAGGCGGGTTGTCGCCTTTTTCAAGGTCTTCATATACCATTGCAACTTGTCCTACGCCTTCTGCTTTTTCTTTGAGAATTTCAAGAACAGTAATAATTACTTCTAAGGTATATTTCATCATTCTACCTCCGCTAATTTTGCATACTTATACCGTCTTATAGGATTCGTAGTATCAGCACTCCAACTCGTTGCCCCATCACTAAAAACACATATTGCTCCTGTGTTAGTTACTTTTGCAAAATGTCTACGCACCCAATTTGTACCGTCATCAGACACAAGTATAGGAGTATCAACTGGTACTTTAGACCAATCAATTTCGGGTTCTTTATATTCTGAAACTAGCCATTTCATGGATCGTAGACCACAATGACAGCTGTCTCTTTCGTCGTGAAACAAACACTCAAATCAGCTCATTTGCGGGCATGGTGCAACTTTTTTTGTTTCTTCCTCGACGCCAAACCAAAGATTTCTTTCAAGAATTTCGTCTATTTCTGTTTTCTGATTTTCGTAGTTATTCATTATCATCACTCCAATCTAATCTTTGACCGCACGATAAACAATAGGGTAATCCGTCACTTTTAGGGCATAGTTCGTCAGGATATTTAAGCCATTTATGCATTAGTACATTGCCACAAATGGGACAACTATAATATTTGTCCTCATACTCTTTTACTTTCTGCGATATCTGCCTTTCTACAGCAGAGCAGACAGTGTCTATCCAGTCATCTGATACTATTATCGTCAGTTCTCCCTTGGCCATATCAACTCTCTCTATCCTGAAGCCCTTTTTCTGCTTCATCACATCTTCGTATTTCATTCTCTCGCCCTCCAGTAATCCATGCTGCCTCTTTTGCACTTGCAGCATGGCATTTCCCATTCCAGTGTGGTTATGAATGTACAGCCGCTGCAGCCGTCTGCAAGCTGTCTTTCAAGAATTTTAATTGCATTACCCAGTGCTTCAATATCTTTCTGCCATACGATTTCTCCGCCAGCACTAAAAACTCTGCAGTGCTCTCTTAAATTTTTCAGCTGTAATATAGTTTCGTATTCAGTCATTGTTACACCTCCACAACTCTTATTCCATACAGCTGCAGCATAAGCTTGCGTTTGATGCAGTACAAGGACCATGCTGCGCCGCTGCTCCTGTAACCTTTGACATCCTCGACAACCACTTTGCCCTTTTCCTTGTATCTGAAGTCTGCAATATAACAGCATTTCCTTTCAAGGCACTTGCCTTTTTTGTATTCACCCTTGCGCTTGTCCCACACTCTCTCGTACTGGGCCGGTATAAGCTCATATTCAACCTGTCTTTCCAGATTGCTTATTTCACCTGTTCTCTCAAGCAGCTTCAGTTCACAGTACCTGTTATACTCTTTCCTGCTGTCAAAGGTCTCACCGTCTATGTAAATCCTCTTGGCGTTAAATTTATTTTTGCCCATTATTCGTCCTCCATCGCCTTTTTAAGCATATCTGCCATTTCGCAATATCTGTAGTTCTTCTTGCAATATTCCTCGATATGGAAATTGAAGTCATCTTTTTTGAGGATCCATGCAAGAGCTCCACCATCGTACAACCCTTCACATACAATCCTACGCTTATTACCGACCTTGTCCTGTTTTTATTATTTGTTTTGTGGAATGTCCGGCAGGCTGTCAAACCCGCGCTGTAATTCCTCGTCCGTGGGAATATAATCTCCCATCTTTCCGTCATGGAATGCGCTGTATGCCGTCATGTCAAAATACCCCGTGCCCGTCAAGCCAAACAGAATGGTCTTTTTCTCACCCGTCTCTTTGCATTTCAGCGCTTCGTCGATTGCTGTACGAATCGCATGGGCAGATTCCGGTGCCGGCAAAATCGTCTCTTTCTTGGCAAAATACACCGCCGCTTCAAACACCCTCGTCTGCTTTACGGACACCGCTTCCATATATCCGTCATGATACAATTTACTCAGCACCGGGCTCATCCCGTGATACCGCAGGCCGCCGGCGTGGCTGGGGGAAGGAATAAACCCGCTGCCCAGCGTATACATGCGCGCCATCGGCGTAATCTTGCCGGTATCGCAATAGTCATAGGCATATTTGCCGCGCGTCAGCGACGGGCAGGATGCAGGCTCCACCGCCACAATCCGCGGGTTTGCCTTGCCGGTCAGTTTGTCTTGCATAAACGGCGCAATCAGCCCGCCCAGGTTGGAGCCGCCGCCCGCGCAGCCGATCACAACATCCGGATATTCGCCCAAAATCTCCATCGCCTTTTTGCTTTCCAGTCCGATGATGGATTGATGCAGCAGCACCTGGTTTAATACCGAGCCCAATACATAGCGGCAGCCTTCCGTGGTCACAGCCTTTTCCACCGCTTCGGAAATCGCGCAGCCCAGGCTGCCCGTGGTGTTCGGGTTTTCCGCCAAAATCTTCCGGCCGACCTCCGTTGTCGTGCTGGGGCTGGGAATCACATCCGCATCAAACGTCTGCATCACAGCCTTTCTAAACGGCTTTTGTTCATAGCTCACCTTTACCATAAACACCGTCAGCGGCAATCCGAAATACGAGCAGGCCTCCGCCAGCGCCGTGCCCCACTGGCCCGCGCCCGTTTCGGTGGTCAGGCTGGTAAGCCCCTGTTCTTTGGCGTAATAAGCCTGGGCAATGGCACTGTTCAGCTTATGGCTGCCGGAGGTATTGTTCCCTCAAATTTATAATAGATCTTCGCCGGCGTATCCAGCGCTTTTTCCAGGTTATACGCGCGGATCAACGGCGACGGCCGATAGATCTTATACATCTCCCGAATCTCTTCCGGAATATCAATATAGCGGGTGGTGTTGTCCAGCTCCTGCTTTGCCAGCTCTTTACAAAATACCGGGTACAAATCCTCCTCTGTAGCCGGCTGCAGGGTTTGCGGGTTCAGCATCGGGTCCGGCAGTTGCTTCATATCGGCACGCAGGTTATACCACTGTTTGGGCATTTCCTCTTCGCTTAAATAAAATCTGTGTGGAATCTTTTGCATTTTTCTGTGCTCCTTTCTGTTTGTTGGCCCTCTGGCCGTTCTATGGTTTCAGCAAAATAAAAAGGCTCCTGTCCTCTATGGGACAAAAGCCTTGCTTCTGCGGTACCACCCAAATTGACGCCTTGCAGCGCCCGCTCTGTTCACAGCCCAATAGCCGCGCTTCCGTGATAACGGGGGAAGAGCCCGTCGCATGCTACTCGGCCGCAGCCTTTCGCACCGCCCTTGGCAGCCCATTCCACCGAACGCCCATCGCCGCCATTCCACCATCGGCGGCTCTCTATCCATGCGCTTTTTCGATGTACTCCTCTGCCTCATCGGTTTGTTTTTTCATACTTTACCAAGCTGTTTTGCTTTTGTCAAGCCGTTTTTTGCATTTTTTCTGTTTGCATTTTTATTTATCTTATTCCCCGGCCTATACAAGGTCCTGCCCTGCTGCCCGCGGTGCCGTCTGCTTGTATCGTGTGTTCTGCCTTTGCCGGCGTTTTCCGTCCTTTTTTCGTTTTGTCTCCCATTTATTCCGCATACATATTTTTATTCTGGTTTTCCTTGTGTTCCTCCCTTGTTTTCCTGCTCGTTTTTTCCTATGATAGATAAAGTTGCATTTATATTTTGTCTGTACTCTTTAGGAGGTTTTTATGAGCTTTTCAATTCCTTCGTATACCGCTCCTGATTTTTCCCGGCCTGCCTTGAAACAGGCTCCCAATGTGCGCTGGGTGCCCGCACCCGCCCATGGCGTTGCGCCGGATAACTATCACGCCACCACCATCTTCCCGGAATATTTCAAAGCCAACGATTCCTGGCTTTTGGCAAAGGAAAGCCGGATGGACTGTGTGGCCGTTTTGCGCCGGGGCCAGGTGGAGGTTGTGGAGTTCCGCCGGCTGAAAAAAGGTGATCTGGTGGCCACCGGCCGAAGCGAAGACGGCCGGGACGGCATCTATGTGCATATCGACGCTTTCTCCGCCCCGGACAGTCAGGAAGAGGCCTTCTCCTTCCGCCAGAGCCGTTCCCGCGAAACCGCCTATGCCATGGATTATGATTCCATCTATGATCTATTGCGCTATGAAAAGCGCAACGGCTTTATCACCTGGGTACTTGGCCCCGCCTGCTGTTTTGACTGGGATGCGCGCCATGCCTTTGCCAAATTGGTAAAGGGCGGCTATGTCAACGCTTTGCTGGCCGGCAACGCCCTGGCCACACACGATCTGGAAGCGGGCTACCGCTCCACGGCTCTCGGCCAGGATATTTATACCCAGATTTCCCAGCCCGGCGGACATTATAACCATATCGACACCATCAACCGGGTGCGCAAAGCGGGCTCCATTGCGCAGTTTGTCAAAGAAGAAAACATCGAAGATGGCATCATGGCCTCCTGCGTGCAGGAAAACGTGCCGTTTGTGTTGGCCGGTTCCATCCGTGACGACGGGCCGCTGCCCGAAGTGTATGCCGATGTGTATCAGGCGCAAAACGCCATGCGTGAACAGGTAAAAAAATCCACCACCGTCATTTGCCTGGCCACCACCCTGCATTCCATCGCCACCGGCAACATGACCCCGTCTTACCGCGTTTTGGAAGACGGCACCATCCGCCCCGTGTATTTTTACAGCGTAGACGTGTCCGAATTTGCCGTCAATAAGCTGCGCGACCGCGGCAGCCTGGCGGTAAAAACCATCGTTACCAACGTGCAGGATTTCATCGTCAACGTGCAGCGCGGCCTCGGCTTATAATCCGTTTTTGCGGCAGGCCCCTTTCCGGGGCCTGTTTTTTTGCACAAAAAAGACGGGGGTTCCCGCCTTTTTATTTTTTATATCTGCGTATACGCGCCCAGCACCCTGATGGTAAATTGCTTTTTCAGCGTCTCTATGGTCCGGGCAAGCACCTCTCTTTGCCGGCTTTCCAGCTCCAATTCCAAGTAAAAATTATAGGTGCCCATGTCCTTTTTCGTGGGCCGGCTCATCAGGGCCGCCAGGTTGATGTTGTTTTCGGCAAACGCCTTTAATATTTCAAACAACGTGCCCGGCTTATCCGCCGCGTCCACCACATACAGTGCCATTTTGCTCTCCCCGCGGGTTAGATCCTGCTCATGAGCCGGCCGGTCATCCAGCATAAAAAAGCGGGTAAA